>JBIKWG010000307.1:0-3079 GCA_044356425.1 Bdellovibrionota bacterium | reverse complement strand
TACTTAGTCCGGTGACTTCGATCTGAAAGGTTCCGTCATCCTCTGTAAAACCGTATCCCTCGGCACCACGAACCCGCTCTTTACTAATTGGGTTACCCTGCTCGTCGATAAGCCTGCCAATCAGGACATAGACTTTATTCACTTTCCAAACACGCGTTGCTACGTTTCCTGGGAATAGCGTCACCTCATGAACGGCAGCGTCGTAATCGACAAGGCTGGAGGACGCCTTAGCCATAAGCCCAACCTTATACACGCGATATGGTGTTAACGACACGATCGCCCGCTCGCCAACAGAGACGATACCCTGCCGCTGTCCATTTACCATGACGTCGAACTCGTCATCTTCAGACAAACGGTTACCCTCAAGCTCCGCTACAAATACACAGTCATTTTGCGGTGGATGAGCCACATCCACCTCTCCAGTATTGGAGATAAACACCGTACTTTGAGCATTCAGCCCTACTGAGGTACTTTCTGAACCTCCGCGAATTCGCACGTCTCTAACAAAAGCCCCTGTGCGGATGTAGTCGGTGGTAAGATCCCCAATTAAACTTGAGGTCAAACTGTCGGTTGTAGAGTTCTTACCATCGGAGCTAGAATTCTTTAATCGGCGAGCTTCCTCTAACACCTGCAACCGCTCGCCAGTAGAAGACGCCATCTGCAATGAATTGTGGCTAAAGCCCAACAAACCCAACGACTCGTCCTGATCATCCTGCCAACGCTGCAAGAGCTGCGCTTCCAAGTTCCACCTTGGATTAAGTGCATGCCGAAAGAAGCCCTGAACAATCCTATTCGAACCACTCTCCGTCTTAAGATCGCCAATTCGCAAGGTAACATTGTTGCCGATAGACGATATCACTCGCCAATCTAACGACGGCCCAGCAGCATACCTAGTATCATCAAAACCCACTTTATTGCGCTGAATGTTGTAGCGCATGTCAAAAGGACCAACACTTCTAGCGATTGAAAGTGTGGTGCCTCGTTGAGTTTGAATAACGAGATCTCGCTGTTGACTGGCAAGTTGCGGAAGAAAATTAGGAACGTCTGGTATCGGTGTTACAACCGCACTAACTGTATCTTGCCCATCGGCACGAGACACTCGCCCGTATACGCCAACCCCAAGAAGTGTAAATCCTACATTAGCCGCTTCAGCGCGGTCTCCATTTGGGGACACCGCGCCACTTAGCCCAACCCGCACAACATCGTATAAACCATTCAGCTCGGTATTTGCGATTGAATTCTCATCTGTGGCGGCTACTCCAACCGAAAAATCAAAGAAGTCCGAAGCCCGCATACGGATGCCGAGCTCTCCTAGCGGTATATCAAGAACCTCCAACGTATCTCTCACTGTTCCCGCAGAGAGATAGATTGTTGGCTTTGTGCGAGAGGCTAAGAACCCAGCCTTTGTAAAGAATCGCCGCTCCTGTGTATCTCGTCCAGCACTGTCAGTGATTACTATATCAACATCGTAGGAACCTTGAGGGAAGGCTGATGTATCAACTTCTTGCAGTCCGAAATCCAAGACTTTCACCGCCAAAAGCTGCCCATCTCGAAAAAACTTCACTGTTGATCGCGATGGCACGAATATCTCAAGCCGACTACCCCGAGCCGTATCGTTATCAAGAAAAAGCTCTTCTGCCGTTTGAAACTGAACTCCGGCGAAACGTAAACTCGGGGTGAAGCTTTGGCCGTGCATCTGAAGCAACCCAGCACGAGCCTGATAATCATCAACAACCGTTCCTAACGTTGCCTCATTAAGCTGAAACGGCTCATCTTGAGCCAGAAATCCGTTAGAACGAAAGAAGACATCTCCGGAGCTCACTAAACCACGGTGGGTAAACGCGCTTGTGCTGCCCTGCGCGTCATCGTTGAAAGCGGCCACGCCCATCGTCTGTTGCAGTGACAGCCCGGGCTCTGGGTCACCTAGCCGCTGCCCCAGGGCTAGCCCCTTGGCCCTTAGAAAGGATGGATTAGGCTCAAGGATAATCCGAAATGTTGACAGGTCGCTGTACACAGTTCCACTCTCTGCAACGCTCCTTCGACCCTCAATGCGCCCCGTGAAGAGCGCCGTAATTGGCGCAAGATCACCCTTAAGTGTGGTTAGCTGAGCTGTAGCATCCGAGGGATCTTCAATTTCAAACCATTTCTCGGTATAGGTGGCCACAACCGATCCTGCGTAGGTATCAGAGACATATAAGTCAAATACAGTTGACTCTGGCTCTGCGCTTTGCGCCTCTAGGGCTACTTCAAGTGGCTGCACATCGCCGCTCTCAGAAATGCTCCCAGCGGTTTGATCAGTCTGTGCCAGAGTGATCTCTGCAAACAGGCATAAAAGCCCAATGGCGCCAGGAGCCACAAGCTTCACAACTCTTTTGCACAACATCACTCTACTCACCCAGGTCTCCAAACCTCAGCGACTCGGTCACTAACATTTATTTAAATGGCTCAATCTCAATCGGCTCATATTCGCCCTCGATTCCAAAACGGCGATTAAAGAACAGTTTTGTTGACGGCGGAGCCTCGATGAAGCCATCTCGCTGAGCATGCAGACGCTTACCCTCAACAACTGAACAGCCTAACTTCTTTACAGCCGCCTCACGGGTCTCTCCATCTGCGACCTTTAGCTCGCTTAGCGAAAAATTAATGCCGGGGGCGCAACTAACCCCATCTACGAGCTGAGCCTGGATGTTCCCTGTGTTTTTCAACCTTATGCCGTTGCCCTCTCGAACAACTAGCAACTCCTTGCGCACCTGCGCCGGCTCGGTATACACCAGCACCCCTACGCCTGTAGCCACATGCACCACCATCTTTGCATCACCTTTCTCAATGGTTTGAGTCTGGCCATGCCCAAATTCAGTCTGCTGAGGCACAAGGAGCACACGGAATACGCCTTCCTTATCACCAAGGGGCTTCTTGAGAAGCATCCGAACTGTTCTCTGCCCGTTAGGTGCTAGTGAGAAGTTCCGCGGCGAAAGAAGCAGTTTGTCTGTGGGAACAAACTCGACTTTCTCAGCCGAGAGATCCACTGCCTCCTGAATCTGCACTGTCACATACAGCGGCGCCGGACTAGTGTTTGATA
>JBIKWG010000093.1:0-10838 GCA_044356425.1 Bdellovibrionota bacterium | reverse complement strand
GGATAGGTACGAAGCGAGCGCCGAGCCACTCGGGTGATAGAGAGATATATCTGCGGCCTGCTTACCTGTGGCGCCTTCAGTCGGTCAAGCACGGCTTCACGCACAGCAAGGGGATCCACATCCTTCACACAAGCTACGCGCTCGTAGAGACACTTCCAATCACACCGAGCGCATGCTAGCGGAGTGCTCACCGCGGAGGTTAGAGGGCTATAGGGCATAAAGCGTCCAAAATGCCCTCCACCAAGAACAACAACATTCGGCGTGCCAACCGCACAGGCCATATGCGCAGGGCCACTCTCGGCTCCAATCGCTATCGATACCTTTGATAACACGGCAGCTAGCTGTCTAAGGGTAGTTTTACCACACAGATTGAAGCCCTGTATCTGCAGCCCACCAGAAGCTACTCTCAGCAGCTCACTGTCTGCTTGGCTTCCCACTCCAATAAATACATACCCTTTCTCTGACAATGCCAGAAGCGTTTCAGCATACTGATCGTATATTCTGCCTGGCAGTACGGCGCCTGGCAGAACAGCTACTAGGCGCTCTTTTGGAACACCAAGAGTCGCTAGTTCTTTTTCTGCCCATGCTTCCGCATCAGAGCCAGGCCAGACAACTGGCTTGCACTCAGGCCACTCAATTCCTATCTGACGCAGGAAGAAATCATACTTTTTAAGCTCTGGCATCCACGAGTCAACACCGGTCAGCAAGTGGGTATAGCTCTTTCTCAAGTGATCGCACCCTTGCTGGGTGTTTAATGCATCACCAGCAAACCCTACGGACCACGCCGGCGCAGCCAAAGCTACAATTAGGTCAGAAATTGTATCTCTGGAAAAAGCAGTATTCAGAACGAGATCTGCCCCCCAACTACTTACTGCTCGTTGAAGAGCCTGCACCCCAGCGTCGCTGACAGGAGCGGAGAAAGTAATAACCTTACTTACAAATGGGCACGCCTGATAAAGATCTGAAACGGACTGACGACAGACAACTGCAATCTCAGCATTCGGGTAGTATTTCTTGATGGGTTCAAGCGTTGAGCTTGCAAGTACATTATCGCCGATCGAATCTGTGCGCACCCATAGGATTCGATTTACGACCCGCGGCAGCTTCACTTTCGGCGATTCATTATTCGTTTTGCTTGTCTCAACAACTAGAGCAGCCGATGCCCTGCTCGGTTGAAACTGCGCGATACAAAAACCGAATTTCTCGTCTGCCTCTACCAACATCGAGAAACGTGTATCCTGCTTCATGAGCAGAAAGCTCTTGCGGTGCTTAATGTGATTAACGTCGTCCAAGGCGATTATGCAGGGTCGCTTTAGCTTGCTGAGTAGATAAGAAAACTCGACAAAGCCCATGTGCCCACCACTATCCAGCAGAACAAAATCCGGGCTATTATCGAATTCAGCAAGAGCCCTGCCGAGTTGGTCGTCTGGAACCCCGCTTACACTCGTTTCTCGAAAATAGCTCTGCGCGCGAGCTGACTCGCTATAATCTATGAATATGTCATCGTGCTCGATGTTGGTGACGCACGCCTGCTGAATCTGCTCAATCGTTGGAAGAAGAGCCCGTGGCACGGACAGCCCAAGAAGCTGCTTAACATAGCTGGCTAATCCGGCACGCTGTAAATTGCTCTCAGCCTCGCGGAAAAGCATCGGATTTATTTCAATCGTATAAAACTGCGGATCAGATATTCCGAGTTTTTGCAGCGTGCTGGCAATCACCGCGGTTGTGCCAAGCCCACGATACGTCCCAGTTTCAATAATTTTTCGGGGCCTATGTTTTTCGAATATCTCAAAGATACTCCTTGAAAAAGCGGACTCCCCTGAAACTTGCGTAAGGTCTGCACCCTCATCATAGTCGGACGCTACCTTGATATTTACAGCCTTCCGCTCAGGCGGCCTCTTGATTTCCGCCACACTATCGATGAGATCCAAGACATACTCTTGTCTCTGAGGATCAGGAAATAGTGCCATAAAACGCTGCCCAAGGGAGGACTCGCCAGGCGCCCGCAAAAACCCCAGGAATCCATCCCAACCGACAGCATCACCGATTGGCAGCTGCGTCTCTTCAAATGGTAATGGCGCCTCGAATCGATGAGTAAAATAGTCACTCCAGAACGCCGCTCTATCACGCGCAGCAAGCTTTGCTACGAACGGAAGCAGCACCCGCCAGTGGCTCTTTACCTGTTCCGGCTCTGTGCCAGCAGACTTACAGGTTCTTCTTATGAGCGCGCTCGCAAGAGTTGCATCAACATATGAGAATGACGCAACATCAGCGAGCCGCAACCAGCACTCAAAATCTATCGAATAGTGGAGCGTGTGATTAAAACGTCCGGCTTTTTCAAGGGCTGCCCGCGTAATGTACATCGCAGGCTGGTGCGGATGCGTGTCTGTAAGCCACCAACGGACAAGCTCGTACATACCAATGGTTGGTCGTGGCGACTTTACAGAGACCTGACCCGTAACCTCACTGACGAGATGCGCTTTTCCGTAGAACACTCCCGCTGTCGGATTCTTTGAATACGCTTCAACCACTGCCCTAAAAGCGTTAGGTTCAAGCCAATCATCCGCATTGAGCCATACCAGCAGCTCGCCGGTGGCCATTTCAATTCCTTTATTGAGTGCGTGAGCCTCGCCTTCGTCTTTTTCAGAAATCCAGCGGAGCGTCGGAAACTGAGAGAGGATGCTGCGCGTATTATCGGTCGAGCCGCCGTCGACAATGATGTGCTCTACCTGGGGGTAACCCTGAGAACGAACACTCTCGATGCAGCGAGTGATATAGGTGCCACAATTTAATGTAGGGGTAATAACGGTGATCTTAGGGGTAATCAGCATAGCTCCGTCGAGTGCTTACTAGAAGTTTAAGTAACGACTCCCTTACAGCAAAGAGAGCTCGCCACCAGTGGCACTGGCGGCCGCACCTATCCGTTACTATAAGATTCGTACTTTTGGACTTCGATTCAGCAAAGTCAGGGGCTACACAGATCCCTGCGCTTAAAACTCCTGCACCCACCGCAAGAAGCACTATAACTCTGTAAGATCGCCCTCTTCCTTGATTTTGAGCTCCTCATAGGGCGCTGTCTTTTGCCGATAAAACTCAAGGGCGATGCAGTTTAAGACGCCAACTACCTCATTATGATCCGCGTATCGCAGCTCTTTTCCGTACACCTTCTCAAGCAACAGGCTGACGATGTAATTAATGTGGCCGGGCCGCTGCATTCTATCCTGCGGCACAAGCTCAGCGAGAGAGGTTAGAATCTCTTGGTATTGGGGACGATCTTTACGTGAAATATATGGCATGCGTATTCCCTTTTAAACTCACTACTCTTGATAAAAAGCCGCATAAGTTGCAACTTCGGCTCGCGTTGGCATAGCCGGCGCGGTTCCTTCGCGCTGAGTCGATAAACCGGCGACAACGGTAGCGTACTTCATCGCGCGCTTCATATCTCCGCTAAAATGCACCAGCCCGGCTGCTAGCCCACCATTAAAGGCATCGCCAGCACCTGTCGTATCGGTTGCCACGATTCCTGGAACAACCGAGGTACGCACAAGCGCTCCTGACCTGCCGCCCCCTATTTTTTTGTCGATTGCGGCGCGCTGATAGAAGAGAGAGCCGCTTGCTCCCAGCGTTATAAGTGTTGCGCTGCATGGAAACTGACTGCAGAGCGCTATTATACTTTCATCGTCTAGGCGTGCTACATCAATCGCCTTCTTCTCACCTAGAACATGCTGCGCAAGAAAAGCAGCTTCAGTTTCATTTGGCGTTATCACATCCGCAAGGCCAAGCAGCTCTAAGGTCACACCTGAATTAATCGGCGCCGGATTGAATAGCGATAGGATCTGCCTTTCTCGCGCATACTCAAGAGCACTCCTTGTAGCGTTAAGGCTACTTTCGGCCTGAACCAGAAGCACTGAGATAGCATCGTGTCGACTAAGCGCAGAAAGCACATGCTCACGCGTTAGGCACTCGTTTGCACCCAAGGCAACGACTATAAGATTCTGCGCCTGCGCATCAATCACTACTGAAGCGGCTCCAGACGGTGTTTGGGTGCGCAGTAGATCCACTTCGAGTTGCTCGTTAGCTACCCACGCCACATACCCATCGCCAAAGATATCTTGACCGATTGCCCCGATGAAAAGTGTCTGAATATCCTGGCGCTTGCAGGCTACCGCTTGGTTTGACCCCTTGCCCCCTGGACCGGCAAAAAACTCACCTATGCGAGTCTCACCCGGCGCTGGAAATCGCGGCACCCTAAAGGCGAGATCTTGAACAAAGCTGCCCACCACGGCCACTCTTGTTGGAGTCATAGCAGACCCTTAGCAACCTTGGACTCAATAATCTGTTGCAGCGTTTCATCCGACATTATTTTTGCTAGCGACGCGCCCGGAAACTGCCGCGCCCATGCGTAAATGCCGCTTCGCTGCTCACTAGAAAGAACACTCGGCGAGCTTCGCACTCGATCAAGAGCAGAAACAACATCACCAGCGAGCTGTTTGGTCGCCTGCAGCGCAGCTTCGGCAGCAGAGAGTCCTTCCTTCCTCAATTGGTGTTGATATAAGCTCATACTATCAAGAACAACTACCTCAGTTCGGGGATAGCCACTGGCCATTAGGTTCCAAGGAAGAGCACCTGAGTCACCGCCACTTCGAAAGTCTGAACGCAGAATGACTGAAGGAATGTCCAACATCTTAGCCATCATAAACTCGACCACCGTCCCTGAGTCCAGCTCTGGGCCGTCAAAATGAAAGAGCCCCAGATCACATGAAATCACGTGGAACAGATCTTGATCACGAATAGCAAGAGGAGTCGTTTCTCGCTGCTCAAGATCCTGGGGTACAACGCAGCGATAGCGAGACTCTGAGCCAGTATTAATTGCATCAGCAAGCAATGCGTTGCCCACAAGATGCTTTAGACTAAAAAGCTCGCCGGCAAAGTAAATAGTGTAAGGGATACTCATGCCTTTGTTCTATCGTACTCAACGGGTAAAATGAAGTGAAATAGATCTCTGCTGTAGTGGCGGAGACCTACGCCTAAAGACGGGCGCAATCAGCCGCAATTATTCGGCGTTTCACCCATGATACCTGCTATCAGACTAGCTTTTAGTCGGTGTGATATCCTTAAGATCGCCGCGCGAGTCTGGCTTGGAGCTTAGAATTTATCATGCAGTCTTATTCATCTCGATCTGGAGGTGGCACCAACTCAGAGAAGACCGCTAAGCCAGCAGCGAAACCCAAAGATACCTCCAAAATTGAATCGATATTCATCCCAGAAGGCCGGCTGAAGAAAGGAGATGGCAGTGTTAATCAGGGAAATTCGGAGGACTGGATAGTCGTCTCAGCAAAGTGCGCGACGCAAATTCTTTTAGGCGGCCTTACCGTGGCAGGTTTCTATACAGCTAGCCTTGCCTCAAGGGATAGAAAATCAGCACCTGTAACGCAACGTGGTCCTACACTTCGAGAACTGACTTTTAAATTGGAAAGCATAGACGCAGAATCGCGACATAAGACGGCTTTTCGCGATCTCCTGCTCAATACACCTGCTACAAATGTTGTAGGCAGCGAGACGGCGCCTAAACCTGGTGAGTGGCTGCGTAATGCCTCAGAGCTATACATGAGCATCACTAGGTCGCAACGTGCTATACGAGACTTTATAAAAGTGTCTACGAATCAGACGACTTTGAAAATTACGCTACCTCCTTACGACGAGGCGCTGCTACCTAATGAAGCAGAGAAGCAATTCTTAGCTGTGCTAGCGAGCGCGGAAAAAAACAGTAAGTTTAATGCCTTTTTGACAGCGCAGGCTACTCATGGGTATGAGCAATACGAATCACTACACCCGATGTGGCCGATTCTTGCGCTTCTGGTGCTTCATGATGAGCTAGAGAAAGTAGCGGAGCTCAACGCACAGAGTCATCATATCCACGAGACCACCATAACTAGTCGTTGGTGAAAAGTGCCCTAGCTGAACCGAGGACTCTGCAACCTGATCTGGGGCGGGATCTGGCCAGGGTTCTGCTGGGCTACTCTGCGCGAAAAGAGCGCCTGCCAAATGGCCCACAGCGATTCGGCCCTTGGCATTGAGGTGCAACTCTACCGCCGTCGACAGTTGTTTCTTCGAAAATGGTTTTTTTGGGCATTTACCTACCAAAGCGAAGCAACTTTATCGGAGGCCTACCGATATCCTCTTCTGTTTCTGTAAATTAAACCGCAAGCATCCGTTAGGACGCTCACAAAGGATGGCCTATGACTTCAAATAAAAACCTCTTATCTTCAACATGTGTTACGTCATGTAGCGTTACACAAGAACCCACGCCTGATGCCACTAGCCTCGCTCAAAAAATGGTAAAGGAATTGGACTTTAACTGCCGGATGGGCGAAGACCCATATGAGATAGAGATTGATGTGCACTCTGCAGCCAAGCACATAGGTGAGCTGTTCGCTCGCCACATGGAGAGTAATCCTCCACACTATATGCCACCAATTACTTCAGACTCTCCTAGCGGTCGGAGAGACCATGATTCCTCTATTAATGATGCCGAAGCGCAGCGTTCAGTGTACCGAATGCACATTGAGATTCTCTTAAACTTTGCCTATCTTTTTAGCTCCAAGCGCACTCGAAGCATTACTCGCTACTCTGAACGGCTGCTTGAGCATATGTTAATTGAGAGTTCGCAAGAGATGGGCTTTAGTGAGATACTTCAACTGCCTCATTTTTACGCAAACTTTGAAGAGGCGTTCAAGTTTCTCGAAATGCTCGGACTTAACGTCCACGCCTCTCTGCGTATCAAGCAGCTGAGATCCATACAGCGTCGTATGCTAGATTGCGATACCAAGCAATTCGCCTGTCATTAGCAAGCTTTTATCACGGGGCTAACACACAGGCCGTTTTAAATCGATTAGTTGCGCTACAGCCGAACGTTCAGTTGCCTCTGCTAGAATGTTTTGTGCAAGCTGTCGCAGGCGATAAGCGGTCTGTGTCCACGAGAATGTTGTCGCTCGAGCATAGCCAGCAGCAATGAGACCCTCTCGAATAGCGGGATCGTGTACATCACAGATCGCCCTTGCCAATGCCTCTGGAGTATCCACGTAGATTGCAGCCTCTCCTGCTACCTCTGGTATGGAGCTTACCGTAGTGGTTATGACTGGACAACCAGAAGACATTGCTTCAAGGATCGGTAAACCGAAGCCCTCGTAAAGCGAAGGATAAACCAGGGCGCTGGCGCCTGCATACAGCAGCCTCAACTCGGTATCACTAAAGCCGCCTGAAATCACGGTACACTTGGCGTTACCTACCCCAAGCTGTTCAGCAGAATATGGCCCACCCGTGTTTACTACTGCAAAACTTGCTTGCGATGCGAGCCTCTGCATGGCATCGAACAGCATACGGGTATTTTTATACTCAGGGCCACCGCCTGCTAAAACGAAATACGGTT
The DNA here is from genome assembly GCA_044356425.1 of Bdellovibrionota bacterium. GTDB lineage: Bacteria > Bdellovibrionota_C > UBA2361 > UBA2361 > OMII01 > OMII01. The sequence goes on along the minus strand of JBIKWG010000093.1, from coordinate 3,409 downwards.
GCGTCAATCCTAAATTACTTCGGAGTGCAGCTATCTGCTGCGGCGATGCTGGCGCAAAAGTCTCTCTGTTTACTCCGCACAGAGTCACTGCAAGAGACTTAGTAGCAACGCTCGGATAGCACTCTATGAGATCTCTCTTTGTATTCTCTGATATGCAAGCAAATGCACTGCCCAGCTCGATGGCCTGCCGCTTTGCTTTGCACTCCGGCGCACCAGAATAGACGCCTAACTTTTCAGGTATCATATCGTAGACAGGAACAAGTGTAGGTACGGTGCGCACTGAGGTAAAATATGTAGAGATGAATAGAGCAGCCCGCTCTTCTCTGCAAAACGCTTCAAGGATGTTGGTCTCTCTCTCTAGGCGACTAAAATCTTGTGGTGGCACAACCCGATACTGCACCCCTGAAAATCGCGGCGCCGTCCCGCCACGATCAATCACCACTAGATGGCGTGCAAATTCTGAGGTAGACCACTGCTTGAGAACCTCAGTCCACATACGACAAATTCCGCCTCTGCGGTATTGAAAGAAGATTCCATCAAGAACAATTGTAGGCTCCGACCGATCAACACGGCCCTCGGCTACCACTGGACCACCTCCGATTAGGGAGTCAGCCGCGCAAATAAGTCCGTGTTTAGTAAGTAGCGCTTCAACCGCTTGTTGAGTTTGGGGAGCCCAGAAGAGACTTTGAAGTATATGACGCGGCTCTGCGCTGTAAGAGAGTACCCTCACCAGAGCAAGTACGGCCTCTTCCGTGTCTGGAAAGCGACAGGGGTCCTGCTGGACAAAGCGCATGCTACCGGTTACTCGACCAGCATAGTACTCGCTCCAGAAGTCCACTCGCTCATCAAACGAGATGTGCCGCAGAAAAGGCAACACTACTCTCCAGTGGCTCTCAATCTGCTGAGGAACGGTATTGTGTGATTTGCAGTCGCCTCGTTGGGTTGCTATTGAGAGAGTGTCGGCAACATAGTGCAGATCTGTCTCAAGCGCGCACCGCAACCAAAGCTCAAGGTCTATTGAGAAGTGCAGTGACTCATTTAAGCGACCTACTCGATCAAGAAGCTTCCGAGAAAAAAACATCGAGGGTTGATGAGGAAGCGTATCGTCATTCCACCACCTTAGAAAGTCAGCGAATACAAGGCCAGCCCGTGGACGCTTAAAACCAAAGGAGAGGCCATGGGGAGAGCGAAACTCGGCATCACCATACACCGCCTCCAGCTCGCTATTTTCTGCAAAAAGGTCTGCTATCTTTTTAAACACCCCCAGGCAGAGAAAATCATCGGCGTTCAACCAACAGATAATATCACCGCTGGCCATTGCAAGCGCCTTGTTGATTGCATTTGCTTCACCGGTATCCGGCTCTGAAATCCAGATCAGATGGGGAAAGCTTTTAAGAGTATCGCAGGTGCCATCCTGCGACGCTCCGTCTACGATGATATGCTCAAAGTTTGGGTATTCCTGGGCGATGACGCTGAGAATGCAGCGCATAATCAGATGCCCACAATTATAGCTCGGTGTAACTATTGAGATTTTAGGCAAGGCTGACGTCATGAAAACTTTTCAAAAGCTCTTACTACCACGCTTGGGGTATCGGCAGACGACTAGGCGTGCGTGAGCAATTTTTTTAGGGGTCCTAGGGATGGCTGCTAACAAAGAGAACATAGCGGCTTTTACAGCTCTGTGGCCCAAAACACTCTGGATCTCAGGTGTTACCCAGCAGCCGGGCTAGCGCTCATGCGGCCGCAAATGCCACTTGAACAAGTGCGTTGATATGCGGAAATTTACCCAAACACATACAGATATGCCCGAGACTGTCGGGTAAAATCGTATGAGGCCTTCCACTCAAGGGGCAGGCACTCACGTTCGACACCCTTAAACCCGATTCGTTCGAAGAATTCACCAACATAAGGTTGCACCGTTAAGGCAAAAACAGAGCTCTTCCCCTCGTTTTTTGCCCTATCCAATACTGCCCGCACCAGCGCCCTAGCGCGGCCCCTGGCTTGAAAGCGGGGCAAAGTGCACAGCTTTGCTAGCTCACTTGAGTCACCGTAATCAATCAACGCCGCTGCTGCGATAATTTGATCGTTGACTGAGTAGACCGTAAAAGCTGGTATGAGAGCCAGCAGACTATCTTCCGAGATAGCCTTGAGCGTGCCTTCTGCTATATAGGGATGCATAAGCGCCATGATATCTCGAACATCTTTCTCGTCTGCTTGCCGAAGGATATTTGGATATTCACGCGTAAAGAGCGTTCCTGACCCGGCGTGTGTGAATACCTCCTCGTATATGGCGCCGCGTCGCGCTTCGACAAGCACTAGGTCAATACTGTGCAGCTCTTGCTGATCCGCCAAAAATCGCAGTCGCTCTGCTGGGATATTGAGTGCGGCCTTTGATTCTATCGCTTCTCGCACCTCAAGCATCGAGGGATACGAGCGACATTTTCCGTTAACTAGCAGACCCGGAGCCGCACCCGGAAAGAATACTTTCTCTGCACCAAGCGATACAGCGGCGCTGATAACATCCGCTTCTACAGGTTGACGAGCCTCAGAATCAACCGGCAGGTCTGTGATGGCAACAAACGGCGCATTTCCTGCAGCGAGCTCTGCACGCACACGGTCAAGCAGCTTTACTGTAAGCAGGTCTTTGGACTCAACCTCCACAACTGAAAAGCGGTCACCAGAGCGATTCCATCCAGCCAACGACTGGGATAGGGATGAATCAGCTGCACAGAATATCACCTGCTGAATGCGCGCAGCGAATAGAACCCGCAGGTCCATCAACACAGCAGAGCACTGCGAAGGATTCTTGAAAAAAAAGGCGAAGAGCGTGTCCTGAAACCGCCTACAGTAATGCAGCAGCTCAAGGGTAGACAGCATCTGCACGTCGACTGCTGGAATAGTCACAGGCTTATTGTGCTCCTGTTGAACGGAGGTCGGGGGTTAGCGGCCGCCGAGCGCTTGGACTGCTTCGGCACGTGCGAGACGCTGCGATATAACCTCCCATTCTGGGTCAAAGAGGCTGAGAGTTTCAAGCCGCGTCTTAAGAAGCTCAAGATTCTCTTCCACCGCAGCCTTATCTGCCGCACCTGGAAGGTCAACTGAATCCGCTAGAAGCGTGAGTATGTTGTCGGCAAAAGTGCACAAACCGCCAGATACTACGCAGCGTTTTGCACCGGCTTCGCCGTCAACAACATACTCAGCGACCCCCGTCGAGAGCAGCCCGACGTAATCACAATGGCTTGGGAGGAAGCCGAGCTCGCCAGTCTCTGATGGCACGTTCACCGAACGCACCTCAGCATCGACTTCGAGTCCTCGACCAGAAAAAACCTTTAGCGTAAATGTTCCGTCTGACATTCCCAACCCTTCTCGTTTCTTTACGCTGCTTGAGCGAACTCAGCAGCTAACTTCT
>JBIKWG010000306.1:0-3093 GCA_044356425.1 Bdellovibrionota bacterium | reverse complement strand
TGTGCCCTCGGTTACCTCGATCTCAGATGGCCGGGGAGAGCTCGTCCGAAGCCGAGAGCTTCGAACCGATACCTGAAAATCGTTTTGCAGAATAGCAGTGACTTCCTGGACAATGGCGTCATCTGGCTTCTTTCCTACCCATTCAAAGGCGACGTCGTGGCCAGACAAGAACGTTCTGCGGCTTTCTAAGAAATCTTTGACTGATACGAGAAGGTCTTTGTAATCAACTCGACCATCAATTCGCAGGACTAGGCCCTCGGCAGTGCCGCGCGCTGTAATAACACTTCCGCGTTCACTGCTATCAGCAGCAGCTTTGCTGATTCGAGCTGCTGCATCTGATGCGGTTTCTGTTGGGTTTGAACTGCCCAAGAAAGGGGAAGGGGAATCGTGCTCAAAAGCCCCTGCGTCATCCCCTTCAAAAGCGTCCCCGTTAAAAGGCCTATCCATAGAACTCCAACACCAAAGCTCGCGCATTCTAGGGGGCCGCAGCTAAAAAATACAGAACAGAATGTGCTTTATTCTGTTCTTGTACTCTGCTGCTCTGATGCTTTGTTCTGCTTCTTGCCCACTTCGGAAGACGTGCCGATTTACTTTAAGTGGCTTATAGCAAACTCAGCGATCTAAGGTCAACAAACAAGTTTTGATAATCTTCGTATTGATCAAATTATTATTTCGGTGTGCGGCTCGCCCGCGGAAGCGCTTGACATACTGTTGTGGTTGAGTGCGGTAGCAGAGTTATCTATAAGAACTTCCGGGTTATGAGGCTATTGTTGGAGCGTGTTGTTGTGAAGTCATCGCAAAAGATCTGTTTGAGTATCACTCGTTGGATAGCGAGTGGTTTTGGCAGTGGTACGGTGGCGTATGCTCCTGGCACAGTCGGTTCTGTAACTGCCATGGTTTTTTGGTGGATAATTCAAGCCGGAGATCTCGTAGCCGACCTGAGATTCCAGCTGCTACTCGTTTCGCTGACCTGTGTGGCGGGCGTTCTCGCTGCTGCCCATGTGTGTCGTTATGAAGGTGCTGAGGACCATCAATGGATCGTTATCGATGAGTGGGCGGGGATGTTTGTGGCGTTGCTTTTTGTCGCACCAAGCAGTCTGGGTGAAATGGTTGCTGCGCTCGCACTGTTTCGGCTTTTTGATGTTCTCAAGCCAGGGCCGGTTGGGCTGGCAGAGCGCCTGCCGGGCGCATGGGGAATAATGGCGGATGATCTGGTGGCCGGAGTTCTGGCGTGTAGTGTCTTGAGGGCCGTGGCGTGAAATCAGATAAAATTACCGGTTCGGCGCGTGTCGCTGTTGGCGTTCGTATGGTGGTGCTGACAGGGCTTCTTGTCGGTGTAGTCGCAGCGCTCTCCGCGTGTTCGCCGGGCTATGTAATCCGCGCTGCTTACGAACAGAGCAAGATTCTCGTTAATCGACGCCCGATTGATGAGGTTCTGCGCGACCCCAGCACTTCAGCAGAAGACAAAGAGAAGCTTGCCCTTGTGCTTGAGGCGCGCAGGTTTGCGCAGGGTATTGGCCTGGATCCTAAGGGTTCGTTTACCTCTTTTTCAGATGTTGGTAAGGATTCTCTAGCATGGATTGTTGTGGGTGCACGAAAAGATTCGTTTGCGCTGCATACCTGGTGGTTTCCAATAGTTGGAGAGGTGCCCTACAAGGGTTTCTTTGAAAAGTCTGATGCAGACCAGCAGGGTCGCGAGCTTGAAGCGCTGGGGTATGAGGCCTCTATTCGTGATACGGATGCGTTTAGCACCTTAGGCTGGTTTAATGATCCCCTGCTGTCAACAACCCTGAAGAGTAGCCCGACGCGCATCGCTAACACGGTCATCCATGAGAGCGTGCATTCTACCGTGTGGATTAAGAACAATGTTGCGTTTAATGAAAGCCTAGCGCACTTTGTTGGAACGCAAGCAGCGCTTGAGTTCTTCGGGCAGCGTGCCGAGTTGTGCCATCAGCTTCAGGAGGGGTGCAAGGTAGCCGGAAATCGTGTGCGCGTAGCTGCACTTGATCAAGAGCGCCAACTTGAGCTCGCTCGGGTCTTGGCCGTCTTGTATCGGGCTCTTGATACCCTTTATAAAGATCCTACGCTGACCTCAGAGCAGAAGGTTCAGCGTCGTGGAGAAGTCTTTAAAGACATTGTAGCTCCGCTGCACGTGAAATATCCCACCCTGCAGATTTTAAAGTCGGTTCATAACGCAGAAATTATGCAGCTTATGCTGTACAATACCGAGCTAGATTCATTCGCGCGATTGTTCGAGAAAACGAGCGGCACATGGGCAGGCTTCTGGGCCGCAATCAGATCGATTCAGGAAGCTGTAGCGCGAGACGAGCATACGGATCCCTTTAGTCAGCTCAACAGCCTTATCACTGAAGAAAACAGAGGAGAGAAATCATGACAGTATTTGCAGACCGGATGCACCTTGCAAGCATCCGAAGCGGCAGCGTTCTTGTGGCAGGCTGCGACCCGATGATTGAGAAGTTTCCCAGCTTCATTTTGGATGAAGCTGATTCGCGGTCGAACACCTCAGCAGATTTTGTATCTCGCGCGCTTGATAGGTTTGTAGATGTTTTTGTAGCCGCGGTAACAAATAGGGTCGCTGCAGTTAAGCCGAATAGCGCTTTCTTTGAGCAGTATGGTTTAGCGGGGCTAACATCATTAAAGAGACTCTGTGAGCTGCTGCGCGCCGCGCAGCTTCCGATTGTAATGGACGCCAAGCGCGGCGATATCGGGTCAACTGCAGCTGCTTATAGTGCGGCATTTCTAGGGTCGACTGAGATTAGTGGCCGAAAGGTTGAGACCTTTGAGAGCGATGCGTTAACCGTAAATCCATTTCTTGGGTTTGATACGCTTGAGCCGTTTCTCTCTGACTGCGAGCGCCATGAAAAGGGGATCTTCGTTTTAGTTCAGACTTCAAATCCTGGGGCGAAAGCGATACAGGGGCTGCAAGATAGTGGGCGTAGTGTGAGTGAGCACGTAGCATATTGGCTCGCAGAAAATGCTCACCGATTGCAGGGTAAGTGTGGATGGTCGGGCCTTGGCGCAGTTGTTGGCGCGTCATATCCTGAAGAGGCTCGTAGCTTGCGCGGGATTCTT
>JBIKWG010000305.1:0-3105 GCA_044356425.1 Bdellovibrionota bacterium | reverse complement strand
TGTCGGCTCATCACATCCTGGGGCTGGAGTAGGTCCCAAGGGTTCGGCTGTTCGCCGATTAAAGTGGTACGCGAGCTGGGTTCAGAACGTCGTGAGACAGTTCGGTCCCTATCTTCTGCGGTCGTAGGATATTTGAGAGGAGCTCTTTCTAGTACGAGAGGGCCGAAAGGGACGGACCGATGGTGTACCAGTTGTCATGCCAATGGCACCGCTGGGTAGCTATGTCCGGAATAGATAACCGCTGAAAGCATCTAAGTGGGAAGCTAGCCTCAAGATTATATATCCCTGGGTCATAAGACCCCTAAAGACATGTCAAAGACTATGACGTTGATAGGCTGGAGGTGTAAGCGTAGTAATACGTTCAGCTGACCAGTACTAATTTGTCGTGAGGCTTAACCTTTTTTCTTAAAGCGTTAGGCGTGAGTTGGAAGTTTCAACTCACAAGTTGCAGCCTGGTTATTACGATAGCCGGTTGCGCTCGAGAATATTGATTTAATTCTGTTGTTACACTCGTCGTCACTTCTACTGCGTTGCAGATAGAAACAGAAAACAAGGTGTCCTTGCGAGGGCACCTGATTTTCTGGTGACTCTTCCGGAGAGGTCACACCCGTTCCCATACCGAACACGGTAGTTAAGCTCTCCAAGGCCGATGATACTGGGATCTCCCGGGAAAGTAGGTCGTTGCCAGATTTATGCCCGTTATAGCTGAAAAGCTATGACGGGCTTTTTTTTTGTTCAAGGCAGACCAGACAGGTCTTTGCGCCGTGGGGTTTAATCCGGCACCAGTTGGAATCAGATAAACTGGGGTGTCAATTCGGGGATAGATAGCGTCTTCTATGTCACATTCTATCAGCTGGATCGGTGCTACGATTGAAGGTATGTCGGTTATGGTACATTCTAAAACGCAGCGCTCGTGTAGCTATCCGATAGGCAAATCCTATTTAGTCATCTTAGATGTAGGCGCAGCCGAAGTGAAAGCGAGTCCAGATAGAGGTTGACCCGGTTGCAATGGTAGTCAATTTTATTTTAGTTGGTCGAACTTGTACTTGGTATTCTTTACGGGGGCATCAAATCCAGCGGTGTATTCATGCTGGCCGAGCCTTTGCAAGGGTTCTAGGGGGCGTGCTTGGCCTAACGCGTTTAGTGTCTCCAGGAAGCTTACTCCTAACTTCTGAGTATCTGGTGTTAGCGTAGGAGCATGCGCAGCGCCTTCGTATTCCCTCCGTAATGATTCTCCCAGAGGCCGCAATGTGGCTGAGGCGCCGTCCGGTGACATCTTTGCGAGTAAGGGAGACGAAATCCGGACTGTCTCAATGTTAGGGTTGTTCTGCGCAGCTTCGATTAATGAAGCAAATTCCCTTTTAATGGTTGGCATTGTAACTGTGCCCTTCACGAAAGCTCCCATATTCTCAAGGTGAATCGAAAACACACCTCCACCCTCATCCCGCAGAGAGAGAGCTGTATAGCCTTCGGGAGTCACATCCTTAGACATGCGACCTTTTACCCCTGTAAATGAGGCAACCTGATAGTTTCTTGAGGCGAGGTGGTGTCCCGCCGCGGTGCTGCCCAACGCTAATGGTATACCGCGCGTCAGAGTGGAAGCACTTACCTCGCCTGTATTCGCGTATTCAGCAGCAGCCGCTATGCCAGTGGCTCCGGCCGCCGATATTGCACTCTTCGTAAGTGGCGTAAGAGAGTCAGCGTACTTTCCACTGCGGTCTCCGAGAGCCCATGCGGCACTCGAAGCAGCCGCGTTGACTCCCCATCGCTTAAGATCTCCAGATTGCACCAGCTCTTCACCGTTGGATGCTCTAAGCATCACTTCATGACCGGTATTGAAAGCTGTGACAATCGTTCCGCCAGCCGTTGCCGCGCCAACCGTTGAAACAATTTTCTGTCCCGTAGCGTGCAGAGCTGCGGCGGCTGATTGCCCCCCTTTACCTCCTATTAAGCCAAGGGCTGCACCCATGGTGTCTGATGTCACTCTCTCAGAGAAATGTGTCTCAACTCCGATGTGCTTTTCTGCGATGGTTTGCCCAATGTTGGAGGCCGTTCGATTTAGCAATCCAACGGCCGCTCCCACCGCCGGACCCGCTACGGCGGTAGTCGCCACTTCAACTGACGCAAGGCCAACCTGGTTCACGAGGTGAGCGCTGGTGTACGCGATATTTGCGTTCGAGACAGCTGAGGACATCGCTCGATTAACGCTACTTTGCTCACCGCTTAAAGCGTGATGAATCTTTCCGATTGCTTTTGCGCTATCACGTGGGTCAGTTGCCCCCGTCTGTTCTGCCGCGAGGAGAGAGAGTCGCTTCTGTTCTAGTTGCATCTGAGCGGCGAGCGCTGCTTTTGTGCCCAAAGCGGTATCAAACAAACCGCATTCAGAGATACTCTGCCGAGAGGAATCAACCGACCGCTCTGCGGCGGCTACGGCCCTAACTATAGCAGGGACACGGTCCTGCGCTTTAACATCAACGATCGGCATAAAAACCTCAGAAAACGATATCCTAAGGGTTATGAACGAAATGTAGCTGCACGTAGCGTACAATATGCCTTAAATTAAATGTTGCCAAAGAGAAGCTGTTTGATGAGTCGATGACTCAAAACTCATGTTGCCAAACCTTTGTAAGAGGTTAAAAACATGAGTGAAATAGAGAACCTTAAAGAGCTTTGCATTCAGTCTCTGAATAGGAATAGGCGGACTAAGGATCAGATGCTTACAAGTCTTTGCCTTGTCCGCGGCTCTGTCCCTGGGTTTGCTCTGGGCAACGATCCGGATTATTTATTTGGTGTCATCGTCAAGGGGGCCCTCGCTAACTTCAGCAGGTACCACGACGCCCTGGAGCGCTTTGTTGCTGCGTCTGGCTCCCCCTCCCCGGAATAAAAAAATAATTTGATCGTTGGTAATTGGTTTCTTGGTCCCCTCCGTTAGGAGGGGTTGGGTTATTGATCCTTGGTTTTGCGAAACTGCCTGTGATCAGGCGGTTAACAGATGCTATGCGACGGTTGTCAGAATTCCTCCATAACTGAAGATGTATGAGTGGACCAGAACACAAATCACACCCCACAGCCTCTGAGTACAGTGCTGCAGTCGCTCGGCTTGCA
>JBIKWG010000004.1:0-35141 GCA_044356425.1 Bdellovibrionota bacterium | reverse complement strand
ATCATAAGCCGGTTATGATAAAAATTCAAAACAAAAACATAAACATCAATGCTTACTATTACTTATTCAATACAAACTGAAATGATTGTTGGTATGAACCTAGGCCGTGCTGCCGTCCTCATCGGTCTCACGAGCACTTCAAGTCGCCTAGCTTCAGCGCTGAATTAGAGGCTGCAAAACAGGGTGGCACCATCAGAAACTGCGATCTCGTCTTACAAGCCCTTAGGGGGCTCTTCGGCGTTTTGCTCCCGTGATTCATACGCTAGCTTGCATTCAAAATTTGGGTGACTAGGCCACAGGGTATAGTACCACGTAAAAACCTTCCCCCCTCCGCTTACCTCAACGCTGTCGGCGCTGAACAAATCTAAAGCCTCTCTTAAATTCCGAAAGTAGAAAAATGGCCTAGGCAACCCAATTTCATCCCCCACTCCGCACGTTGACTCTCTCCATGCTTTTGGGCGCGAGGCTCTATTTTCGATATACCGGGTCAACTCATCACAAAGAGCTTTGACCTCTCTCTCCTCCGAGTCGGCCACAAGCTTTTTCACATAAGCTTTTTCTCTCAGGGACCGCGAGCAATTCTCCTAACTCATTAATTATACTAAATCCGCGCGCTCTCTGAGAGAAAAAGCCCAAGAGAAAAAGCCCAACCCCTCCTTACGGAGGGGAGGAGGGTACCAAGCCTGTCCGCCGTAGCCCGAGAGAGCGAAGGTGAAAAACCAATGATTACTGCCGTTTTCAGGATTATTCGCCCGAATCCCTTATACGAGCCACTAAAAATCACCCGTCCCGCTGCCACTGGACGCACCGGGATTCCTACGGGAGCTGCAATATCGATGCCCGCATGAAATCGCTGCTCACCCTCAAACGGATCTTCCCTCATACCAAATAGACTTGATATCCGCCCGTCCCTAACGGGCGAACCAATCTTGGTATCGCCAGCCGCATTTGATCGGAAAGTCATCGAAACTGCAACCATCCCTAGACAGAAGAAGAACCGCTTTGCTACCGCCATGTCTTCTTTTCAGCTACAAGTCCCTGGCTAACCCAAGCCGTTTCACCCTTTGGGGTGCTTACCTTTAGCCACGCCCCCGCACTGGCATGGGCAAGAAGCACGGTGCCTTTTGTTACATCTGCAACGACCGTCGCAGAGCGGCCCCCCTCTTTCCTTAGAGCGGCCTTCGGTGCAGTAACTTCGACCGGAATCGGAAATGGTCCCTCTATAAGAACATCTGTCTCTTTGAGTGCCCCCTCTTTCTTCGTTCGCACCCACAACTCGTCAATGGGAGCTCGCGCCACCCCCCTGCTTTCGAGCCTCCGGCACTACGTACACACCCCAAAGCATTCTACGATGAATACTTTTTACTGCGTCATTGAGTGCTAATCCGATTGCTCCAATCAGGTTACCATCCCGACAGGTCGCCGCCAGAATAAATCCGCCGAGCCTCGTTTGCGCTTCTATGCGCTCAAGAATCTGCAGATTGCTTTTTGCCTCAAAGCATTATGGAGGTTCGCCAAACGACTCTGGATGCTCACCCAATTCCCCAAACGCAAAGCCCGGAAGGCCTAAATAGAGTCAGGCCCCACTGTGAGAATAGTCTCACATCGAATTCTGTCAGCGCGAAAAACGACCATGCTGACGTTTTTTCCCTACTTTGCTGTGCCTTTCAGGTAGCTATCAAGATCGCCGACCTTAAGCCCTTCAGCAAACTTCTTAAGCGTTGCACCATCAACGCCCTCACCTGCGCGGAGTTGTAAAAGGCTTCCGCTCTCAAGGAACACTGTAAGCTCTGGATCTCCTGTGGTATCAAGGCTTGCTGTGCGGCCATCGATGCGAAACTGATCCTTGCCTGCCTGTACACCACCCATCATCATTCCCATCTTAGCGAGACCTGCAAGCCCCCCCATCCCTTCAGTTCCCCCGGTGCCCGTTAATGAAAGCTGAATGGACTTTTCGCCGCTGCTATACTGACGCTCTACGTTAGAGAAGCCGAGCGCCGAATTGAGCTCAGGATCTGCCCCCTTAAATCCTGCAACCTCAGACGGAAGCAGTTGAGAAAGTCGCGCCTGATGCATCTTCTCAAGCTCTTTCTGCGCCCATGACAGCTCTTCCAAGGCCTTAGGATAATTCTTTTGCTGCACATACTCATTCACTTTTGAGAACACCTGATTGATATCCTCAGCGTGAGCACCTTGACTGAGAGCAACCATCCCAACAACGAGCGAAAGAGCCAACCGTTTCATCTGTTTTCCTCCAGCAGCAAATACTTCGATCTGTATTATCATTACCCCGTCTTTAGAGCGAATGCTACGGGATTTTTCGCGCGCTCTGTTTGCGCGAAACACCAACAACGCCAGCTCTTGTAAGGCGCAATTGCAAATTTCACGTGCGCCGTTGCGGGCTACCCGCGCGCTTGAAACCGGCTCATCTGCATTTTAAAAAGCCGCACAGTATTGGGATTTGATACTCGCCCCTGCTCAATCCGATCTGAGACCTCACCCAGATAGGTTCCAGCGGTTGAAACATCTCCTAAAGTAAGAGAGAGAGATGCCACGAAGAGCATGGCCTCGGCACAATCTGGCTCAAGTCGCAGCGACTGCTTAGCCGCTTGCAACGCACCTTCAAAGTTAGAGCTGAGAGCTCGAAGCAACGCACTTCCTAACCATGCGGGCGCGAAATCTGGCGCCACTTCATTGAGGCCATGCATGATGCTTTCCGCTTTCCGGTGCTGACCGGCCTCAAGCCACATCCGTCCCAGTTCATATATATCCACCACCTCGTCGTCTGAGTATCCACGACGCCGAGGAGCGCTGCTAGTGCGGGCTGGAAGGTCCATATCTACTCAGATCCTCCTGGCTTAACTGCAAGCCAATCAAGAATTAAGCGCAGCATTGCCGATTCAGCCCCGTAACTGCGCTCTATTTCGCGCTCACCTGCCTCTCCTCGTAGCTGCTCCACACTCTCGTAACGAGCAAATAGTGAGGGAACAAGCGACTCAAGGCGCGAGAGCTTGCCTCGCTGAGGAAGAAGCGCAACAAGGGGAGCTAGAGAGAAAGAATCTGGGGTGCCACTCACATTTCCGGCCATAGCGCCTTTACAGTTAATCTAATACGCGGTCGGTACACTCTCGGAGTATAACGCAAGCGAGCTCAATCCAACAATCTAAAAAGGACAATCGAACTCTAAGGCACTACGCCAGTCTATTGTCCAATCCGTTATTCACACTACTATTCACTCTGCACCTACCGCAGAATCCCCATCCGGTCTTGCATCTGTCCCAGAGTCTGCTCAGCGACCTCAGCAGCCCTAAGAGCACCTCGCTGAAGGATTCGACTAAGCTCACCTCGATCGCCCATCAGCTGATGAAACCTCTCACGAATCGGTGTCAACTCGGCGATTACGGTTTCAGCCACGGCTAGCTTTAGATCTCCGTACCCACGTGCACTAGCAAAATCACTCTCGCACTCCTCTTTGCTCTTTCCCGTAATGCACTTATAGATGCTCAACAGGTTATTCACGCCAGCTTTTGCTTCTTCGCTCGAGAAGCAGATCTCGCGCCCTGAATCAGTAGTCGCGCGCTTAAACGCTTTCATAATCGAGTCTGGCTCATCACACAGAAAAACTGCGTGGCCGGGCAGATGAGCACCGCTCTTTGACATCTTCGTCAGCGGATTATCAAGCCCCATAATACGAGCACCAACTTCAGGAATGCGCGGAGCCGGCACCTTAAACGTTGGGCCAAAGAGGTGGTTAAATCGCTCTGCAATGTTGCGCGCTAACTCAATGTGCTGCTTCTGATCTTCACCAACCGGAACCTCATCAGGTTGATAGAGCAAGATATCTGCTGCCTGCAGCGTTGGATACATAAGCAGCGCCGAGCTCACTGACTCTTGCTTTACTGACTTATCTTTAAACTGCGTCATCTTATTCAGCCAACCAAGGGGCGTAACGCAGCTTAACAACCAGCCGGCCTCTGAATGGGCACGAACCTGACTCTGAACAAAGAGTGTGCACTGTGCCGGGTCAAGCCCGCAGGCGATATATGAAGCAGCCAGCTCGACCGTATTCTTTAAGAGCACTTCGGGATCCTGCGGAACGCTGTGTGAGTGCAGATTAGCGATAAACAAAAAGTTCTCGTTCTCTGATTGCCGCTGAACCCACCCCTTCACCGCTCCGAGGTAGTTACCGAGGGTCAGACCCGAAGTAGGTTGAATTCCACTTAAGACTCGACGACGGGCAGAGGACGACGACATACACTAAAAGCTCCCTTCAAGGCTATCATAACAGCGTAACGCTGGACCTAAGCTACTTCTGAAGACCACGTGAGTAAAGCGCTTTGAGTGCAAAGCACACACACTCTCTCAGCGAAACCGCCAGCGTGTATAGGATACAGCCGCGACTGCAATAAGCAGCAACAGACCCACAAAAACCCAGCTAGCGTGGGTAACGGTCGAAATAAGCAGAGCGACTCCCTGCGGTATCGGCTCACGAAGGGCTACAACGACCTGTCGGCCGAAATAGTACCACAGCAGAGAGCCGCTCAGCACCCCAGCCGCACCAGCTACAAGAGCTGCAACAGCACTGCTCGATTGCTGAAACCAGCGAATCCGCGGCTGAATAAGCTTAACTCGCACCATCCCAACGGTCTGAACAAGTACCGCGAGAAGACCTACCACCAGTGCACTTCCACCTGAAACGATGACTACCGTAACAACCATTGACGCCATGAGCGTGGTCACATCGGCATCCACACCGGTTAGCAACAAACGCAGCTGATCAATCTGCCCAGGAACCTCCTGCGCCAGCGATACTACAGCAACCACCACAGCAGCAATCATAAGCGCCCTGACCGCAAGATGGCTAAGCGGCACTCGCCCCTCAAGCCTAAGCTGCCTAACCTGATCCTTCGTAAGAGGCTTCCGATCTTCCATCCGTTACCAGCCGCGCCTCATAAAAGCACTCGCTTCAACAACGCAGTGTAGCGGTCAGCAACCACCTCACTCATAAACGCCGCTCCTGCGAACAGCACCCAGAACGAGAGCACCAAGCGCACCAGGGGCGCCGCCGTGCCTATCTCTTGAAAACCACCAGCGCGCATGACTATCCGTAACGGCACCTCAAAGAGCAACACCATTATCATCACGCAGGCTATCGGAAATGTGACTATGAGAGTGCCGTCAGTCAGAAAGGCAAGGGCCATCTTCGAAAGAGCCCCAGCTGGGAGCCCTGTGGATTGCTCTGTGATTAAGAAGGCTACCTTTAAAAAAGGCTCACTATGAAGCTCAAGATACATCGCAGCCACACCCGCGAGCAGGGCCAACGAAATACTCTTCTCGCCCGGCAAAATGAAGCGATGCAGGGCTGAAGCGGACGCCGACGCCAGCATGGGAAGCGACAGCAGCAGAAACATTGCGCCAACGACGCGTTCAATCGGCACACCCTGAGCGCCGACAAAACGCGCACCAACCAAGCACGCCGCGGCAAATATTAGTGGATTAAGAAACGCTGCGCAAAACCCAACGAACACCGCTGCTACCTCAACACAAGCAGCAGCAGTTCACGCACCGACTCAGAAACCGCCGCTCCAAAGAGCGTCAGCACCAGCGCCGCAACAATTGCCCGCACTGCATAGACCAGAGATTCTTCCCGAGCCCCCATCATTCCCTGCACAAGCGCCACAACAAAACCACCGAGCGGAATAAGAAGCATCGGCACAAGCGCAATCCACAGCACTCGAACGGCTTGAGGGAACACATTGCTATCAAAAAGATCCATCTTGACCGCCTCCCTTTAGATTCCCAAGAGCTTCTTTGTAACAAGCGCCCAACCGTCTACCGATAGAAAAAGAAGGAGTTTACATGGCAGCGAAACTACCGACGTTGCTAGCTGCCGCACCCCAACTATCGTGATGAGGTGGGCAAGAATAATATCGAGGGCAACAAATGGCACCAACAGTGTCACCCCTATCTTAAACGCCGCTTGCAGCTCAGACACTAAAAACGCAGGCGCTACCAGTGCTGCCTCCTGTACTAATTCACCCCGCTCATTAGTTGGCACGGCAAGAGCGACTGCAACTCGCGTATCAACCTGCTTAACCATGTAGGGGGTCAAAGCCTTTGCTACTGCCTCGGCCGAAACCTGCTGCCCTGAGTTGAAGAATGCAGCTGGCACCCCTGACTGCTTCAGCTCGGGAGGGGCTGCAAGCACCGAAAGCCCGAAAGCAGCCACTAAGGTTGCAACACCGAACTCAATGCCAACCAGACCGAGGCCGTAACGTAAAATGGAGAGCGCGGTTGTCACTTTTACAAAAGATGTAAAGAGCACCAGCGCAGCAAGAAGAGAGAACGATGAAGTCGAAAGATCCATAATGACAGCAATGATAGACGCGCAGGGCGCCGCCGGCTAGTGCCGTTTTGAAGCCAGAGCTGTGGCCTTAACCGCCCAACCGCTGCCTACATACGTTTTGCCAAAGCCGCAACCGTGAAGCGGTCTCTGTTCTCGTGGATAACCTTGCTGAATCCGACCTACTAGTTGGCAAAGAAGGCACCTTTGTATCCTATCTTTGGGTCGATAAACACCTGGGTCTGACCCTCTGAAGGGGGCGCAGGATCATTTACCATCGCGCGCAACCGCTCAGGTGAGAGATTGAGCAGCTCTTGGCTCGGGATATCCTTGAAAGTAAAGGTGCTGAAACGGATCTTCTCTGCAGGCCCATCCTCTTTGAGCAGACGCACCGATTGTCGTCTCGTCATTTTATCGAAAAAGTTTCTCACAACGCGAGCGTTGCCGAAACTCTCTGCCCCCCTCTCTCTAAGCATCTCAAGTGCTAGAGAAACCCCTTTACTAGTTTCTGCATCCGCCACAAAGCCCGATGCGGTCATCAGTCCGGCAAATATCTCGATCAATGCTTGTGTGCTAAAAGACTCGAACACAACGTGCCGTGAGAATCGAGATTCAAGCCCGGGGTTAGATTCGACAAATCTGCGCATTTCAGCCCCATATCCGGCTGCAACAACCACGAACTCGTTGCGCTTGTCTTCCATCAATTTGAGTAATGTTGCAAGGGCCTCCTGAGAGTACGAGTCTTGTTCACTCTTCGGAGCAAGGGTGTAAGCTTCATCAATAAAGAGGACTCCACCCAGCGCACTCTCAACGATTGTGCGGGTCTTCATGGCAGTTTCCCCTAAATATCGGCCAACGAGCCCTGCTCGATCCGTTTCTATGAATTGTCCCTGCGAGAGGTACCCCAGGCTCTTTAGAACATCGCCGAGAATTCGAGCGACAGTGGTCTTTCCGGTACCTGGCGGGCCTGAGAAAATGTAGTGTGACAGGGTTTGCTCACTAGACAAATCAAGTTGCTCCCTCTGTTTATTTATCCGGAGAACTGCCACTAACTCCTCAAATTCTCGCTTTATATCCTCAAGCCCAACAAGCTTTCCGAGCCGTTTCATCGCGTCGTTATACAGCTCCTGATTTGTGCCAGGAATTCCGTCAATCTGTGTGCAGGCGCCGACCGACTCTTTAGCTGATTTGCCTGTCTTCTTGGCTGATGGCGAGTCGTCACTAATCGCTCCCTTCAACGCGCCACCATCACTCCACGTCGATTTATCAAACATGTATGGCTCGAAGGTTTCACGAGCCACAATCGCCTGATTGACGCTAAATTGGCCTACAAATGAAGGAAATGAAAGTTGAATCTGGCGCATGGTAGCCCCAGAGAAGTTTACGTCTTCAAAACGAGTCTGGATTATCTCAGCGGCTAGAAGGTGGGCATAGAGGAAGGTTACACTCTTTACATCACAACGAAGCAATTTAGCACAACTCGCCTGGCTCCCATCAAAGGCAGAGGCCGTTAGCGACGAATGCTTGAAGGTGGCCTGCTGTAGAGAACCACTAATGAACAGAGAGTTCGAGATCAACGTTCGGTCAAAAGTGGCCTCTAGCAATTGCGAACGCTCAAATCGACAAGCGCTTAAGTCACAATTAACAAACGAAACCCTGAAACCTTGCGCGAAATCGAACGTCGTGTCCAGAAAAGTCGTTGCCGTAAATCGAGTATTGCGGATATTCGCGTATTTCATCGAGCAGGCGAGAAACGTACAGTTGTTGAACGAACACCCCGACAGATCGGCGAAATCCAGTGCCTGCCGAGAGACCAACATACCATCAAAGCACAGCGTTCCCTTGGGGCGCAGACGATTGAACTCTTCAATACGCCCCTGGATGAGCAACTCCTTCAGCTCTTCGACTAAAACTGGCTTAGTTATCACAGCCGCCTTATCGTCGGCAGAAGCAGGAGTTGCGCTGGAGCCAGTTTGAGATGATTTGGTGTGTGGACCGTCAATATTGCTCATGGAGGCACTGCGAGTACCAAGTACGTAGGCTCAGCCACTAAAGGCTCCTTCTACCGATACTACCAGCAACAACCCTTGACCTGCAGAGAAGAGGAATCAGAGGTAGGTTCGAGTTGCAGCGCACATGCAGAAGACTCCGCTCAATACGGCCTCACATGCAAACTAGCGGGGACAACGCTATCGAGAATAAACCTCTAACTGCTCAGCGAGCAGAATTTTTTCCCTCTAAGGATTTGACTATGAGCCAAGCCACCTAACGAGCAGCCAGACTAGCCCCCGAGAAGTAGTGCGCTAAGATAGCTTGGTACGGCTGAGGATCAAAAAAGCCCTCGGCTCCAAGCGCCATTCCAAGAGCCCCAATCTGGCACAAACCCACCCCGTGACCCCAGCCAGCCCCTTTGAATGTTAATGACTCAATATCAGCGCCATCCCGCACCACTTCACAGATAAATGCAGAGCTGTAGAGAAAGCTCTCATGAAACAGCCCACGAATCACAAACTGGTTGGGCAAACTAACTTGCTTAACTTCACCCTGCATCGATTGATACACGAGAGTTGCTGATAGATATCGTCCGGAAACACCTCGAGGTCCCCACACTACCTCCCGCAGTGTTGAGGCATCCCGCACATCGCACTTCTCAGCAAGATTATTCAAGATCTGCTCTGAAGAGATCGTATACTGCCACCGAAAATATCTGGCGACCGAATCAACGGCTCCAAGAAACCGCCCCAGCTGGTCGTCAGGCACAACCTCCGGCGAACAGAACACTCCTCGAGCTCGCCATGACCCGTCATCACCGATCCACTGCGCAAAAGAGTCATCACTTGAAAGATCAAAATGAGGTCGATGCGACGGCGCACAATCAAATGAAGCCCCAATTCCCGATACAGGATATCCGAATACGTCATCAGGGCGCTCACCATGCCCTCCAGTTGATTTACTGTAGAATGCCGGCACTACAAACCCCTCCTCGTCGACCAGGTACCTTCCGCGACACGGCTCAAGGTCATCAAAGAGTGTCTGCTCTAGAAACGTAGTGCCCTGATAGCGCTGTGACATATCATCGTTACAGATGGCGTAGGGCTTGCCGGGATACTTTGTGCCAAGAAAAGCATATGCCCACGAACGCGCTGCGGTTGCCTGGGCCTTTGAAAACTCGGCTGGCAATCCACGACCACTCATCTCAGAACCCACCACGCAGGCGATGTAGGTTTCAAAATCAACAGAGTTAATTAGAAGCAGTCGGTCCTGTGCCGGATGAATCTCAAGCGAGCCACAGAAGCTGCACTCGATCTCTTTCTTCCAGTGGAAATGCCGCCCAGCAACTAATGGAAAAACCTTAATTCCAGCACCTGAGCGGCGCTCGGAGCCCTTAGGATGAATAACTACGAGATTTCCTACCAGCTTCTCAGCGCGGTAAGCTCCGCCTTCAAGAAAGAGCTCGTGATCCTCCACGCGCACGGTGTAGCGCTCTCCAGCTTGGAAACGAAACTCTTTGTAGTTACTCGACTTACCCAGAGAGTCAAACTCTGGAGAAAATGATATCTCTTTGCGATCATCATCGGCGGTAACAACCCCCACGCGCACATCAAACGGCCTGCTCGGTGGCGCAAGGCGGCGCGGCTTGGGCTCTTGGGCTCGCAGCAAGAGCGACGAGGCTGCCAACGGCACAGCGCTTAAAAGCTTCTGTTTGTGGGCTGCAAAGAACTCCTGTGGGCGAGCAGTAACTCTACTCTGTGGCAAGCTCTGCAAAAACGCCTCAACGCGTTCACGCGATTGCTGCTCCTCGTCTGACGAAAGCCGTCCCGAGGCAAGCGCCTCTGCAAGAACTCGCGCGAATACTGTTGCACGTTGGGGCTTATGGTTGAAAAGGATAATATCTACCCCGGCTTCTCGCAGCAGCCGCGCGCACTCTTGATCTGAGTACGATGTTCGAATCGCCTCCATATCTACATCATCTGAAACGATTACCCCTGAGAAACCGAGCTCCCGTCGCAATACATCCTGCAAGAAGGTGCGTGACAGCGTGGCCGGATACAGGGCATCGATAGCAGGAAAACAGACGTGGGCTGTCATTATCGCTGCGACCCCTGGGTCGCTTATCAAGGCTCGAAACGGCGCAAGCTCACGTTCCCGGATAGTTGGCGCATCGGCCTCTACCTTTACGAATCCAAAATGAGTGTCGCTTGAAACGTCACCGTGCCCTGGAAAATGTTTTGGGCACACCTCAATCCCCTGAGCACGTATCGCCTGGATATAGGCGCGCGTGGCCTCAGTGACAGCCGAAGCATCGTTGCCAAATGAACGCGGACCGATAACTGGATTAACCGGATTGGAAAATATATCAGCTGAGGGGCCAAAGGTCAGATTTACGCCGATACTGGCAAGCTCTGCTCCATGTATAGATCCCACGATATCCGCATAGGGCGCATACTCTCCGGCCGCAGGAGTTACCGTTATAGGCTTCGGCGTTCTGGTCACGCGTCCACCCTCATGATCGATACACACGATCATCTTGTTGCGCCCCGTGAGAGCGTGCACCTCGTCTATCAGAAGAGCAAGCTTTTCAGACCACGCCGGATAGCCCTGCTCTTTTGCAAAGCTTGCACCCCACAGAAACAGACCAGCGGGTTTAATCGCACTAAATAGCGCCCGCTCTTCGTCAGTCAGACTGCTCCCCGAACATGATAAGATAAAATGATGGCCTAGCGACGACAGATCCACACACCCTCCGGCATATACAACATCGAACTGAAAAAAATAACCCGTGCCTCCGCACTGAACAAGAGTCGATTACGTTTTTGCCTTGTACAACATGGCTTTACCAGGCATTCTTACCTACGGTTGCGCGCATAGTGTCGTGGCAATCACGACGTAAAATCATAAACCGCCACCGAAACAACATATCCTTATCAACACCGCTACATGCACGACGTGAAAGGCTGTGATACCACACACTCCATCGGCGCAGACGTATGCCGTCACGCACGAAGATACCTAGAGATGCCCTACCTTGTGAATCCCTTGATAGGTTCCCATGAATTGGCTGAAGTGTTTACCATACGGAGAGATGGCTTTGATTGCGTAACGCTCGTTGAGACAGTGCTGGCAGAGTGTCTGAGTGCGGCTCATCAAAGCTCCTTTGAGGAAGAGCTCCGTGCGCTGCGCTACCGAGAGGGGAAGGTAGATTGGCTCGCTCGGCTGCACTATTTCTCTGATTGGCTCGCCACCAATGAATCTCGCGGAGTATTGCGTTCTGTTTTTTCAGGGCTACCAGAACATCGCAGGACGCTCTCAGCTCTGGCACACTATCCTGCGCGCAGCGCCCAGCTAAAGTTCTTACCGCCTTCAGAGCTGGAGTCACATCGCATACTACTCAATAATGGAGATATTTTAGCGTTTGGTACCACTCGCCAAGACCTTGACCTTTCCCATACGGGCTTTTTTGAAAGGCAATCAGACGGCTCAGAGACGTTGATTCACGCTACTAAAACATTAGGCAAGGTAGTCGCTGAGCCACTTGATGCTTTCTTGGCTCGATTCGGCGACAGCCCCGGTATCCTAGCCTATCGGCCCCACGCAAAAATGCGCTAACTTTATAAGTGCGGATTGTCTCGCACACAGCAGCGAAACAGAGAAACAGAGAGAGAGAAAAAAAAGTTTGTGTATCTTTACTACTGGACCTCTAAAGCGAAACGACCCTCATAAACACACAATCGCCCCTCGCCAACCTTCTCCTGATTTATAGTCACGCTCACTCGTTCGCTTACCGGAGTATCAGTAACTAGCACCGCACCAGGTTGACTAAGCTCGGCGATCTGATTTCCCTCAAGGGATACAGCTGCAAGCTCTATAGAGAGCCGAGTAGTTCCTTCAGGTGTGGCAGGAACAGCAAGCGCGCCAGGTGCCATCTCACACCCAAACTTTCCAGCGACATCGAGCATCTTTGCTGCCATCCATGGACGCCCGCCTACTCGCACCGTCAGGGTATCAGACGCCTTAACTTCAAGGTCAATCACGGTGCCCTTCAGGAGATATTCCGAGAGCACCTGCGGCGGCACTGCAAGCTGCGCAAGCTCTAGTCGAACAACAGAAGACCCGGGCGTAATGCGTGAAGATGACTGCACCTGCCTGCGCCACAATCCATCAAAGGTATCCACCATCCGCTGACCTAGCCCGACCACAATCGTACAGAGCACGGCGTTGATGTTGACACAGATACGCACTGAAGCAACCACCACTACGTCTTCTGGATTGATCTCAGGCTCAAACCGAACGGTTGATGACTCCGGCCCACTCCACGAAAAAGCAAGGCTAGAGAGCAAGCGACGCATGAGATACTCCAGCATCGCCTTCTGTGCCACTAAACCACCGCCCGGCAGGAACTCCTCTCCAAGTGCCTTCGCTGAATCAGGATCAACCGCTAACAAAAGGCGCTCTCCATCTATCGAACCGACGTAACAGAACTCACTTAGCTGGGGCCGCGACATCACCGGCTTTACCTCAGCAAGCCGTGCCTCACAACCTAGGGTATGGGCGATCGGCAACCAGTGCGCCGAAAAGCCTGGAAACCACTTCTCTGGATGACAACGCAGGAACCCGCGCGAAAGCTTGGCATCGCCTGGATCTACTCGACGCAATATTCGTCGCGGCTCCCAGAGCTGCACGTCGCCCGCATCCTGCATTGGTGGCGCTGCTCCTTCACTCACTTGCGTCCCCCTCTGAAACTCTCTCTAACACTCCCAGCCCACCCTTACTGAGTTCGCGAATTCGTGCATCAACTTCAGCCAATCGCTGCTCTGCTTTTTCAAGATCCGCACGTGCGACCCGCCGCTTCTCTGCAGACAGATCACGCTTACGCTTCAGCGTGGCTTTGTATGCCTCCCTCTGCTGTAGCTTTACTGTGTTGCCCAGCGGCACTACTGTTTGGTTCTCTGTCGAATATACCATATGATCTGCCGAGGCCAACTCTGCCTCACAATTCTTCACCACCTCGCCGCGCCGCAGAACTTCTTCGACAACCTTCTGTCGATACTCTTCAAGCTCTGCAAGCTCATCTGATTCATCTCTCATCTCGTTCCAATCCAAGTCGCACTAATGTGCCAACAAAGGGCAGCCGGCTTGTTAGATCGATCTGGGATAACTCTAATGCCGCTGCAGCGAGGATCTCACCGCGCTGAGCATCCGTCTGTAAATAACGACCGGTGTCGCTGCCATCCATTAAAACACCGATAGCCACAATGAGCTGCTCATGAGCAGACAATTTTCTAAAATGCAGTGTGTTCACGTTTCACCTTCTCCGTCTTCTTGACTGTCTGGCCGCGGGGCCGAAAGGTGTGATACCGGAGCTGCTGCGTAAAGCCGCTCGGTAGAAACGACTCCGTGCTGCTTGCTCAAGGTATACTGGCCAAAAATATACCCGCCGACTCCCGCTAAGCCACCAACAAAAGCCAGGAGTGCTACAACCAAGCCTGCTAAACTGTTGTACTCAGATGAGGGTACACGCCAAAAAACCAAGAACGGAACAAGTGCATCTGCCACGCGGGCAACCACTGGGCTGCTTACCCCAACAACCGACTGCTCGGAAAGCGAGACGACAATGTCTTCGGTTCTAATACCTGGCACAGACCGCGAGACAATTTCTCTGATAGCCGCAGGCTCAACCGCGGCACTGGCTTTCTTCTGTGCTACCACTGCGATAGATGACGCTGCCGCTTGTGCACCAACAGAGTGAGAGCGAACTACGATATGCGCAGTTGCAATTTCGGGGTGCCCCAACACCAGATCTTCTAGCTCTGCCGCGAGCGCCCGATCGAGCCGTAGTGCTTCGACCTCACGCGAGCTCGGCAAGAACCCTGAACTTGAAACCAGCTCACTAAACGAGGCCTTTCGCTCTGCAGGCAAGCCAAGCTCAGAAAGCAAGGACGCAGCCTTCCCAAAATCAGACGACGATACTACAACCGAGTAACGTCCCTTAGAGCCTCGCTCTTTCTCTGTTGAAGAATCGACCCCCTTGCTTTGGAGAGCAGAGACGATCTGATTGGCCTCACGTTGAGAGAGTTCATCTGCTACAGGCGAAGTACCGCACGCTGTAGCGCAGACCAGAAGCGCAATCGTTACCGTTTGCCGCAATGCCTTCATTCCGATACCTGCTTCCAACCTATCGCCTGCCTTCGTTAGGTACGATGATGACGAGAAATTCAACATCACCAAAACGCACCCAGTCTCCATGCTCAACCCGAGCTGTACCCTCTTCGCGGCGATAGCCACCACCGCTGACTGACCGCACGAATATTCCGCGGTCGCTCATGAGATCTTGAATGACCATCCCACCATCAGCTGAGACCGCCATCAAGGCATGCGGTGTAGAGATGCTCGGGTCTTCAAGGATCAGGTCGCTCGGCCGTATACTACTGCCCGTAACGAAGAATTTACCTTCACGCAGTTCAATTGCGCGTCCATCTGGATTCTCGTAGCTAACAAACCAACCAAAGAGCCGTCCTGGTCGCATCTTGCCAGTCTTTGGACCACGCTCTGAAGCAACAGGGGGCAGCGACTGCTCGGCACGACGTTCCTCTGGCCTGCGATCTTCCTGTCGACGATCCTCCTGCCGACGTTCAGGCTGCGCAGCCCCTGCGTTGTATCGCTGCTGCTGGTCACGATTTCCTTCTTTTCGCTGCGCCCCTTGAACGTCTCGCTGGTGCTGCTGCTGGTTTTGCTGCTGGTTTTGCTGCTGCGGACGCCGCTCCTGCTGCGCGCGCGGAGCGTGCTGCTGCTTTGCAGGGGCTGAGCCCGCGCTGCGTTGGTTATTTGGCTGTTGCCGGGCTGGTTGCTGTACTTGCTGCTGCTGCGGCTTCTTTGTATGAGCTGGTTGCGGTTGAGAAACCTCTCGTCGCCCCTCTTCTCGTACTGCAGCGGGCGCAGCAACAGGCGGCTGCTTCACTGCAGGCTTTGAGGATACCGGCAGCTCTGGCTCTTCATCTGCTGCATCAAACGCAAACTCTTGATGCTGCTCAGTTACATCATAAACAGACTTTTTACCTGTCGGCGGCTCTGCCGGTATAGATGTCGCACGCGATGCTTCATCTACAGCAGCAGCTGCTTCAAGCCGTTTATCTGAGCCGGCTACTTGAGCCAGCAGCTCTGGCTCGTCAAAAAGATCAAAATCAAAATCATCCTCCGGCTGCACAGCAACAGCACCTGCAACGGCACCTGATGCTGGACTCTCCACTGAAGGAGTGTCACCCGAGAAATCTTCAATCTCTTCAAGGTAAGCGCTCAACGGATCAAAATCGTCGTCATCGTTGTCAACCACAGGTACTGATGCCGCGGGGGCAACGTCAAGCGGGGGCCCGCTGAGTGCCGCGGGATTTCCCTTGGCGCTCTTCAAAGCAGTAGCCACGTCATCTGGAGTGGCGGTTATTGTTTTCTGACGAACTCGACCGGCATTGCGCGCTGCATCCGAGTCATCACCCTTGCCAGAAGCCTCGCTCTCAAGCGGGTTGTTGCATATGCGACAACGGGTTGCTGCGGCTGGCACCAAACTGCGACACGCCGGACAACGTACAAAAGTTAATTCGCTTGTTTCACTTGCCATGACGTAACCTCACCTAAAATATCTCCACAAAACTCTTCGTAATTCGACACAGAGATCTAAACCTCATCTTGTGCCTAATACCAACACCGCCCCAATAATGGTGACCACCGTTACTATGCCTATCACTGCTAGAGCCAAAACAATTCGACCGACTGTAGACAATGCGCGATACAGCCTACGAAACTCTTGAATAAGTCCCTTCTTGCCCTCGCCGTCATCAAGAAACTCTTGGGGATCTTGGATCCAGGTCGTTGTACGGCGCTCTCGCCTTCGCCGCGGTATGGCCGCCGACCCGTTATCTTCTCGCGCAGCGACCTTCTTCACATAGGTGGCAGCGGAGCCCCCAGACGCAACGAACGCCTGCTCTTGCTCTTCCGAGTAACAGAGAGCAACAGTGACATTTCCTCCGAAATCAAGCACGAGAGGTCGCTCGCTTGACTCGATTGCCGAGCTTTTTAGGAGGTTAGAGCCGTCACACAAGGTCCCATTAGTGCTAGTATCACGCACCCGAACCAATCCAGACTTGGCTACTTCAATCGAGCAGTGCCTACGTGAGATGTGTGGAACACCAAGCCACATATCACTTGCTTGATCACGGCCAAGCACAAATACTCCGCCAGGATTAAGGACAAGCCGTGCCGGTCGCACTCCCTCTGCAAGTGAAACCATAGCTGGATACTTGCGCTCCGCAACGGCGAGTGGAACTCCGACCGTCGTCTTACCAGAAAGAACTTCATTGGCCTGCTCTTCTGACATGACTCCCACGAGGCTCATAACGCCTCCCAGCGATATGGCGCTGCCGACAGCAAGCTCAACGCGGCCTGATATCTGTTGGTTGTTAACGAACGTTCCAGTTGAAGAACCGAGGTCTTCAACCCAAAAATGACCCGACTCAAAACCTATACGAGCATGACGATCGGCAACTGCAGGATTATCAAGCCGCAACGAGCACTGGCGGGCACGCCCAATAACTAGCGGCTGCTCCGGGGCGAACGAAACAGCCATCGGCGTTGGTGCACGCATTACAACTGCGGGAAACCGAGGCACAGTGCTCGAACATGCCTGACGCAACACCCGCAAACCAGCACGATCAGACGCTTCAGCGTCCCGTAGCAATAAATCGACGTCGATAGCGGTTATGCGTAAAACAACGGGCCCAAGATTAATTGTTGTCTCACCCTGATAGGTCCCCTCAAGAAAATCAACTTTCGCCGCAGCCGCGTCAAACATTACAGGGGTCACCTTAAAAGACCTGCCAAGCTGACGAGACACCTGAAGTTCGTATCCCACCCCCTGCATCTCCTCGATTACAACCTCAGACACATCGCGAGAACCGATAGTAGCTACCGAGCGACGAATAAAAATCGTCTCTGCGCTCGGAGTCGACCCTCCAAATGTGATTTCCAATGCAAACATGGTGCTCAATGCTCTCTAAACCGCTGCGCCCTCACCTGTAATGATTGCAAGCAGTTAGCCCCTGCGGCTCGTCAAATTCCTATCCATTGGTTGATATCGGCTAAACGTACAGAGATTTCAAGCGGATAGCGTCAAACAAAGTTTCATAGACACCCTGAGCCATCACAAACTAGCCCGAAAGAGCCAAAGACCCGAGGATTTCTGTATCCAGCGCATCGCCCATAGCATCTTTATCTTCATACGAGAAAGGTAGGGACTATCCATGGGCAACAAGATTTTGGTTATCGACGACGACATTACGGCTCTCGATATCGTTGACCTGCTGTTTGAGGATCAGGGATTCGACGTTGTTAGACATTCTGACGGAATCTCAGCCCTTGAAAGCGTTGAAGAGACCCAACCAGATATCATTTTGGTCGATCTGATGATGCCAAGAATGAGCGGACAGGAGTGTATTCGTCAAATTCGCCACAGGGGCATTGCAGTTCCGATTGTAGCGTTTACGGCTTTACACGACCCAGAGGTGCACGCCGAAGCAAAACAGGCCGGATGCAATTCAGTGCTGACAAAACCGTGCAAATCTAAGGATCTGGTTCGCGAAATAAACGACCTACTGGGCTCGTAATAAATCGATCCGACAAACTGACGTTCTAAAGTAAGGTATACCGCTGACTGATTATCTGTGGTACACCGAGGAGTGTTAGTGTGCTAACGCATAAAAATTTTAAGATAAGTTTTAAGATAAGTAATTAAGGGTGCTGCTGTCAGTTTTGGCCACGTGATAAACGCGACCAAAAGTAAATCGACACAGAGTCGATTGACAAAGAGTAGATTAAGGTCCTGGTAATACTTGACCTTTTACTGCGAGCATTACTGTGAGCAATATGTTCACTCCATATTCTAAAGAGCTTTCAATGACGTGGGGAGAGACTCCCCCTGCGATGCCCAATGGCGGGTCGCATTTATCCGTTACCGCTCTTCTCACACGCAATACTCTCGAGGCGGCTCCCTATCGGGAGGACTATCATGGACCAGAGGATGATAATAAATGCGGTGCATCCAGAGGAGTGCCGCATAGCAATAATAGAAGGCAATGCGCTATCCGAACTCGAAATCGAGTCTAATATTGGAAAGAAAGCCAAGGGCAACATCTATCGCGGTCGCATCTCGCGAATAGAGCCGAGTCTGCAGGCTGCCTTCGTTGATATTGGCACACAGCGCAACGGCTTTCTGCAGATCAACGACATTCACCCCTCATGTTTTAAGAACCTCCCTGCCCGTTCGGGCCGCGTTCGAATTCAAGACGTGCTAGAGCCAGGACAAGAGCTGGTCGTTCAGGTTGTTAAAGAAGAGCGCGACCTCAAAGGCGCAACGCTTACCACCTATCTGTCGCTGCCTGGTCGCTATCTGGTGATTATGCCCGGCAGTGATCGCGGCGGAATCTCGCGTAAAATTAGCGACAACGAGCAGCGTGTGCGGCTAAGAAAATTGGCGCGTGAGTTAGAAATGCCCGCCGGCATCGGCATGATAATCCGCACCGCAGGGCTTGACCGGTCGTCGAGCGAGCTGTCGCGCGACCTCTCGTTGCAGCTAAAGCTCTGGGAGAGCATTTTGGTAGCTAACCAAACGGCTTCTGCACCGAGCCTGCTGTACAAAGATAACGACCTAGCAACTCGGGTCATTCGTGATTATTTTACGCCAGATGTTAGAGAGATCGTTATCGACGATCCAGAAACCTTTCGGCAGGTAAAAGAGTTTGTTGGCCAGGTAATGCCACGCTATCGCTCGCGCGTGCGGCTCTACGAAGAATTAGAGCCGATCTTCACCAATCACGGAATAGATCAGCAGGTCCAAGACACCCTCAATAGAGAAGTCAAGCTGCGTTCAGGAGGTGCGATAGTTATAGAGCAGCTCGAAGCGCTCGTTGCTATCGATGTTAACTCAGGCAAAGCGACTGACAGTCAGAATATTGAAGAGACCGCGTACAAGACCAACCTTGAGGCAGCCGAAGAAGTCGCTCGCCAGCTCCGTCTGCGTGATTTAGGCGGACTGATCGTAATTGACTTCATCGACATGCTCGACAAACGCCACCGCAGTTCGGTTGAGCGCCGCCTCCAGGAAGCTGTAGCAAATGATAAGGCTCGTATTGAACTCGGTCGTCTTTCAAAGTTCGGACTCCTTGAGATGTCCAGGCAACGGCTACGAGCCTCGCTTGCCAGTCAGAGCCATATTAAGTGCGACCACTGCGTAGGAACTGGTCACATAAAGAACCCCGAACTTGTTGCGCTCGAAGCACTCCGGAAGATACAAGCGGCTGTAGTCGTCGGGCACGTAGCAAAAGTCAAAGCCAGGCTGCCGTCGGTGCCTGCCTTCTTTCTGCTTAACAACAAACGCGGAGAGATTGCGCGCCTTGAATCTGAACACAGTGTGCAGATCTTAATACTGCCAGACGGAAGGCTCCGGCCCGACGAGTACGAATTTGAAATGGAGGGCGTCAGGAGCCAAAGCGCTGCTCAAGAGAGCGCAGCGCCAGCCCCAGTGCAGCCCAGCAGCGGAGCTGCAAGTGCTACAGCGACGCGCGCAGCGAATGAACAATCTGGGGCAGCCACCTCTGAGCCTTCAAAGCGTCAAGCTCGCACTCCGCAAAATGGTCGTGACAAACGCCCCTCGCCTCCTGCGGCCGCTCAGCCGTCAGGACGCGCCGACGACTAGCCAGACGAAGTCGAAGAGATTTTTATTGCGTGACCTACAAGAAACGGGTTGTAGCTGCTGCGCGCGTCTGCTAACTTTAGGCAAGTTAAAGTTGAGTGTGGTTAGACACGACCGCACCGCAGGCGAGACAGCTGATCCTCGATGATGTTGATACACCAGATCAAAGATGATGTGTGGAAGCTCGCTCGGCTAGCGGCCAGCGTTGCTGAAGCGCATACAGCGGCAGTATTCCTTCCGACCGGGCTCGTGTCAGCAACAACGAGCAGCCATTCATACCACAGCCAAGACTTCGGGTTCGGTTCACAGGCAAACCACGACGTGGTAACCCTTACACACCCGGCCAGCGGCCCTGGGGCTTGCAGACCAGACCATCCCACTCCTCGTCTTAGCAGTATTGAGCTAGTCGGGGTGTACTCACACTCAAGCTGTCTAGTGCGAGACTGTCGAATCCCGGTGGGCGCTGGTCTGATAGGTTGGGTAGCTGAGAATCAGCGGCCTATTCATGTAGCGCCGTTCGATATGGACAGCTCAACACTCGGAATCTATTCGGACAGCGAGGATATTCGAAGCCTTTTAGCCGTGCCGGTTGCCGTTCCAACCGAGACAGGCGAGAACCGAAAGGCCATCGGTGTGCTAATGTGCGATAGCAAACAGGTGGTCTCGTTTTCTAAGCAGCAGATTAAGCAGATTGAAGAGATAGCCCAGCAGATCTCCCGGTTGATATTTTGGTCGCTCGTCCGTCACGAAACAACCGGGGCCGAGACAACCTGGCAAAGCTTTACGTATCGCGCTGGCCAACTGGCTGAAGCGATCGGCGCAGAATCTGTTGATGTGCTGCGTGTTGGCATTCAAAACTTTTCGCAGCTCGAGGCTGCTGTTGGCATATCTGCCGCCGTGCAGCACAGTGAGCAGTTTATGCGCCTTATCCAACAGGCTCTTCCCCCGCACTTTCCCGTTATTCGGATCCCAAACGGAGAGATTCTCATAGCGCTTGACAACATGATGAGCGGCTTCTTTCAGCAGAAGATCCGCTCACTCGCCGCTCGCCCTACAGAGGCCCCACAGCCCGATCAGGCCAGAGCCGGATTTAACATCTCAATCGTGTCCCATTCTGCTAAACAGGCACGGCTGAAGTCGTTTGATATCGATACTGTTCTAAACCAAACACCCAGCGCAGCCCCAAACGGCTCACCTGGGCTAACGTCTAAGGTCGTCGGGGGTAGTCGTGCTTAAGCTTCCTGAAAAAACAGCTCTCAAGAACAGTAAGATATTTAGCAAGCTATCGAGCATGATGGGGGCTGATATAGCTGTCGATCTTGGAACGGCCAACACCCTGGTTTATGTAAAGGGAGTAGGTGTTGCGCTTAACGAACCATCTGTTGTAGCGATTGACGCTGAAAGCGGTGCAATCCTTGCCGTTGGCACGGCTGCAAAGCAGATGTACGGCAAGACCTCTCGGGCCATAAAGTGCATTCGGCCGATCAAAGACGGGGTAATAGCAGACTTTCAAGTAACAGCCGAGATGATTCGCTACATGATTCATCAGGTACGCGCCCAGTGGTCATTAACTCGCCCTCGCGCCGTGATCGGAGTACCCTCAGATATCACTCACGTCGAGAAGAGGGCAGTCATCGACGCTGCTATGTCAGCTGGCGTGCGTCAGGTTTACCTACTACAAGAGTCTATGGCGGCAGCAGTCGGTAGCGGGCTACCCATAGAGAAACCGATCGGCAGCATGATAGTTGATATTGGAGGAGGCACCACTGAGATAGCGATCATCAGCCTGCGTGGAACGATCTTTACCCATGCGATTAGAGTTGCAGGTGACGAAATTGACGAGGCCATCCAGCGCTACCTCAAGACTCGCCACGGATTTGAAGTCAGCATCTTTGAGGCTGAACGAATTAAGCTAACGATCGGTTCGCTGTTGCACCATGAGCCCTCTCTGTCCATGACCGCCTATGGACGAGATGTAGCTAATGGCCTACCGAAGGCAGTTGCCCTAACAAACAGCATGATTCGACCAGCGTTCCAAGAACCGCTGTGCGCGATCGTTGGAGCAATCTATACGGCCCTTGAGAATATCAACCCCGAGGTTGCTCAAGATATCCTTTCTAACGGAGTGCACCTTGCAGGCGGCGGCGCCCTACTGCGCGGGCTGGCCGAGAAGCTATCAGAGAAGACCGGGATCCGCTTTAGTCGTGACTCCGATCCACTGACCTGTGTTGTTCGCGGGGTTGGTCGAGCAGTGGAAAACATTGATGCGTTTAAGTCTGTCTGCCTTGCTGCATAGTCACTAGAACCAGCGCAAACATAGAAAATGCAAAACGGTGCCCTAGCCGCTTCTTGGTTTCTGATGCTCTTGGGAACCCTTTAGACAACCATACCTAGATTTCGAGATACTGCCTGGTGTCGATACGCGCGTCTTGTAAGCGCGCCGCACAACACAAGCCAAATAGCGCCTAGCACCAACCGAGAGACTGCCCCCTCAGCCTTGTAGCCCTTCAGCCCAAGATCTACAGACACCCACACGACAAAGCTGGCAAGCACCTCATTGATAAATACTACTGCATCAAGAAGCATACTGGCGCACTCACCTGCTCCCATAAACAACGTCAGTCCGACTGCTCCACCAACACAGTTGATAACCGACCACACACTTGCCAGGCAGATGTTAAACAGGACCCCTGTAATAGAGAGGCTTGCTCCCCACATGAGCAGAATACCGCTTGTAAAACTCCAGGTGCTGAGGGCCACCCAGCAGTGCACACGCCACGTGGAGCCACCACCAAGCACCACGCCGACCCCGATACCTGCCAGCGCGGCGAATGTTAATTGCACACCAAGGTCAAAGAAGGCCCACGGGCTCAACAGCTCAAGAATAAGCAGCGCTACACCCCACCGCTGTGAGAAGCGAGATGCATGTTCGCCAACTAACGCGGCGGCCACGCACGCTGCCGCAATGAGCGCTCGAAGTGCTGACATCTCGGCCCCAACTACAACAACATAGAGAGCGGCTACTACAACCGATGCCATCGCCACCACTCGGCGCACCTGACGCCCAAACGGCACATACGCTAGCAGCAGTGTCAGCCCCCAACTACAAAAGCCAAAGACTAGACTCACCTGATAACCCGAGACCACCAGCAGATGAGTTAGCCCAAGCGCCTTGAATGCGTCTTCAAGAAAGCCACTTAATCTATCTTGAAAGCCAAATCCCATCGATAGAAAGAGCGCGGCTCCCCGCCTATCCCCGTAGCGCTGTTCGATGGCTCCGTCTATCGCACTCCGAACTCTTGAAATGAATCCCGGCTGCCGAGCAAGGGGCTGGGATACCCAGCGCGCTGATAACTCTCCGGCGATTGAGCGCCGATACTGGCTGGCCTCCCAAGAAAATGGGTTCAAGGGCCGCGTAATCGACTCTAAGGCACCACGCACCCAGAGCGTATCGCCCCGAGCGATTGTGGCAGCATTTCGCCACGGCAACTCGACTGCACGACACCGTATTCGTGGACTACCTGCGAGCCCAGGTACTCTCACAATAAAAACCACCTCGCCCGTGCGTGGATGCCGCGGCTCTTCTTCTACTACGGCAAGAAGCTGAACATCCGAGGCCGAGAGCACCCCTACACGCTGCTCTGTTGCACACCAACCGGTAGCAAGCCCAAGGACAACCGCAGTCAGCAGCGCCGGGGTTCGACGCCCAACTAGAGCTGCCAGCGCACCCAGCGCCACCAACAGAAACAGACTCTCAGATGCCTGCATAAACCAGGCTAGAATCTGCCCAAGCGCTACCACAATTGCCAGCATTATAGCCGGACAGTGCTGACGTACTCTTACTATGATACGAACAAGAGAATGCATGTGTTGGTTGTTCAATAACAGGCCCTCCTAGTATTCGCGATTGGCTATAATTAGTTGCTTCCCACCTCCCCCTGAAGCACGTATCGTCGCTAGTCATGAACCCTCGTGCTCTCTCTCTTCTCCTCATCTTTATAACGTTCGTTACTGGATGTGCGCCTCGATTGATAGCTCCATCAGAGTCTGAAAAGCTCTCTCTTCTGCTGCTGGAATATCCAGTAATAAACGAGGCTACCTGCTCATCGTTTTTAGCTAAACTCCTAGCTGCGACGACCTCTAGTGGCAGCAAACCGATGCGAATCCTATTGATCGATTCTGTTTCACCGATGGCACTTACCCCACAGCCACACGTTGTAGTTGTCTCTAAGGGATTGCTAATAGCTTTTGAAAACGAGGGTGAGGCTTTTTTTACGATCGCGCATGAGGTTGCTCATACAGAGCTTCAGCACCACAAACATCCCTCTCTTTTCGGCTGGTTAGAGCCGATGCCGAGCAGAAAAGAGATGGAGCTTGCAGCCGATGATTTGGCTCTAACGCGACTGGCTCGCACCGGTTATCCTGCAGAAGACGCTCTAGCTGCCCTTACGAAAGCCTACAACCTCTCTCCATCGAACGACCCGGCTCATTCTTCTGAATATCCACTGCTTTCCGAACGTATCGCAGCACTACTACCCCGCATAGCCGAGCTCGCACAGGAAAAATTCCCAAGAGCCGTTAGCCATCGAGAGTATCAAGAGTGCAGAGCAAACATGGCAAGGCGCCGGTAGAATCCGCATGCCCCCCTTGTTACACTCTCGGTTTATTAGTAGTCAGAACATGGGGAGTTCGATAGTTCACAACAAGAGCATGGACATCGCTGCGAGCTTATCTGCTAGCAACCCCTGTGTCGTTTGAGCTAGGTCTATGACGTTACTGTTCGGGATATTTGTTGCACTTGGATCGCTATCGCTGCTGGGGTCAGTGGTAATAGTTCTATCGTGGTTGTACCTTTTTCCCACCTCGCTACTATCTTTTGCCGTGCTCGGCATAGCAGTACTCGCATACCTGCGGCCACGAGCAGCGCTCGGTGCAGCTCTAGTCGCCATCCCATTTGGTGGAAATAGACCCGGAACAACACACACCGAGGTAGCTGTGGTTGTGGCCGCCACCTTACTCATCAGCCTGACAGCCCGCCGCTTTCGAACTGAGCGGCTCCCTAGTAAGCAGATATGGGAAGCAATAACCTCAACACCTTTGCTGCTTGCTGCGTTTCTATACCTTCTGTTTTCATGCGGCAGTTTGGTGTCTATGCCACTGCCAGATCTGTTCGATGAACTCCGCAATACCACCGATCGCTCATCATTTTCACAGCTTGCTTTCTCGGTTCGCTCGATAGTCATGGCCAACGAACATACGCTGCTGTACAGCGTGATGTCGGTCTATCTCACCTCACTCTCTTTTCTGCTCTCTCTCTTCGTCTGGCAGCTCTGCTCGGCTGATTATGGGCGCAGCGGTAGGATCTTTTTTGGCTGCGTTCTTTGCGGCCTAGTTACAACGCTCATTCTCGGAATACTTGACTACTACGGTTTCATTGACCTCTCTAGCTTTAGAGAGCTTGACCCAATCGTTAACCCAAATAATCATCAGTTTAGACTGCAATCAGTCTTTGCTCATTCGGGTTGGTACGCGGAGTACATCACCCTCACTATTCCAACCTGTTTGACGATCCTATCCTTAAAGGCCCCGTTCTGGGTCAGAACCGCTGTGGTACTGGGCATCTTAGCTCTCGGCGAATTTGTGCTTATCTTGACCTACCAACGAGGTGGCTGGTTATCCTACCCTCTGACCCTAGTAGCCGTATGGGCCGCGATTTATGTTGTACGACGACTTGAGCAAGGAAGCACTGACATCCCAGCTGCACTTAAGCGCTCTTCATTGAAAGTGCTCATCTCAATTCCAATAACGATAGCTATCAGCCTTCTCTTAGTGGTTGCTCTTCAGCAAGGCAGATCCGCAGATGAAGCCCTCTCCCCCTACGTCTCTCGCTTTAAAGAGATTCAACGCACCGGTGACCGCACAGACTTTTTCTTTGCAGGCGCACTGCTGGGCATAAAGCATCCAATTATGGGCGGAGGAAGTGACTCATTTGCATGGCAGTTTGAGCGCGAGTTTGAAGCAGAAAGTGGTAGCTATTTCGGGCGCTACACTCTGCCCCTGCACGGCTCGGCCCACAACGTATACGCTCAAACATTTTCAGGAAAGGGCGTGTGCGGGCTTATCGCGCTTCTTTCACTACCACTACTGATTATTTCTGGTGCGTATCGATCGATAGTCGCACAGTCTGCCACGCCATCCTCACATTTACTGATCCTAACGGCAGCCTGCTTTGCAGCTGCTTTTCTAATCTACGGCAACGTGCAAGAGGTTTTTTACATCCAAGCACTGCAGTTCCTCTTTTTTACTGTTATAGGTGTGGTTGCCGCAGAGCTTCCAAGATGCACAAAGAAAGCACGTTTGCTGGGAGCCTCCCCCGCTACGCTCTTTGTACTACTGCTCGCCTGTCATGTTGTGTGGGAGTATGGTTGGCCCGGCCAAACACGTAGCTCGCTTAGCAACCCTCGGCCGCGTGGATGCTTTCCGGCAGAAAAGCTGGCCACGGGTGGAAGCTTCCGATGGTGCGCGGAGCGAGCAACAGTTGCACTTCCGACCAGCGCTCTTGCTGCTGCACCTACACTGACGCTTGAAGCAGGACCTATCGGCCAAAAAATTACTATTTCGACAGAGTCTGTACCCAACTCTGAGAGGGTCATTGAAATCGCCCCTGGAGAGCGCAAGCAGGTGCCAATAACTCCCAGCCCTTCAGGATCAACCTTCCTTCGGCTGACGGCAACGGGCTCATTTGTGCCCGCGGCTCGCTGGAAAGAAAGTCGTGACCAACGGCGGCTTGCTTTCAAGATTATTGAGAACAGGTCGTGAGAAGATAGGATCTAGACAGGAGTGTATAGACGATAATTTTGTTATCTTAGAGCGCAGATGTGGCAATAATTCTTACCCACCTCATGCCGAACTTCATCGAGCACTTGCGCTATTTTCTTATCTATCATCAACGAGACACCTTGTGATAACGCATAGCGGGGGGGGATGCCTAACAAACTGCAAGATAACCTCCGCTCAGAATACAGAAGCCAGAACCGCTGTATAACTCCCAAAGGGATACCGACAACGATTAGCAGGATTGAGGAGCGCGGCTACGAATTTGTTTCAAAATAAATAACACCTGCGCGAGTCGTTTCTAGCTGTTTGCAACCAGCAGTGCCCGCTCTGCCAAGCGGCGAATTACGGCCGCACCACCAAGATTATTAACTGTCTCAGAGCCCGTCAAAAGCTGTAAAAATCCGCGCTCTTCCTCGGTTAGCTCAACAAGGTGGCACTTAAGGTTAGTTACCTGCGGCGAATGTTTTGCCTGAAATTGAGCCCAGCCACTGGCTTGTGGCCTATCCTCTGGACCACACGCAGTTGAAAATGGATCGCCCTGCACTGATAGTTCAAGCAGCCCAGCGGTGTAAGCGTTAAGAATGCCGCGGCCCAGCGTTTGCGCCACTTTTTCGCTGCCCAGATCACTGTGACGTTCAGAGGTTTTCTCTAACAGCGCAGGGTACGGCATAGACGCTGGATACAGCTCTTGCAAGAGGCTCAATGCCGTTGCCATGACTTCCGACACCCCCGGCAGTCGTCCACCATGAGGGTGGTTGTACACCGCCCCCTCTACTTGGAGATCCCTGGTCAACGCCGACGCAACGTGGAAGACCCCCAGCGCCGCCGCCTGGAACTGCGGCGCATCACCCAGGGGATGCCGACCCAAAATCGTTCGCCGAAACTGTCTATTGCGAAGAAAATCTACGTGCTGCTCCCATTCAATACGCCTAAGCGAGAGCGCTTTCATATTCTTACGAGCCTGCGGCGATAGGTCGTAGGAAAACATCGATGACACATCTGAGTCACCAACGTAATGCAATCCAACTGCCGCACAGCGTGCCATAAACGTCTCAAAATAGAGCGGCATGTTGTACTCTGCGATAAAGTCGTGCGTCAGATACCAATCCTGCATCGCCATGGGAAAGCGCATCTCTTGCAGCAGCGCCTGATTATACGGCCCACGCGCGGGCAGAGAGCTTGTCATGAATTCGAGCATCTTGCGCGACTGCTGCGGTCTGGCGTGCAGATCTTGAGCACCGCGGGCGCCGTACAACATCATATCGCGGATTGCCATGCGCATATGCCAGCCTGGGAAGGTATTGTAGCTCACATACGCCAGACCTGCTGGCGAAAGCGAAGCGGCAATCAGCTTCAGTAGCCGCTCCTGAGCTGCGGGCGATATCCACGAATAAACGCCGTGACAGAGGATGTAGTCAAAGGGCGGCTCTGCAGCTGCAAGCTGCATGATATCTGCGTGCCTAAGCGTTACATTTTTAATTCCAGCATCAGCAATTCGCTGCATACCCTCCGCAACTTGGCGGCCTGAAAGGTCAACCCCCAGGCATGTTGCGCCGGGTAAACTCTGTGCAATCGATATAATGTTATCACCACGCGCACACCCGATCTCCAAAATGCGGGCGTTGCGCGGAGCAACGGCTGCAAGCCCTAAAAGAACGGCAATAGCTGACAAATGCACGGGGTGCGACGCTGGAACGGGCGCTGAAACGTATGGCACCGCGTCGTAAGCCTGTTGTATCGAGTTATTCATACTAATCACCCCACTCTCTGCAGACGATACCTTCTCTGAATATCGGTTTTTCGCAGCACTTTTACGTAGGATGCGAGCGCTGCTTGCAGTAGTCTTTTTTCAGTATCACAGCATTACACGCTGCACTAGGGATGTTCGTAGTAACAGCGATGTTATGTCTCAGCAGCATTTGTGGCAGGCTCTCCGGTGCCTTATTCTGCTTCTTCCGTCTCAGAATCTTGCACCTGCACCGGTTTGATCATTCTCGTCCAGTTGTATCCTGCAGGTTGCTAAGATTTTCACGTCTCATAAAATTCCGCGGGGTGTTTGCTTCATGATGACAAGAAAGCCCGTGCGGGTGCCGCATCATAGGTGTATGCAGGTGCTGAATGTTGTGCCCGCTGAGCTGCTTTACAAGCTGCCATACTTTAGTCAGACGCTCCGGTCTGTAACGAGAAGGTTACCCGTTAGGCAATCGTCTATTAGACTGTCACTACCACCAGGGGTTTGCTGTGCAAGCCAGGAGGGCCTATCGGCCTGGCCGGCCATTACGCGGCACTACGATTGAGAGCTGCTTTGGTCCGCTGTCAGACTTAGGAGAAGCCCACAGCGCTACCTCATCAGGATCTACCTGATGAGGGACCTGCTCTGGCTTTGCTGCCATAGTCTTGAGCAGCTTTGGAATGTCCGAGAACATATCCTTTCCCGAAAATACTCCTATCGGCCCGACTCGGCCTCGGAACTTACTCGAACCGAAAGCGCCGACCAAGAGATCTGCCTTGGGGCGAGGTATCGTATATCCATCGAGATCATATCCGCCAAGGACTTCAACTCTGCCAGCTTCATTCAAGGGGCGAATATGAAGCCCTAAATAGCGCGCGTCCCGAAAGCTAAGGGCCAAGAGGTACCACTCTTTCGGTTGCATTTGAGTTGCAGCAAAGCTTAACCACTTACCCTTTCCATTTTCATCTTGCCAATAAACCTGCGGTCGCACACCATCCGGCCCGCCAACAAGGGCCACTGCATAGCCAGGTTTCGATAAGGTATTAGGATCAAATTTAGAGATTATGGCAGCTCTATCACCATCAACGAGTGGCCCGCGAAGCTTTATCCAAGCTGTTAACAGAAACATCCCCTCGCCGGCAGGATTAAGCCGCTCATCATCCGAAACCCGAACAACCGCACCCGAAGCCAAGACCGGCACTGACTCAGGAAATGATTCGTCCTGAGACCGGGATAGCTCCCCAATAACGACAGCCGACGAACCTGATGCCTTCAGAAAGGTACCCAGCAGCATGACAACTGCGCAGGCAAAAGAAAACGACAATAGGAAGGCTAGTACTAGAAAAGTCTTTGAAGTTGGAGCCGCACGCTGGCGCTTCGGCATCGGCTGTCCGAGGTACACCGCAGAGTCCGAAACATTTGATTTGATTGCTTGTGACCCCATATCCCACCAGGCAGAGAGGACAATACCATAAACAAACTCCCCACCTCCACAGCTACGTGAAGATGGGGAGCATTGCTGAAACACAATCTACAGAATTACTCTGCTGATGTTTCCTCAGAAGTCTCGCTCGCATCAGAAGCAGCCTCAACGCCTTCTTCCTCAGCACCTTTGGCCTTCTTAGCTTTCTTTCGCCCCTTGCCGCGGTCCTCATCTGATACTGGTGCAACTACCTGGGCAGCCAATACCTTTAACTGAACCGGAATGACGACCTCAGAGTGCAGACGTACGTCAACCTTGTATTGACCGACGCCTTTAATTACTTCAGCCAACCGAATCTGTCGGCGGTCAACTGCGTATCCAAGACCCTTGAGAGCCTCCTCAATATCCTTGGCAGTTATTGAACCGAAGCTCTTTCCTTGACCACCTACTTTGAGGGTAAGCTCAACAGTTACCTGCTGCAAAACTTGACCAAACGCCTCAGCCTCGGCCCGCTTCTTCAACCGCTTTGCAACGATGGCTCCCAGCTTGTGCTGAAGGGCACGCTCGTTAGCGCTTGAGGCCTCAACTGCGAGACCGCGCGGAATAAGGAAGTTGCGCGCAAAGCCGCGACGAACTTTAACCTTATCACCGATGTAACCAAGAGAGATGAAATCCTCGCGTAAAATAACTTCCATGACTAAGCTCCTTGCAAACTATACACGGGGCGAACTACACATGGTGCCCCGCCACCCGTTTAGTAGTCGTACTACTCGAAAGAATCAGCACCAAAATCCTCATCGTCGCGCGAAGGAGGGTTCTGCAAGAGCTTTGGATTTCCCTTGAACTTGCGAACTTTGCTGCGGATCAAATGGGTTTGAAACTTATTTACGACCTCCGAAATGCGCAACAGAGTTTGCAGAGCATTCGGTGCATCGTGATTCGAAGCCTCATAATTGAATGCAACAAAATAGCCCATGCGTTGCTTATTGAAGGCGTAGGCAGCTTCCTTTTTCCCCCAAGAGTCTACAGAGGTAACTTTCGCTTGGTTTGAAGCGAGAATCCCCTCTACCTTCTTAATCTCCTCTTTGAGCTGAGAGTCGCTTAGACGGGGATCAAATACCACCACCGACTCGTAACGACGTACTTCCATGGGCCACCTATTCTTTACTTTCTACAAAATTCGTATAAATCGAGATTCAAACTACCTTCCAAACGTCGCATCAAGCGGGTTATCACACCTGCGATTACACCTGTGCCACCTGGAAAGCCGTGGGAGTCTATCAAATTAGGGGGAAAACACAACTGTGGCCGAGAACTATTCAGCCAGACAATCCTGCTCAGTACGCCTCAATCACCGATGGTAACGGTCTTGAGTGAACTTAACCCCCTTTAATCCCAGGCTAACAACGATTTCAGCGGCTCGAGCAACCATCTCTTCGGCGTGTGGCAGCTCCTCAGCAGAAAATCGGCTTAACACCCAGGTGGCTACCCCATCTGGCGCCACAGCCAAGGGACTACCGGCTGCTGGCTTACCTACCCCTATTCGAACACGAGTATAGCCCCGCCCCCCACATAGATCCGAGATTGAGCGCAGACCATTATGCCCACCTTCACCCCCATCAAATTTGAGACGCACAGTTCCAAACGGCAGATCGATTTCATCATGAATCACAACGAGCTGCGAGATCGGGATCTTTTTGAACTGCAGATAGCCCCGCGTTGGCTCCCCACTTCGATTCATGAAAGTCTGCGGCTTTAACAAACAAGGCTTCCAATCGCTGACTTGAAGGCTCGACTCAAAATAGTCGCCCTTATCGAGCCACCCTTCCCGCTCATAACGCCCACTGATAGCATCACCCGCTTTGGATAGGGCAATAGACCGCACTTCACCCAGATCAGAAACGCCGCTGCAGAAGCGCAGGGCATCTACAACGGCGAATCCGATGTTGTGTCGAGTTCCGCTATAGCGCGAACCTGGGTTACCAAGCCCGACTACTAATGAAAACCCGCCCGACATCTTTTCAAGCTATACTGGTTCGACCTGTCTACTTGCCAGACTTGCCAGCTGGAGCCTTAGCAGCTGCCGCTGGAGCCTTAGCAGCTGCAGCAGGAGCACCGCCCGCAGCTGAAGCGCCCTCAGCACCCTTAGTCTCTTCTTCGCCAGCGCGAGAAGCTACTACACT
This sequence comes from Bdellovibrionota bacterium, assembly GCA_044356425.1. Lineage (GTDB taxonomy): Bacteria > Bdellovibrionota_C > UBA2361 > UBA2361 > OMII01 > OMII01. The sequence continues at coordinate 2,888 of JBIKWG010000004.1, read as the reverse complement.
TACGATAGTCTCGTGGGAATCAATCGCCAACGCTACATTCTCGCCAAGCTTAAGGTCGGAGGCGTGTATTGACTGACCAAGATTGAGCGCCGAAATATCGACTTCAATTGCGTTAGGGATGTTCTTTGGTAGACACCGAACAGCAACTTCATGAGTTACAACGGTCAAGATTCCGTTCTGAACCTTAACGCCAGGAGCCTCTCCAACCATCCGAACCGGGATCTCAAGAGTGATCTCTTCGTTGTCGCTCAGCGTCTGAAAATCAACATGCACAACACGACCCTTCACGTGGTCCTGCTGCACTTCCTTAACGATTGCGGACTTACCCGAGAGGTGCGGCACAGCGCTCTGAAACCAGAACACCTGCGACCGTCGTGCCTTAGAAGCCATCAAAGTAAACTCTTTGTAGGGCACCTTAATCGATACTGGCTTCTCTCCTTTGTGGTATGCCACTGCCGGAATAAATCCCTCACGGCGACAACGAGTTGAACCACCTTTACCTGTCTCCAGGCGCTCTGAAACTTCAATAGTGAAACTTTCCACGGCTTTACATCCTTAGTAAAAATCGAGCCGTGAGGCTACCAGAAGGCGCCCCTTTGGTAAAGAGCTTGGAGAACTCGCTTTCGCCTTGCCTCTAGCAGCCCTCACCGAGCTCAAGAAATCTCTATTTATCAACTCTATTTATTAACGAAACAGGCTACTTACAGAGTCATCTGAATGAATACGTCGAATAGCCTCTGCAAAAAGAGGCGCCACTGAGAGAACTGTTAGCTTATCACCCTCTTCACCCTGAGGCTGCGGAATCGTGTCTGTAACGATAACTTCCTTGATAGGCGACTCGTTCAAACGCTTACGTGCATCCCCCGAGAGCACTGCGTGCACACAACACGCAACCACCTCTTTAGCCCCAGCTTTCATTAATGTATCGGCCGCCTTCACCAGTGTACCGCCAGTGTCGGCAATGTCGTCTACGATGATACAGATCTGCCCCGCTACGTCTCCCACCACGGTCATCGAGTCAACGCGATTGGGGCCCGAGCGCCGCTTATCAATAACGGCTATTGGGCAGTTGTCGATGCGCGTTGCAACCAAACGAGCCCGCTCTAGACCACCCACATCAGGAGACACTATCGTGACATCTTGAGTGCCATAACGCGCAGATAGGTATGGCACCATCACGGGCAGCGCATACATGTTATCAACTGGGATATCAAAGAAACCCATCATCTGACCTGCGTGTAGGTCGAGCGTGAGAACACGGTCAGCGCCGGCAGTTGTAATCATGTCAGCAACCAATTTAGCTGTGATAGGGACCCGTGGCTTAACTTTTCGGTCCTGACGCGCATACCCAAAGTACGGAAGCGCCGCTGTTATTCGCCCAGCAGAGCTTCTCTTTAGCGCGTCGATAATTATCAAGAGCTCCATCAAATGGTCATTGCACGGGGTGCTTGTGCTTTGAACCACAAACACATCTCCGCCTCGCACATTGTCGCCGATCTCAACTGACAGCTCGCCGTCACTAAACCGCACCACCTCGATGCGCCCCAGCTCAATACCAAGCGTCTCGCAGGCAGATTGTGTAAAGCGTTGGTTTGAGCGACCGGAGAACACAAGCAAAGGGCGAGTCACGGCATCTCTCCAAGAGGGCGAATAGAACAATACTTCGCATAGAAATTGCCCGGGCAGGGGTCGAACCTGCGTATGGCGGAATCAAAATCCGCTGCCTTACCACTTGGCTACCGGGCATCAAAAGATCACGCATCAGTGAGTAAAACAACTAGAGTTCTTTGGCAAGTAGAGCTGTGGCATTACCTAGCCAATTAATGATTTGAGAAAGCCCTGCGCCTGCCGCGCCCACAAGCTAGGGTATAAATCGAGAGCGAAAAACCCTAACGCCTACCCCTGATAATTCTTGCTCAAGCGCGGTGAGTGAACCCTCCTGCCCAGGCGGTACCAGAGCAAAAAAAGCACTACCAGAGCCTGTAACAGCGCTAGTTTTAGGGTAAAATCTGCGCGCTATTTCAAGCCCCACTCCGACCGAAGGCGCCATCCGCACTACCTCATCTTCAAAATCGTTCGCGACTATCTGCTGAAGCACATCATAACTCGGATGATTCAGAAACTGCTCTCGCTGGCGGTCGATGTACGGTTCAATAACCGGGCGGCTCGCTCTCAGAGATTCGTAGAATGCGGCAGTTGCTACCGGTTCCGGGGGCACCATGACAATGATTAGCCCAGGCAGTGCGCTCGGGAGGAACACGGGTTGAACTACCTCCCCCACTCCTGAGACCCATGCTAGACCTCCTGTATAGGCGTACGGAACATCGGCGCCACATCGCGCGGCAGCTCTCATCACCGCCGCAGCAACATCACCCTGACGTAGCGAACCTGCAGAACATACGGCCCCTGCAAAGCTGCTGCTCAGAACGCGCAGCATTGCCGCAGCATCACTGCTACCGCCGCCAAGCCCTGCACCGATAGGAATATTTTTGGTGATACAGCACTCAAAGCCTATAGGCGCCACAGCAAGCCCAAGCTCCTGCCAGAAATATCTAAACGCGCGCACCACAAGATTGCCTTCATCCGGGCCCACCTGAACTCCGTCGGGCTCAATCCGTATATTCACCAAAGGTTCCGGGATGAATCTAATCACCACCTCATCGCACAGGTCGATAGTGGCGTTAAGCATACTGAGAAGATGATATCCATCTGGCCGCCGCCCCTCGATCTTCAACCGCAGGTTTACCTTGGCACAAGCCCGGACCGGAAGGTTCAATCCCGAAAGGCGCTGCGCTGCAATGCGAATAGCCCCTTCTATCTGCATACGTGTGTTCATCTCCTGCCTCCTGCGATAGTATGCGGTCAACGTTGAGCGCTCTCAGCAGCGC
>JBIKWG010000227.1:0-4922 GCA_044356425.1 Bdellovibrionota bacterium | reverse complement strand
CACCCCAAACCAACTGCTAGCCGTTGCCGTAGACGCCGCACAGAAGGCCGGTATAGAGATAAAACACCAACGTGAGAGCCACTCTGTATCAGTTTCTTTTAAGGGTGCACGAGACTTGGTAACCACCGCCGATCTCGCAGCCGAGAAGATTATCGTTGAAACTATCAGTTCACAGTTTCCGCAGCACTTTTTTCTAGCGGAAGAGTCACACCAACGCGCTTTAGAGAGCGATTATGGTGCTGGAGTATACTGGATTATCGACCCGGTAGACGGCACAACAAACTTTGCGCATGGCCATCCGCACGTGGGCATTTCAATCGCCTGCGCAGTCAACGGAGAGGTCATTGCAGGTGCCGTTCTGGCCCCGTTTCAAAATGAGCTGTTTACAGCAACAAAGGGTGGCGGCGCGTTCTTAAACGGGGCTCCCATTAAGATATCAGGCTGCTCTTCTGTTCACGATGCGCTGATTGCCACCGGTTTTCCATATGACCGACACAGCATCTCGGCCGTATGCCATCGGCTCGAACGCACGCTGGCAGTGTGCCGCGATATCCGTCGATTAGGCGCGGCATCACTGGACATTTGCTGGGTTGCCTGCGGACGACTGGATGCCTTCTTTGAAGAGACTCTGAATTCGTGGGATGGCGCCGCTGGGTGCCTGATAGCAAAGGAGGCAGGAGCCTCAGTAGGCCACTACCGATACAGCCATGCCGGTCAGCACAAAACCGAGGGACTCCCCCCAGATTTATTGGTGGATAACATTATCGTTTGCGCACCAGCACTGCTCGCTGAGCTTAAAGAAATCTTGGACAACGAATAAAAGCGGTGTTGAACCGGAATTTATTTACTAATCGCTGTTTGATCGCCACCATTTGCTAGGCCCTCTGGTGACTAGACCCCAACTCTAGTATTTCTTTATTCAGGACATACCCCGATCGAGCTTACAGATTGCAGGCCTGCTAGATCTCTTCAGACTCTTCTGGGAACCCGTCGCCGTCTTCATCCGTAGTGCGATCAGAATAACGACGCTCCTCGTTCTCTTGCTCTGTTTTGCAATCGATACAAAGCTGCGCCACTGGGCGAGCCATCAAGCGTGCTACTGCGATCTGTTCACCACAGCTCTCGCACTCTCCGTAGGTGCCCTCTTCCATCTTCTTGATAGCTACATCGATCTTTTTAAGGTGATTGAGCTCTCGCTTGCCGATCTTTTGCAGGGAGTTCTGATTAATCTCAAGCGAAGCAATATCGACAGAATCACCCGATGCAGTATCGAGGTCGGCAACCGATGAATCGCTTATATCTTCGAGGTGGCGATGGATGCGCTTCTTCTCCTCGTCAAGCAGCTCTTTGATCGTATCCAAATCCTTCTTCTTCATAAGCTTCTCTTGATTTCTTGCTACAGCTAAGGTCAGCCACCGCCTCAGACAAACTGTTGCGGGCCTTGCTCTTACTTACTATAGCGTTTCATTCACTATATGTTGCTACGTGCGTCTATGCGCGTTTCTCGGCCATCCGCACACTTTACAGAACAGCGGCCTACCTTTAACCAGCACAACAGGATAGTCGAGCGGACCGCTACTTACAAGATAAAATAGCAGCTGAGTCCGCTTTTTTAGGTCGGACCGAAGAGACAGAGGCCAGCAACTCACAGCACCTAGCCCTCCGTAACCACGCCCCCGTTCTGCTGAGAAATTTGTTCATGGGTGGCTCTTAGAGTTTTTACGATAAAAAATTCAATGTATCATGGCGGGTACGCTTCCGATTCTTTTCACCACTAGAGGCGAGTATCAAGCCGAACTCCCCTTTCTGGCCATGTCGGGGCCGTACCTCGCTTTGCTAGGTACCGCGATATTCGCCGAAAATCTCACGCAAAGCGTCAGAGATTTCACCCAGGGTACAGGCGGCCCGAACACACGAGACTATCGACTGCATAAGATTATCGCTGCCTGCTGCTGCCTGCTTAAGAGCGACCAAGGCCTGATTAGCAGCAGCCTGGTCTCGCTGCATACGAAACGCCGCAAGGCGGGCTTGCTGCTCTGCTTCTACCTGAGCTGAGATTGCAAGCACGGGGGGCTGAACCCCGCCATCCTCACTGTACCGATTAACGCCAACAACGATAGAAGCTTGATCTTCAATCGCTCGCTGCGCCAGGTATGCCGACGTCTCGATTTGCTCTTGTGGATACTTCTGCTCTATCGCAGCTAGCATTCCTCCCAGGGCATCAATCTTATCGATGCGCGCCTTAGCTTCTCGCTCAATCTGATCGGTCCACGACTCAATAAGATAGCTTCCTCCGAGCGGGTCGGCAGTCATAGCTAACCCCGACTCCTCAGCGATAATCTGCTGCGTTCGCAGCGCCAGCCGAGCACTCTCTTCGGTAGGAAGCCCAAGGGCTTCATCAAAGCCATTAGTATGCAGAGACTGTGTTCCCCCGCACACGGCAGCCATCGCCTGGATAGTTGTGCGAATAATGTTGTTGTAGGGCTGCTGCGCCGTGAGAGAACTCCCGGCCGTCTGCGTATGAAATCGCAAGCAGCAGCTACGCTCATCACGCGCGCCGAAGCGTTCACGCATGATGGTTGCCCAGAGCCTGCGCGCTGCACGAAACTTTGCTACTTCCTCTAGAAAGTTGTTGTGGCAATTAAAAAAGAACGCCAAGCGCGGGGCGAATTCATCAACCGCAAGCCCGCGAGCGAGTGCAGCTTCAACATAAGCAACACCATCTGCCAGGGTAAATGCTACCTCTTCAACCGCGGTGCTGCCCGCCTCTCGAATGTGATAGCCAGATATGCTGATGGTATTCCACAGAGGCAAATCGCGCGCGCAGTAGGCAAAAATATCAGTGACGAGCCTAAGAGCTGGACGGGGCGGATAGATATAGGTGCCACGCGCAATGTACTCTTTGAGGATATCATTTTGGGTCGTGCCCCGTAACTTATCGGGGGAGATCCCCCTTCGCTCAGCCACGACTATCAAAAGAGCAAGCAGAATAGCCGCTGTGGAGTTGATCGTCATTGAGACAGAAACTTTATCTAAGGGGATCTCCCTAAACAGCCGCTCCATGTCATCTACAGTCGCAATCGACACACCAACTCGACCAACTTCGCCCCGAGCCAAGGCATGATCGGGATCTCGCCCCATCTGCGTGGGGAGATCAAACGCAACACTTAACCCAGAGATCCCCTGCTGTAAGAGAAACTGGTAGCGTTTGTTCGTATCGTCTGCCGATCCGAAGCCGGCGTACTGACGCATCGTCCATAGTTTTCCACGGTACATGTCACGATGAATACCGCGCGTATAGGGGAACTCTCCAGGCGCTGCTGGTGTATCTGCGCCGCCGCGATCTATCTCAGAATAGAACTCTTTAACGTGAATACCCGAGGTGGTCACAAACGCTCTCTTACTATCGACCATATCGCCCTATTGTAACGTAAGATCGGCGCGCACAGCCACAGCAACCTGCTCAACCGCTGCCCTGGCTTGAACTGGGCCAATAACATTCAGAACCAAGAGCTTGCCGTCAAAAGAGAACCCCATAGAAAGAGTTAACAATCGTCCCCGCGACGAATCACTCTCAAAATAGTGAACCAACCGATCCGGCCCAGCCCCGTGCCGCACACCCGACACTAAGAGCTTTATTCCTGGGATTGAGGAGGCATATGCCTCATCAAGAACAGGCTTAAGCTCGCTCAAGCCCGACGGCTCAACTGCTGTTTCGCCAAACCGAACCGCTAACACCACCCCAGAAACAGGGTCTTCCCAGGCGGTATCTGGATAAGGAGGATTCTTCCAGCGCTCTTTGATCTCGCGCCCGCCTAGCGACGAAAAACCGGCTGGCAAACGAAAACCAACTCGGCCTGCTGCAATCGAAATCTCTTGAGGGCTACGCGACGATCCACACTCTGGTGGTGCGATAAAATGCACCTGCTTCTGCCCGCCGGCTTCATCGTAGTAACGCACGGTTGCCACTATTGCACGCGAAACCTCAATCTTTGCCCGCACAAAATGATGTAACCATGCTGACGAGCCCGGGACCTTGGATTGCTCTGCAGCAAATTCAGACCACTCTAGCGGCCACCTCTTACGGGAACAGTAAAAAGCACTCATCGCTTGAAATGCCTGCTGTTCAACACTCTCGGCCGGACGCACAGCAATGGGGGGTGCCTCAGTCAACGAGGCCTTAATTGGAGATCCCTGCCTGGCCAGCGGCTGCACGCCGGGCTTGCCAACTGCGCATGCAGTACACACGATTGCACACATCACACTGTACGCTGCAACTAAAAAATATCTCTGCATAATCTTCTCTTCTTTAAGGAGGGTCTCCAAAACAGCTCCCTGAGGAAAGCGGCTCACCCCCTTCCTCGCGCGAAAGCGCATCTCGGGTAGCTCACTCAAGGAGGTTTTGTAGTTAATAGCAGAGAGCTGGTTCTCTCAGAAGATGCATTTGAGGCCATGGCTTGCGTTGGTTGATAGTGCGCCCATACCAAGATCAGCTTGCGCCCTAGACCTACTAACGTGCTACCATCTTCGTTACTATGACAGCAGACGATGAATTAACTCGCCGCAATGCGCTCGCTGAAGCAGGCGGCGGCCATGAGCGAATCGCCAAGCAGCACGAAGCCGGCAAACTCACCGCACGAGAGCGCCTAGAGCGACTGCTCGATGCAGGCTCTTTTTCTGAAGTAGATAAATTTGTCACTCATCGCTCTAACAACTTCGGATTAGCTGACAAGAAATATCTGGGCGATGGAGTAATAACAGGCACCGGGTTAATACACGGTCGAACGGTGTGCGTATTTGCGCAGGACTTCACCGTGTTTGGCGGATCTTTGGCTGCGATGCACGCTAAGAAGATCGTTAAGATTATGGATCTTGCTGAAACCCTGGGCTGTCCGATTATTGGACTCAACGACTCGGGCGGT
>JBIKWG010000304.1:0-3109 GCA_044356425.1 Bdellovibrionota bacterium | reverse complement strand
CGCTGAATTTGGAAGTGTCGATGGGAACAGCTTTACCTACGTTTTTCCCATACATAAAAACACGACAAACAAACATTTTATTCCAGGGCTAACGAATCACTCGTTCGCTATGCTGCGCGGAGTTCAAACGGGACCAACACGACAAAAACTTCTAGAGGAGATCTCTTCTTCAGGCGGAGAGGTGCGCGCACGAATTATTCAGCCCCCTTCCGCCGGGGGCTCAACTGTTGAGACCGAGAAACCGGGTGGCATCACACAACGAGACATCGCTATATGGCTGATCTTTGCAGCAACAGTGGTCATGTTCGGCCGGTATCTTGGCAACGGGCTCAAACACCTCACCGGTGGCAATCTGGGAGGTTTTGGCGAGGGGCTACAGAAATTTAAAGAGCGCCCTGAAGAGCGTTTCACCGATGTTGGCGGAAGCCGAACAGCAGTGGCTGAGATGCAAGCTCTTGTCGACGAGATCTCCTGCTATCAGAAGGGAGATTCGCGGGCAAATCTACCTCGGGGCGTTCTTATGAGCGGTGAGCCTGGGGTTGGCAAAACATTCCTAGCTCGTGTCATTTGCGGAGAAGCTTCATGCCCCTTGGTGTATGTAAATGCTGGGGATCTCGCTTCAGCGCCTTTTATCGGATCATGGACTGCCGCGGTAAAACGGATGTTTCGAGAGGCTCGTAAACTTAGGGATGAAGAGAGCGCCACCGTAGTTGATAAGCTTACTGCATCCAACCTGAAGAAACCTGTGGTTGTTCTCTTTCTCGACGAGTTTGACTCAATCGGTCACTCGCGAAAAGACCATGGAGGGCGCGGGGCTGAACAGGAGCACGTAAAAGCGGTAAACACCCTTTTGGCTGAAATGGATGGCATTGATTCGAAGCGAAATGAAGGTATCGTCATCATCGCAGCAACTAACTCGGTAGATTCTATCGATCCTGCCCTCAAGCGTCCTGGTCGTTTTACCGTACAACTCCGGATTCCACTGCCACGCACGGTGGAAGAACGGTTCGATGTACTGAAAAAAGTTTCAGCTCGCATAACAAAACAGCGCGGGGTAGCGCTAGAGAGCGAAGAGGCGCTGCACGATCTGGCAAAAGCTACCGGCCCCCTCTCTCCAGACCATCTGCGAGGGATAGTCGAGCGCGCCAGCGAATTAACTCGACGCTCTGGCACCGCTTCTGTTACCTCTACGCAGCTTTTTGCGGCATTTCAAGAGGTGGTATTCGGTCAGGCATACGACGGGCTGCTTACAAGCCCCGAACGACGCGCGCACGTGGCGTGGCATGAACACGGACACGGCATCCTTGCCTATGTATGTGATTGCGCCCCTCTAGTCATCTCGATGCGACCGCGAGGTGAGAGCCTTGGTCGCGTGGTAATCGATAATCATCCGCTCACTAACCCAACTGCGCAAAGAGATGACCTTCTTCGAGCTCTGCTAATTCTGGCGGGCGGTCGTGCCGGAGAGGTCGCGCAAGCTGGAATACGCGGCGCAGGGGCTGGAGTCGACAATGATTTTAAAAATATGGAGAGCGTAGCTCGAACGATTCTTGACCAGGGGCTACTCAACGGCAGCTTCGGAGGTCGCCATCAGCACGCAACTTTTTCTGAGCTACCACAACATTTCAAGCAGCAGATAGTACAGCTGTGCACAGGCGCAATCGACACGGCACGCGATGTTCTGGCTAGAATCGATCGTGCGAATCTTGAACGCCTTGTTGAAGAGAGCCTTAAGCTCGAACGTGAGCTAGTAGGCCAAGAGGCCCGTACCTACTATTTGAAATTCATCGATGAGTCCTGTCGGGCAGATCTGCGAGGCATCGTGGCGCGCTTTCTGGAGAACTCAGAGAAGATCCTGGCTCCTGTCGGCGAAAAACCTTCTATCGGCAACGGCTAGTATGTCTCTTACTCCTCATCAAGGCGCGCATAGAGGTGCTACACCAAGCCGTCCATCTGCCAGGAATCTCGGGCTATCTCACCTAAAGCTGCCAAAACCTACCGCACTAATCGCCAGCGCTCTTGAGCCCCATGCAGCTGCCCATGACAAGCAACCTGAAGCAAATCCGTCACACTTTGCTCCAGAGAATCCAACAAACAGGGAGCTTGCTAAAGAGCGGTGGTACACACGCGCGGCGTGGGCCAGCACTGTGATTGGATATTCAGCTGCTCTCTTTACAATTAGATACGGAGACTCGCCTGCCGCGACCCCGGCGACAGCAACTGGCTTGTGTATTGACAGTCTATTTGCTTACTGGGCTATAAAGAACAGTGAAATGCGCACAGCTATTCTGGATGGGAATGCCTTACCACATCCAACACATAGCGACCCCACAATTCGCCGCCTTTTTGCAATAGGAGCACTTTCCTCTCTGATAGCATCCTGTACAAATGCGATTTACTGTATTGAACGATTATTGCACGGTGATTACGTCGGACTAGCTGTGCGTAGTGCTTCAGCTCTGGTTTCGCTGCATCAGGGGTGTGCTTGGCTACGTCGCGCTCGCTTCTTTGGTAGCATAGATTCTCAGTAGTGGATGAAGCTGCAGACCTTGCCCCTGCGCCCGGGCTGCCCCTTCACCCTGTACCCGACCCTCCCTCTGTACCCCGGCTAGAATGTCACTTACTTTTCTCCCTCTTGACTCTTTTGTACGATTCCTGCTGCGGGATATCTGTCTCGTGGATATTTGATGACGCGCGGATAAGAGCGCTTTTTTGAGCGCACGGGTAATTTGCTTTTGAAACATGTTGAATGGGACCCAAGTTGTTTACTTGGTCGGGGTGTGTATACTACAGAGAGAACCAAACCTAGGTGGCGCACCGGCCACTGGCGCCCAGTGATTTCAACATAGTGCCCGGCCGCACTAGGCAGACGTTATATCGCAGGAATTAGCTATGTTTAGAGAAATAGCACCAAACGAAGCGGAAGGTCTGCCCACAGATAGAAAGCTACGATTTCGAAGCATAGGCCTGAGTCCTGACCAGTTTGACCGACTTAAGACCCTCGGAGTCGGTCTTCAAGACTTACGCCCTGAGCACTATCTGGTCGTTCCTCTCTAAATGCCATCTGCTAACGGAGATCCCATTCATGAATTCGCCCCAAGACTGATGG
>JBIKWG010000092.1:0-10928 GCA_044356425.1 Bdellovibrionota bacterium | reverse complement strand
GGCGGAGCTATGACAGCAGCAAGCCCTGCAGCATCCTCCTCGGATAGTTGCGCAGCGCGCATCACTTGCCGCTCAAGCTCTGCTTCAACCATCAATACCAGCGCCTCAAGCGCAAAGCGCTCGTACACCCTCGATGATACTGCTGGCCGAAACGTGTAGTCAGTTGGATCTGCCGCTACAAGCTCGCGCTTGATATCAACCGCTGCCTCAACCAAACGTGGATCAACTGCCTCAAGCTCATCCGGCAGTGGCACACCGCGCACTACCCCCTCTGGAAGCTGAATCTTTCCCCCCTTGAGGCGAACACAGAACGAACTTAGTCGAGAGTTTAAGTAGGCAACAACTCGCAGGTTATCACAGTAGACACCAGACGAGGCGGCCCTGCCAAAGCTCCAACCCGCTTCTTTTCGGCGCAAGCCAAGCGCACCATTGGCAAACCAAGAATACGTCCACCCCTCCTTCGCAAAGAGATCATTTAAGACTGCTCCGCTGCCCCCTCCCTCTAAAAACGAATCACTGTCACGAATATCAAGTACCCAGCGATTGAGGCCGTACCAGCGAGCATACCCACCTCCCTTGCCATGAACTCGCCAGCAGCTGTGATTCGGCGCAACTTGCCAGTGATACTTTACAAAACGGGCATCATCATTCGTTTGCAGCCCAATTACGATACGGGCACAATCTGATATTCGCCTCCGCGCATGAACGAGCGCATGCGGGGCCCCTCCGGCTTGCAAAAAAACAGAGCCATCGCTATCAGATTGCAATGCACTTTGCTTTAGTGAAACTCCACACTCCTGCTGTCCTACTTTATCGCTTAAATAGTTTGCTTTTGCGCGCCAATCACGCACAGCCGTGCACAGCAGGTAGCGAACTAGGTGGTCAGAAGGTGGTGGCGCTTTACGACCAACCGTAAGCACAACACCCACACCATCGTGCAGATCAAGTTGCGGGTTAAACGCGCGATCGCCTAGCTCCGCTAGAACATCGAGCGTCAACTCATTATAGAGACCTTTGCCGTTGTGTTCCTCAACTCGAAAGCTCCGGTATCCTTTGAGACGCAACCATTTATCCGAGGTTACAAATCCGACAACTCCATGCGGCTTTAAAAGCTCTATACAGCGCTGCATGAAAGCGGCGCACAGATCAATCGCACCTGTTGGATAGTGTTGATCAAGAAACTGCTTAAACCCCTCTCGAAGCTTTCGTCGGCCCAAATAGGGTGGATTTGTTACCACACAGTCGTACTGCTTTTGAAGCACAGCCGTTGCATCATCACGCAGCAACGCTCCTTCTACGGTCGGAAGGTGCTGAATTGTGCAATTAAGCAGCTGCCACGCCGGAGCACATAGGGTTGCGTCACTGTGTATACTGCGCAGCAACATAATTACCCTGCATAGCTCGATAGCAACACCGTCGATATCACAACCATACAGACGCTCAAGCATCGCCACTCGCTGTGCATCGCTGGCTTGTTGGTGATTAGACCAAAGCACTAGAGCGCGCGCGAGTATGTGACCCGTTCCACACGCGGGATCCATCACGTCGTAGCAGGCCTTGCTCGACGCGAGCAAGAGATGGCATCGAACCAGCAAAAAATCTGCTATATATTCTTCGGTAAATATCTGAGTTGCTACTGCGACTGACAGCCGCTCGGCCTGCTCCTGGCTCTTATAGCTTATTGCCCACGTAGAAGCCGAACGACGCCCCTCATTCCAAATCTGATACGCCCATCCGATCAGCTCTGGGCAGCGCTCAACTGCAGAGATGATTGGCGCTGGGAAGAGTTCTAGCGGATCTCCCTGCACCTCAACTGTGGCAGCACGTTCTGTACATGGAAGGCTTATCCCTAGCTCTCTTCTGAGCACATCAACGAAAACACCCGCGGCCAGGCTCTCTGAAAATCCAAAGCGCTCTGCGAAGACGCTCGCACACAGCGTGCCCATAAAAATATCGAGCGCTTGATCCTCAGAACCGCCGCAGTCACGCACCAATCGCCCTCTGATGCTACGCACGGTGCGACACCACTCACCAAAATCCATCACCCCTACTCCGGCAGCTTCCAGCGCGCCCGTGCCTTTACAAAAACCCGATACGTTATGTTCTTATTGCAAGCATCATAATCAGAGATACTGCCCTGTCAAAAACACCCCTACACGAATACCGCACCGGAACGAATCAAAACAACAAGTTATAATGAGCAAAATCAAAGCCCTACAAGCTATACGAGCCACTGCCGCTCTTCCCAGCAACAGGAGTCTTATCATCCAACTACATTAGGCGCGTTTTAGCCCAGTTTGACTTCTTTCCATCCCGATTGCTACTCTAGAGCTTGGACCTACCTTTAAGGGAACCGAATGGCGCCTAGACGCAAAAGTTCGCTCGCAAGGGCGAACCAGCCAGAGATAAAAGACGGCACGACAGCGGGCGATAAGAGCCCACAGCAACAGGCTCCCCAAAAAACCAAAATTTCCCTCGTAGCCACCGATCCCGAGCTCGATGCTTTTCTAAATGTGCAGATACAACCCTTGGCGCCGGAAGCTGATAAGGGGGTCAACCATATTGAGACAACCTCTAAAGTTGCCTCGGCAATGGAGAGCCTTGGAAGTCTTGAATCTGCCGTCATCTCGGCCATATTTCCAAGCGATGGCTCAGCACCTCAGTCATTTGAGCAGGTCGCAGCCAAACTCGGCATGACCGTAGATGAGGTCAAAGGCCTGGCAGATAATGCGCTCCGCGGACTGCGCGGCTCAAAATCCCTAACTCCACGCTTGAGCACCGTCTGGAACTAAGAACAAAGTAAGCAGATCCGCCTCTTGCCGAAGCGTATGTCGCCTCGACCTATCAAGAAGGGTTGCAGTCAATAGAGCTCAACTCACTACGACGTTTCTGAAAATCTGCGCGCGACACGAACAGCACAAAGTCGTTTTCACTTGACCCCGTCGCGAAGACACGACACCAATCGGGATCGAGCAGAAGCAGAGATACAAACGCTGAACCTTGGCGCCATAAAATTGTCTTTGGCTGAACTTTATCAATGAAGTTATGCCAGTGCGCGCTCCCGCGCAGACTCGCCTGATACATGTCCCAGATCTCTGGATCGTTAACATTAGTGCGCCCATCTATAGCAACCTTGTACAGCGGCACTCCGTCAGAATTACTGTATCGATACATCAGATAGCCACCAGAGCCGAATTCGTTAAGGATCGGATGCTCTAATTTCTTCTCTTCTATGAAATCCACCGCATCTTTTGGAACAAGCGTTGTATCAATCGGACGACGAACGAGCGCTGCTACATTAACTGTCGAGATACAGGAGAAAAAAAATGCGATCGAGCCAAGGGTCTGCCATGATAGACCCTCAAAACTTTTCTTAGCCTGCCATATCCCCTCTGCCAACTGACTTCCTGCAGAGGCGCCCTGCTTAGCTCTATTTTGCCTCCACCACACAGCGATTAACGCGCCGAGTGAAATAGCTGCAAATGGCAGGAATTTTACCGATGTGAGCCCGGCCAAGGTCATTCCACCGGCCAGCACCGTCCGGGCAAGCGTAGGACGAGTGCGAGCCTGAAAAGCAGCCACCACAAGCAGCACGACAAACAGCACCACGAAGACCGTTGAATACTGTAAAATCGTTGATGGCTGAAATTCACTTATACTCTGAAACTTAAACGGGTGTGCCCCTTTTGATGCGAACGTTAACCATTCACCCCCAGCATAAGGAGTTATGAGCGTGCCAACAAAAAAAGCCGCCGATGACTTAAGGCTCTCACGCCACTGTCGCGTGCCATCGCGAGAGGACTGCAGCGACCACAAGAATATACCAACTACACCCAACACAGCGGTGAGATGAGAGTTAGCCCACACCAGGCCGATCGCAGCCAGGCCTGCGAGGCGTTTACGGGATACAACTCGCTCAGAGCCGTCATCAGCGAACAATAGAGCCAAGGCGAACAGCGCCCATACGAGCACCTGCGGTCTCAATGTAAAATGGTTAAAACAGGCGACTGTCGTATACACGCCGATTAAGGTGCCAACGAAGCCATCATGCGCAAGCCCGGCAAAAACACGCTGAAACACCATCGCCAATCCAATAGCAAAGGCAAGTTGCAAGAGCAGCAACCCTTCCGCGCCAGCCCAGCGGTCAACAAGTGCAAAGAGGATCTCAACGCTCCAAGAGTATGCGCGCCACAAGGATCCATCGCTGTACATATTCCAAAGGTCGGCAGAAGGAACAGTTTGATGCGCAAGAATCCATCTGCCAATCGTTATGTGCCACCATAGATCGGGATCAGCGACTGACAGGCAGATGTATGAACCTACTAGAATCGCTGTTGCCAACCACAAAATACCTTTCATCTCGCGCCTATGTGCTTTTTGACTCTTGCCTAAACAACCAATGCGGTTGCTATGTGCCTCAGAATAGAGATTCCCTTGCTTTCTCTGCCAACGACCTCTGCTGGTACACCACCAGCTACACCAGCATGGAGAAAAGTCGGCTTGTAGGCCTAAAATCTAGAGATCGCTGCGGCCCGTGACCACAGTGCATCAGTGAAGCAGTTGCGGAACTTAATCTAATCCCAGGAATTGCTTAAGGTTTTTGGCTATGCGCTCGGACGGCTCCTCTACATTTGGGCAAAACACCGTTCCGGTAATACGCTCAAAGCTACTGATGTAGTGTTTCATTAGCTCTGCGCGATAGTCATCGCCAATCACGGGGATCTCCCCCTCGCCATTAAAACCCTGCGCTAAGAGCCAACGACGTATTGGCTCTTTATCTAACATCTCGGGCGCTCTGCCGCTTCGTCGATGCTCTTCATATGATTCGGCAACCCAGAAGCGAGATGAGTCGAGCGTGTGAATTTCATCCGCTAACACAACTTTACCGTCCAGAAGTCCAAACTCGTATTTGGTATCAACAAATATCAAACCACGTCCACGCAGCTCACGAGCAGCAGTGGTAAAGAGTGTCAGCGCATGACTTCTTACCTCATCCCAAACCTGCGCAGAGACGAGCCCCTTCTTAACTATCTCTGCTTCCGAAATGGGAAGATCGTGATTGCCCATTGGCGCTTTGGTTGATGGTGTAAGAATCGGCTCGGGCAGCTCATCAAACTCTTGAAGCCCCGACCGTAGCGTCACCCCACTTACGTTGCGTCCAGCCTGGTAATCTCGCCACCCCCCTCCTGCCAAATATCCGCGGACGATTACTTCGATCGGAACAATCGAAACTTCTCGAGCTACCGTCACACAGGGATCGGGAGATGCCACAACGTGATGTGGAATCAAACCAGAGAACCGTTCAAACCAGAACTGCGCGATTTGAGTCAGCACCTGGCCTTTCAGTGGAACAGTAGTGAGCACTCGATCAAACGCGCTTAACCGATCTGTTGCAACTAAAAACCGCAACCCATCGCGAGTGTAACTATCACGCACCTTTCCCTCATATCTCTGACCAAGCCACTCAAAATGGGTGGTGGCGAGCGTTGGAGGGAGCTCACTGTTAGCGGGACTTTGCGGTTCTCTTTTGTTTGGCATAAGACGATTTTAGATACCGAATGTTATCACGTATAACAGCTGCAAGCACAGGCAGCTCTTTACTGCTGCTATTCAACCGAGGATTAGCAACCAAGAGATAAGCTGTCCGAAGCTGCTTAATTGCATCAATGGACGCCTCTTCAAAAGACATTACACCATCTCGACCAAAGAGTTGAGCGATCACGTAATTGTTTATAATCGCGGCCTCAAGCAGAGGGGCCTCCTTGCGTCGAAGCTTGCGGTAACCATGCCGCAGAGTCTCTCGTGCACACGCAAACATCGCTGGCTCAGAATCTGTTCCTATCATCGCCTGGCCTAGGTAATATGAGCCCAACATCCACTGAGAGAAAACCTGCGGCTCGGGTGAGGTCCACGCTACCAAACTCGCAGCCTGCAGCAGCAGCTGCTGCTGCAGATAAGATGTATCGCCAGTGTGAACGATAGCCTCTGCAAAGCTGCCCCATACGGCGATAAGGCGGCTCAGGAACTCAATGCCCTGGGGATGATTTACAAACGACACGCCCACTGACGGTAAGCTAGTCACTATGAGAAGGTCGCGCAGCTGGTGCGTCTTCAGGTATCGAGCTCCGACACTGCGCTCTGCTAAAGCTTGAAGCGAGATCGGGGCTGACTCTCGCAGGGTCACGGTTGCCCAACGACCTGACCCCCACACGACTCCTGCAAGATTAGCTCTCGTATCGAGTATTTTGCGCGCCTCTTTGTTACTCTGCACTGTGCGCGCCGTATCAGTTATCGGCACACGCACCTCGCTCCCTAAGGACGCGCGAATCTTGTCACGAGCGATCTTTGTTTCGCCTCCAAGTCGATCTCCTTCGAACCGAGTCACGAGAAAGGTGCCTGGCTCAAAAGCTGTGCCTTGTTGGTGGACCACAGCTCCCGTGAGGCCAATCACACAAGCAGCGAGCAGAAGAGCATTTGGAATCTGCGCGCCAAATAGGCGCACACGACTTAACAATAAGAGCAGTAACGGAAGAAGAGCCAGCTGGGCTTGTGAACGAACAGCGGCGCTGCCACCGGCTAAAAACAAAGCGACAAACCACACCCCTAGCAGGAGCACTGATAAAAGAAGTAACAATCGGGGGCGGACCACTCTAACCATGAGACTTAGATTCATCCCAAACAGCGCCGCAGACTGCAAGGGCTGAAGTCCCTTAAATTGTGCTCATCCCTACTTTCACGCCCTGTGGCAATCAGTAAGATCGCCACCGCCAGGAGTGTTGTGCTCTGATCATGCCTGGCCGGAGATAGCTCAACCTGTGGAGCACCCATGTTTCGGGGCTCGACTAAAGGTAAAGCCCATATCTATATTTACGATTATCCAGCATTAAAGAGAGCCCAACGGCTCTACTGCGCCTCATCTCCAGCATCATCAATCTCAAACTTATCTTGCAGAAAACCAACGAGATCCAGATTGCTGCCGGGGTCTATTATCTCACCAAGCTCTTGAGCTGTCATGGTAACGTACTGAATCCCACAAGCACCCAGCAGTCGCGGCAATATAGTATGACGATCTAACCGGTCGACTTCGATATAGCGCGAATAATCCGGAGCAAATTCCACTACCATCTTAGGCTCATCTTCGGCATCTACCACAGTAAAGAGACACCGATCCCCTTCGGCCCACGCGGAGGTTGTGGCAACCGGTTGGTCGTTTAGGTGCGGATATTCGCCTCCACATACTGCTTTAATGCTCATACCCCATACGACACGCTCGCGCCCAAAGAACGAAACGAGCATTCTAAACAGTTGAGCTTCTGGCAACGACATCTCAGTCATACTCATAGTATCGCAGAAGCCACCCGTACCTTCAAACTCCTGAATTAGTTTTTTCAATAACGCTCACTCATTCCACACGAAATAGAACCAAATTACGTGACACTTCTTCAATTTTTTGGTGTAGTAATTGCATGTCGCTTTTAACTCTTCGATTCATCCCAGACCCTGTGCTCCGCGCTGCAACCACGACCGTTACTGAGTTTAATGGACGTTTACACACCTTTCTCGATGACATGTACGAGACGATGATTATATCGCGCGGAATGGGGCTAGCCGCCCCGCAGGTTGGGGTCAGCGAACGGATTGCAGTAATTGAAGCGAGCCTGGAAGTGTTTGAGCGCCCCATCATTACTTCAGAGAGTGGCATCAACCCTGAAGAGCACCTTCACAACGGGATCCTGGAGATCATTAACCCTACAATTTTGTCTGGTGGAAAGAAAGTTGCATCTGAAGAAGGCTGCTTGAGTATCCCTGACTACCACGACACGATATCGCGCCATTACGATGTTAAGATGCGCGCATTCGATCGCCACGGCCGGCAATTTAGCCTAGCTGCCGAAGACGTCCTCTCGTTTTGCATTCAACACGAGATTGATCATCTGCATGGGGTACTTTTTACCGATCACCTTAGTCGCCTCAAAAAAACTCTTTTCAATCGGTGGTGTGCTAAACACATGCCTGAAGCTCTTGGGTAAGACCCCAACTACCTCAGCCTATCCAGCACCGCACGCACGGAGAATCTTGAATGAACGTACTCTTTTTCGGCACCCCTGAATTCTCTGTCCCCACGCTGAAAACACTACTCAGCATGCCGGGGGTTCGGGTTGGCGCTGTCATTACTCAACCTGACCGACCAGCTGGTCGCGGAGGCAAGATATCACAATCACCGATTAAGGAGCTCGCTGTAAGCAACCACGTTCCTGTACTTCAACCGCAATCGCTGCGACGTGAGCTTACGAGTATTATCTCGCAACTCACGGCATGTGGCCCGTTTGACATCGGAGTAGTGATAGCTTTTGGACAGCTTTTACCACAGGAGATCCTTGAATTACCGCGCTGCGGCTGCGTTAATATCCACGCATCTCTCTTACCACGCTGGCGGGGCGCTGCGCCGATTCAGCGAGCTCTTGCCGCAGGCGATCGCGAAACGGGGGTGTGCCTCATGCAGATGGAAGTTGGTCTCGACACCGGTGCTGTATTCTGTGAATCGCGCATCGGTATAACGGGTGCTGATACCGGCGAATCACTGCACGATAGACTTTCACAAGACGGGGCTCAGCTGCTCGGCCAAAACCTAGCTGCTCTTTGCAACTGCGAGCTTATCCCCTCACCTCAACCCACTGACGGAGTCACATACGCAAGTAAGATAACGACCGAAGAGTGTCGAATCAACTGGAGTGCACCGGCTGAGCAGATCGCTCTTACAGTGCGTGCATTTGCCCCGTATCCAGGCTGCTTCTCATTTTGGCGTGGCAAGCGTTTGAAGGTCCTCTTTGCTCGTCCTGCTCAATCTTCGTCGGCGCGAGATTCCGCCCCCGGCTCAATTATCAGCGCAAGAAACGGACAGCTTGAAGTCCAATGTGGACTCGGTTCGCTGCTGATTGAACAGCTGCAGCTCGAAGGAAAGAAAAAAATGACGAGCGAGGAGTTTCTGCGCGGCACCGGACTCACCGAAGGTGAGCTACTTACTGCATCATAAAAATATCGGGGCTGGTGACTTATTCAGCGGCTGGCTTGGCCGCGACACCAGAGCTCTGCGCACGTGGTGCTGCTGCAAAATTACACCGGTGCCGAACGTTACATTTAGCGCACTTTACTTCGTGCGGGGTGGCCTTGGCCGGGGTGCCATCAATAATGCCGCGCATCTCTTGAATTAATCCTTCAAGCCACTGCTGCTTCTGAAAGCTATTCTCAACTCTCACCCGTCGATGTGACGGACCCAGCATCAAATAGCCGTGAGTTGGTCGAATCCCTTCAAACTCTTCAATTAATCTCATGTACACCAAGAGCTGTGCTGCGTAACGGTCACGCAGCTTTTTCGCTAGGGGCTTCATCTCTATCGGAATAATGTATCCATTCTCGCTCGTAAGAGCATCTGGCCTACCAGCTAACCCCTGCTTAATTGAAATATACTCTCGTGACGGCAGCGTCTCACTGCCCTCGATTGATATTGTCTTCTCAGAAACGCTAAACCCGGTAGCTCGCCGTCGGGTGCTTGCTGCCTTACCGAACGAGCGAATAACAAGCAGGGCCGCCGCCGTAAGAACAATCCATTGCAATCCATGGCTACGCATAGAGATATAGAAGATACTATCCAGCGGTCCCTGGCCTGAATTACCGATCATAAAGACCACGCCGGCCACACATAGCAACACCGACAGATACCGGATCCAGTTGGCGAGGACTTGCGATTCTTCAAATAGTCGCGACCATTCTCTGTGAAGCTGCACTCCGAGCGAGCTCTTCCGTTCTTCAACTGCTGAATCATCACGGTCGAGCCACCTAAGCTTCCATGACTGCGCGCACACCGTATAGGCACCCACTTCGCCCGCAGCTAGAATATGATTTCCATCAGAACTTCGTGTTGCCACGGCGACTATCTCTCACGCTTCACTATGATATTAGAGAAATGAGCGCTAGACCGACTGAGAGCAGCTCACCTCTGAAACATCAGCTTCATGCAGCGTACGAGACGAGACAACCCTGAAACTACCGAGCGCACCGCTATAAGCGCATCAGCCTCCTGACGAGGCTCTTCAACCTGCGGCGCTACACGAGCTACCCCCCCTCCCTCTTCGTCGACCTGAGCGGGCAGGGCAAAGTGCTGCGAAACCATGCTCATCGAAGGCAAATGAGCTGTTTCAAGCATGTACTGAACCTCGGGCGCTTGATGGTGTGTTAATCTCCAGAAGGCATATCTGCCACAGGCAGAAAGAAAGTCGCAGCGCACCTGATAGTGATCAGCATCAGGATCAACTCTCACTCGAATGCGAAAATCATGATGATCCTCAAGCAGAAAGTTCGCTTCAAGGGTCTGAATCCACCTCTTGCGAGCGCGGTAAGCGGTAATCTCATCCAGATAAGCCCCTTCTAATACGAGCCTATCAGCGTCGTACCAGAGACCAAAACCCAATGAGAACTCAACTGCAGACCCTGGAAGATCTATCTCGGACTGATGCATACACCCTCAAAACTGTGTCACAGCCGCTAGCTCTTACTGTGAAACTACCAAGGTGACTGGCAAATTCTTAAGGGCCCTGGGCACCCTGAATCCTCGACAACCTCTGTTTCACACGACCAACAAGTCGCGTAAGCTATTGACTTTTATATACAAAAGAGAGCAGATGGCGATTAAACAGCACCTACTCACCACAGTAATATCGACGTTTGATAGCCACAGCTTAATGGATCCATTTAAGCCCCTTTGCGGAAAGTGTGACGCCTCTTTGCTGTGCGCCCCGAACAGCTGAGGGAATGTGTGACAGCAGTTGCATGATCTGGTAGGGTTACCGAATATTCTTAACCAGTTGGAGCAATTCTTAAAATCCTCCAACCGGCTGTATAATAGTCATTTTTGAACGTAGGGAAGAATC
>JBIKWG010000091.1:0-10955 GCA_044356425.1 Bdellovibrionota bacterium | reverse complement strand
TGCGGTCTAACACAGCTTGATTAACGCTAGCTATTTGTTCCGCAGATGTAACACCAAAACATGCCATCCAGGCGTTTGGATAAAGCTCTAACGTGTGCGGCACCCCCTTTCGGAAGAGCCTCTCAGTGAAATCGATATCAGCATGCTTTTTAAGTGATGACGCTGGCAGTGGTGGGATCTTTGAGTACGGAGCCCACATTTCTTGTGTTTCAACTTGGGAATCAAGTGTAGCATCTGCTGATGCAAGCGATTCTTGGAAGGCATCCCATGAGGAACACCCCGGGTAGTGGTCGATTGAGTCAACGAGGTTAGCTCGAGCCGGATTGGCATACAGGTAAGCTACCTGTTCTATAGCCGAAGGTAAATCGAGTACCCGGGCAGCCACTGGTCTCCCCTCCCATAGTCGAAGACGACTCCGTTTAAGTAATGCTTTCAGCGACTCGGTGATTTTCTTTTGAACCTCAGCGTAAAAGTTCGCCGCCTGCTCGGAGTCTCGAAATATCGCCAGCATGTGGGCATGGTTACCCATCCATATAAAGTGGCATAGAGTGACTTTGTAATCTCGCTGAGATCGAGCGATGATGCCGCGCAGCAGCAGCTTCATATACATGGTCGCTACGAATGGCAGCCCCTCTATAGTGCGAAAAGTGATTGCATAGAGCGCATGTGATTCAAAGTAGCGTGCAGTATGGCCCATAATCCCTAGCCTATTATCCCGTATTTACTCGCCTCCACTGGCTTAACCCGTGCTTTTGGTTGACCCTCAGAAAAGCGCCTAGTGGGAGTGTGCCGCGTTTGTGTTAGGGGACTAATCGCGACGGGCTGGTGAAAGTTGCTTGATGATGATGAGAGAGTTTGATACCCACAGATTTTTGCCAGGTATTTTGGGAGAAACGGCTAGTAAGTTTAAAAGAGTTAAACTAACGGGGTGTTGCCTTGGAGCAACTTGGGGTGGAGCAATTTGGGGAGGAGCAACCGGGGAGGGCACCCACCAGCCCACTACGCAGTAGCAGGTAGCTCATCGCTGTTAATAGGACGGGCAGCGGCTTGATAATCAGTTCGTTCAGGTCGGTAAAATGCCGAATATACACATGCACATATAACAGCGGCGCAAGTGCTAGGTAACAGCACCAAGCGCTTCGCCGAACAGCTGCCGAAGGTGCACGGGCGGCGGCGATTATCAGCACCGGAAAAAGCCACACCAGATGGTGGAACCACAGCAGCGGAGAGATCATCATCATTATCGGAATCGCACCCACCATCTGAAGCGCGCATAGCCGTTCCGAGGCTCCCTGTTGTGCAGCGCAGCTGCCTTTGCCCCGCAAAGTGTCTATGACAAAAAGGGCTAGTAGTCCAAGTGAGATGAGCGAGAGCGTCTGTGGAGCAAGCTCAATAAACATCGAAACTATACGACGAAACGAATAGTCATAATAAGGATCGTTCACCACATCTCCCGCTGCTATTTCGCCCGTGGTGCGCAGAAATTCATAGATTGCCTGCAGCCCATTCGGATAAAGAAGCAGTGGTAAGTGAGCTGCAATTCCGCCGATTAGGCAGGAGCCAAGCGCTAGCCAGCGTCGATGAATGAGTAGCGGAATAGCAAGAACTATAGGCGTTCCTTTTAGAGCCGCTGCGAGACCTAGAGAGAGCCCGGTTGCTAGCTCGTTTTTGCGCAGCGCTGAATAGGCCGCATAGGTAAGTAGTAAGAGGATATATCCATTCACCTGCCCCCAGAGGATCCCATCGAGGGTAGGAGGCCAAAAAGCTATCAGCGGAAAAAGCGCCCATCTATAGGGCTGTTTCGCTGCGGCTGTATTTGTGACGGTAATCAGTCGCACAAGCAAGCTAGCCGAGGCTGCTACCGCGGCAACTAACCCCAACTGCCACAATACGATGACTAACTGGCGCGGAAGTAATGAAAACGGCGCAAGCAGCGCTGCTAGAGCAGGGGGGTAGAGGTACTGCAGCTCAAAGTCGGCTGCACGCTCAGGGAATGAGAAGCGCACGTTGTAGAGCGAGTGACCACTACGCAGCCGCTCCGCACTATCAAGGTAGATGCGTAGGTCGAGTGTATCGTCGCTCGTAACGAATAATGTCGCGTAGTACGTTAGGGCCAGCAGTGAAAGCGTCGGAATCAGACAAGAGATTGCTGAGAAGCGGTGTATGAAGTGGCGGAAAAGAGCGTGCACGGGGCCGATGTTATCTGACTGGTATGTTACGGTCTAGTGAAGTCGTTGTCGTCTGCCCCCTTAACGCCTGTTTTAGAGTTCACGCAAAAGCTGGTGGTTTGCGTTGAGTCGGCAACAGCACATGAGCACGATATCTTGTAAGTGGGTGGCAGTCTGAAGTTTTTTCCATCAGGGGTTAGTTCAAAGACCGCGTTTGCCTCAAAACCGCCGAGGGTTCCTACGGGACAACTGGTGCCTAGTACATAGAAGTCGTTGCGGTCAGTGTTTTCGAGGCGACCTTTATCGTAGCACTGATTCTCTGTTTTTTGGCTGGTAAAGGCGCCACCACCATGCGGACAGCAGCTCGGATCTGATGAGCAGTCTGTCTCCACCCCATCTATTGTGATCTTCATCCCAGGCCCCCATTTCATAGTTAGGGAGCTCTTCTCCGCCTTGCAGGTTGTGGTCCAGACTGCCCTGCACGTCACATTACAGTCTTTTTTGCAGTTTACACATCCGCATCCGCCGCATGAGCCAGGGAGTTTTGGATCGCATTCTTCTCCCGGATCGAGTACACCATTTCCGCAGTGTGGCGTCGGTGTTGGCGGAGGTGTTGGAATAACAACAATCGGTTGCACTTTCTTGCAATCTGCGCCGCACGTCTCTCCTGGGAGGATTCCATCCCTACCATCGCACTCTTCGCTGCGATTTTTTGCGCTATCGCCGCAATATTCAAGTAGGCATTCAGTGCTACATGACCAGTCACTGGCTGATGGGCTTGGATATTTCGTGTTGAACTCAGGCGGACGTTGCGAGACGCTCGCAAGCGCAAAGGTATCACACTCTTCTTTAGAGCGGTTGACCACTCCATCACCACACTCAGGTGCAGGGGGAATGCGCTCAAGCTTGCAGTCAGCAGAGCATATCTGTCCTACGCCAACACCAGCGCTTCCATCGCACTCTTCGTTTGTGCGGTTCTTAATGCCGTCGCCGCAGAAAAGCAGCTTGCATTCGTTTGTACAATCCCAGTTACTAGAAGCAGGGTTTGGGTATTTTAGGTTGAAGGCTGCCGGTCTGCCTGTCGTTCCAGCTAATGCGGTCTTATCGCACTGCTCGCTGCGTTGATTGACCACGCCGTCATTGCATGCTGGTGGATCTGAAATAGCTGTGGGAGTTGGATAGGTTATCAACTTACAGTTAGCCGAGCAGCTCTGTCCCGCGCCAACGCCATCGCTTTCGTCACACTCTTCATCCGAACGGTTAACAATTCCGTCCCCGCAGTAGCGGAGTTTGCATGCATTTGTGCAGTCCCAGTTGCTAGCGACAGGGTTCGGGTATTTCCCGTTAAATGTAGCTGGTCTGCTTGCGGTAGGCGCCAAAGCTGTTCCGTCACACTGCTCGCTCGGCTGGTTGACCACCCCGTCAGGACATGTGGGGAGAGGGGCGACTCGTTCGAGTTTGCAGGTATCAGAGCAGCGTTGACCTGCACCAACACCATCGCTTCCATCGCACTCTTCATCCACACGGTTCTTAATTCCGTCGCCGCAATAGAGCAGCGTACATTGATTTGTACAGTCCCAGTTGCTAGCAACAGGGCTTGGATATTTCGTGTTAAATGTTGCTGGTCTGCTTGCAGCAGTTGCCAGAGCTGTTCCGTCGCACTGCTCAAGTGGCTGGTTGACGACACCATCAGGGCATGTTGGGTTTGGAGTGCAGCTCCAATCGCACACAGCAAGCGAGAGGTTCGGTGTACAGGTGAGGTTGCCTGTCGGTTTGTTTTTCGGATATCCAGCAACCTGAACCTGGTCATACGAACACGAAGTTAAGTTGATTGCACTACTGGTTTTTATCAGGCTATCACCTGACGCATTTAAAACGCATGTATCATCGGGCTTGGCGGTGTACACGGCGGTAGGGAGCCAGCTACAACCTTCGGCATCAAGGGTGAGGTACCTCGTTAGGGTAGCCTGGAGCTTCCCGTCTGCTGGATTGCTAGTCTCTGTACAGGTTTGCGGAGGTGCTGCAGGAACTTCAGAGGTCGTTCTCGATTGGCACTCGCCATCTTCGCACCGATATTTAGTGGTGTGGCACAAAACTACTCTATCTGCCGAGCATTGCACTGTGCCATTCGGAGGCCGCAGCGCTGGGTGGTCTTGGATGCAGCGGGCACCTGAACAGCCTCGATTGGTACAGATGTTGTTGTCGTCAGCTATTAGAGTGCAGGGAGTCGCATCGTTCAGAGATATAAGTGGAGTGGTCTCTTCAGCTCGCCCGTTTTTGCATATGAGCGGCGTAGCGGCACATATATCTCGTACGTTTTGCCCTAGGTCAAAACCATCTGGACGTTGGTCGGTTCGGCATTCGCAATAGTTGCCGCAGCGGCCAACGTAGCATTGTGGTTCTCGCCCACTGGGAATAGTTGGTTCACAGGGCTCGCCGGGTGTGCAGCATGGTTCGCACCCGGGCCCACTGCAGGGAATATTTGCTTCCTCGGGGCTGTAAGCTTGCGGAGCCGCATGGGCAGTTTGGGTGTATGATAGCTTTGACCCGGTTGGCAGCAGCGATTGGCCCGCTAATAAGATAGCGGACGCTACGACGATACATAACAAGGTAGCTGCTTTTAGATAGCGCATCTTTGATAATTAAGCATTGCTGTCAACACAAGCTCCCATCTAAGTGTCACATATTCAAGAAGGTGCAGGCAACACAAACTTACGTAGCGAAGAGCGTGTTCTGTGAAGCTGTTGTTGTATTTTAAAGAGTGGGTAGCTTTCTGACCTTCTAAGGTTGATTGAAGAAGGGTAAGTGTACGAGTTATACAGGTTGCTGCTTAGCAGTTTCAATGAGCGTGGCGTGCAGGTATTTGGTAATGGAAGACTTTTTCGCTGATAACCTCGAGGTGCTTAAGCAGGTCGATCCGCTGATGGCCCAGCGGTTGTGTCGAGCAGTTGATACTACGCGAGTATTGCGCCTTGCAGATGGCGCCTTTGTTTATCGATACTTCCAGTCGCACGTAGCGCTTGCGCTCGGAATTGAGCAGAGCGCTCAGGTGATCGCTTCGGCGTTTCCATCAACAGGGCGTGCCTCAGCAGCGGTTGTTGCAACAGAGCAAGCATTCGTTTTTGGGGCGGGGTTAGGAGAGTTACCGCAAGCCCTACTCGCCTCGACTGAGGCTTCCGTGGTCGTATGGGATCGAGACCCGTTTCTTTTTCGTCTCATGTTATCTGCTTACGATTTTAGATCAGCCCTGCATAGCCGTCGCCTGACCCTGCTGCTGGGAGTTGATCTGCTTCAAAATCTGCCGCTAGTTGGGATGCGGCTAGTACGCCATCCGTTGTTCGCGCAGATGTATAAGAATGAGAATATCCTGCTCGATGAGCCGTCGTTGAAGCCTCTGGCCTTTATTTCAGAGGGTGCGCTTTTCATCGAAGATGTATCGGATGCTCTGCGACGAGAGGGCTACTCAGTCTATACCCTCGATGTAATGGGCCTATCGAACGAAGAGCTTGAGGAATCGATTGCGCGTGCGAGTCCGCAATTTATGGTGAGGATTAATCACGTGGAGGGCTTGGCGAGCCTTGCAGAGCGCATGAAGCTTCACACTATTGTGTGGGAGATTGACCCCGCTTTCAACGACCCGCAGCCTGCCCCCGAAGCCAACACACACACGCACATCTTCACCTGGCGTAGGGATAATGCACACGACTTTGAGAAAAAAGGTTTTGGTAACGTTCAACATCTGCCTTTAGCAGCTAATCCAGCACGACGGTTTCCCGTTGCATTAGCGCAGCAGCAGAAGGGGGAGTTTGCTGCGCAGTTGGCCTTCGTTGGTGAAAGCATGGCGTGGCGAAATGAGCAGTTGCTCTCTAATTTTCTTGCGGCTTGGGAGGGGAGCTGCCCAGAGCAGCGAGCTGAGGGTGAGCAGATCCTTGCGAGTATACTCGACCTTCAGCGTCGGGATCTTTCAACGTACAGAGTGCCAGAGTTGTTTGCGAGGCAGGCTCCGGCTCTGAAAGTTGAAGGCGGAAAGATGGAGCTGGTTCGAATTGCAGGCGAGTTTGCGGCAGCCGAGCGGCGCTTGAGATATGTGGAAGCCCTAGCTCCGCTCGGCGTCACGGTATGGGGAGATGATGGGTGGCGCCAAGTTCCTGGTATCGACTGGAGGGGGCCTGCAGAGCATGGTGTGACGATTAATAAGATCTATTCAAATGCTGCAGTTAACGTCGATATAGGTAGGCTCTATCAGCTCGATATCGTAACGATGCGGGTATTCGACGTCTTGGCGTGCGCGGGGTTTTTGCTAGCAGAGCACAGTGATGAGCTTGCGGAGCTCTTTCTTATCGGAGAAGAGCTTGATAGCTGGCAGACCCTCGATGAACTCCTTGAGAAGTCTAGGTGGTACCTCGCACATCCAGAGGCTGCGCGCAGAATTGCCCAAAGAGGACACCGAGCAGTATGTGAACGGCACACTATTCAACAGCGTGTGCGGCTTATGCTCGCGTCGTCGCTGCCGAGAATTTAAGCTATCTAGATAGGGTTTCTCGATAGGCTGCTTGCTCTTAACTACAGCGGGGCAATGACCCCAAAGCGATAGTGAATCGTCTCGCTGTACAGCCGTCCTGGACGCACAATCGCAGATGGAAAATGTGGATGATTCGGTGCGTCAGGGAAATTCTGGGCCTCGAGGCAGATCCCTCCATACTGCTGGTAGGTGCGACCATCTCTGCCAGCGATGTTCTTAAGGTGAATGCCGCTGTACACCTGGATGCCGGCGGCTGTGGTGAGCACTTCAAGTGAGCGGCCCGAGGTCGGATCGATCAGCATAGCAGCACGTCGTAATGTGCCGGGAGTGCCGCGTACGACGAAATTGTGGTCGTATCCCGGAAGCTTATCAGGCCACATCGCGCGTCGAGATCCGACCGTTAGTGGCTTCGTAAAATCGAGATAGCTGCCCGTTACAGGCACAACTTCTCCGGTTGGAATCAGTTGAGGATCGGTCGCAGTATACGAGTCAGCTTCTAGCTGTAGGGTATGAGAAAGTATATCGCCACTGCCAGCGCCGCCTAGGTTAAAGTATGCATGGTTGGTCATGTTGACCACTGTAGGCGCATCAGCTGAGGCTGAAAAATCGATGGTAAGGGTGTTGTCCGGTAAGAGTGCATAGGTAGTGGTGGCTACCACGGTGCCTGGAAATCCTTGATCTCCGTCAGGGCTCTCAAGCGAGAACCGCACTGTTGGGGTGTCTGCTCTTTCTATGACCTCAGCTCTCCAATTCTTTGAGTGGAACCCAGCGCGACCACCGTGAAGGGTGTTGCCACCCTCGTTTTGGTCGACGGTGTAGCGCTTGCCATCTATCAGAAAAGTTCCGCCAGCGAGACGGTTGGCAAAGCGACCTATGGTGTAACCCAAAAACGAGGAGTCATTCCGATAGCCATCTAGCGACTCGTAGCCCAAGATAACATTCTCATGGTGTCCTTTGCGGTCTGGCACTTCAGCGCTAATGATTGCTGCGCCCAACGACGAAAGCTGAACTTTTGTGCCTGCTGTGTTCCTAAGCTCAAAAAGAGTGACGGCTTCGCCAGATGGCAGGACCCCAAAAGCTCGGTTGCTGACCTCTGCAGGTTTAGCTGGTGCTTCAGGGCTGAGGGTGCAGGAGGTAGCCATAATAGATCCCAAGACAAGAACGAGCGCTGTAAAATGCTGGCGGAAGTCGATTGTGCGACATGTGTGCATCCCCCCTCTTATAGCGCCATGTCCCTAGGATGCAAGGCAAATCCGTCGGGCGGGTGGGTGATACCAAGGCCTTCCAAAATAGAACCGCGCTCGGTTTGTTGGGGATAAAGAGCAAGACACTAGGCGCCGGATTGTGCTACACTAATGACGATGTCCCCTGGTTTAATAACGATATCAGATTACATTCCTAAGCGAGAGGCTCTGCTGGTGCAGGTTGACCTCTCGGACTACTTGATAGATTACTACCTCCACCGTAAAGAACACGCGCCCAACACGCTAGCAGAGCATGATGAGAAGCTCAAAGACTTGCTCGCATGTTTTGCTGTGTATCTCTCTGGACGCACGGCTCGCGAGACACATGCGTGGACGGTGCATCTAGTAGCCGATGAGCCGTACTCTCTCTTTGTAACTGGAAACACTGGCGAGCTTGATGAGTCAGGTGTTGCCAAGGGGTTTCTCGTCGGAAACGTATTAACAGAGCACATTCGTCATACAGACGTAAATTCAATCCATGCGCAGTTTACTCAGCGTGGAAAGACTCACACCAGCATGGTGCAGTGCGATACCAATGATATTCCGCGCATGGTTGAGCAGTTTTATGAGCGCAGCGAGCAACACCCCGGCCGGTTGCAGCTATCGCAGACGAGCGATACTGCCATAGGGCTCATCGCACTCCCAGAGTATGATGAGGAATGGGTCTGCTCGGTGTCGTTTGACGCTTTGCTGAATTCTCCTGAGATTGAACGTAGTCGGATGCGAACCTGCAATTTTGCTTTCCAATGTGACTGCTCACCAGAGAAGCTTCTTCCTTATTTTCGAGGATTAACCCGCGATGCTCTAAACGAGCTCTACGGAGAAGATAGTGAGTTGTTAATCACCTGTCCACGATGTGGTAGGCAGTTCTCGCTCGAGCGTGCGCGCTTCAATGAGGATAATTAAAATTTAGGGTAGCGAAGGATTTGTGCATAAGCGCGGCGCATTCGCTCTGGCTAGAGAGGCGGCTAGAGCGAATGCGCGCCCTTCGGTCATTTTTTGCACGCAACGATCCTGCCGCCGATTAGGCAGTGCCGTGTGCACGGATCTGGGATGGTAAAAGTAGTGCTTCCATTAAGGTCGTAGGGGAGGTTGGTGGCAGTATCGATCACCTGTACCTGTGGGTTGGGATATCCACATCCCGCTCGGGTAAAACGAGCTAAGCTTCCATACCCGTTTCCTGGTCCTTGGTTAAGGCCAAGCTCGCCGTTGACGATTACTGAGGCGTTTGCGGGGCCCGAATGCACCGCGAGTTTGCCGGTGCTATCAGATGCAGGTTTCCATAGAAACGAAGTGAGGGGGCCCGCAGAGATCTTCTCTGTTTCTGCAACAGCTTTTAGGCACGAGACGTATTGAGGGTTTGAGCAGGGTTCCCGGGAGGTTATTGGGGCTAGTCCTCTCTTTACCAGCTCTTCGCTGAAGCTCTGGTCGTCTGCTGTGACAAGTTGTCCTACTACAGATTGCGCTGCTCCGCCGATTACAACATCACATCTTTCGCCGGCTGGAAACCAGAACACCTGTTGGCGCGCGAGGGCACCCAGGGTGTTCTGAACTGCTTCCCAACGTGAGTTATCTATGGTCCCAATAGCACTGAGCCTTACAAGCTGCAGGCCTCCGTTTGGCAGTTGGATCGACACTTCGTTGTTGCCGAATACCTTGCTGACGGCTACCGGAATTCCCTGTGAAGTGCTTACCGTACTCTCTAGCTCCTGATCAACTAACACCCCGCAGCTAGTGGTTAGCTCAGAGGGATCACCAACATCTCCAATGCCACTATCTCCAGAACCACCAGAGGAGCACGATGTCAGACAGAGAGGAATGCAGAGAGATATACAGAGAGAGACGAGTGAGTGCCGCATGGAAGCTCCGTTATGTTGCTGATGCAGTGGGGTCATAATTCGCAAGAGCAGGGTAGATTGAATAAGTAGGGCCAAACGTTTTGTATATCTGACTATACTAACTATTTTTCGGGCGAGCACAAGAGTGACCGCAGCGTCTCTAACTGCTGCCACCGTTCGTAGAGCCGGTCAACTTCGGCTTGCTGTAAAGTGAGAGTGTCGCAGAGTTCAGATAGCTTCGCAGCATCGGTTGCGTAGCTTCCTGAGTCTATCTGTTGCTGTGTGGTGGTGAGGGCACTTTCAGCCTCTTGTATGGCTTGCTCAATCATCGCTAAATCACGTGCGTCTTTGTATGAGAGCTTCTTCTGAGCTTGCGCTGTGGGATGCTGCTTGACCGGGGGTTTTTCAAGAGGGGCTTCGGCCGCGGTGGTTTTGCTCGTGCGAAACTCCTCCCACTGCGAGTATTGAGCGCAGAGTATCGCTCTACCAGAGTCGATTCCCAGCACCTGATTTGCGGCCCTATCTAAAAGGTAGCGATCGTGAGTTATAAGAACGATCGCCCCAGGAAAACTCTCGAAGCTCTCTTCGAGCGTTTCGAGCGTAGCAATATCAAGGTCGTTTGTTGGCTCATCAAAGAGCAGTACGTCACATTCTTCTGACATGCTTTTTGCTAGCAGCGCGCGGGCACGCTCGCCTCCGGAAAGAGATGACACCTGAGAGCTGAGGTGATTGTGTGTAAAGAGAAAGCGGGACGCCCATGCGGCAACATGGATCGATTCGTTTCGATAGACGATTGAGTCGCCGTGAGGGCAGAGAAACTCTCGTAGTGAGGTGCTTTCTTGAAGTCGGCTGCGCGCTTGGTCCATAAAGACCGTGCGAAGGTTAGGGGCTCGCACGACGCGTCCTGAAGCAGGAGCCAGATCGCCAAGAAGTGTGCGTACGAATGTAGTCTTTCCGCTGCCATTTGGCCCTACAACAGCGAGACGGGAGCCGGGCGAGACGGTCAGCGAAACATCAGAGAACAGAGAACGTCCGGCAATTGATTGGCTAAGTTGTTCGACCTTAATGAGGTCTTTTGATTTTCGTTGAGTTGAAGAGAACTCAAGGGTAGCGCGACGCTCTTCGCCCGTGGGTGAGGACGCCAGCGTATTAATAAGCTGATGAGCCTTATCGATGCGGGCGC
>JBIKWG010000090.1:0-10997 GCA_044356425.1 Bdellovibrionota bacterium | reverse complement strand
AGCCGCAAGCCAAACATACAGAGCAGTGGGAGGGTATCTAGGATGAGCAGGGTCATTCCTGCAAAAACGAATATAAAACCGCCTAAGCTGGTAGATACTTGGCTTGAGTGTTCAGCATCAAACTGCGCAAAGACTGCCCCTAATCCGATAGCAAGACCAACCATTCCGTATGAAATGATGATACCGGCAGCAAAAGATGCCACTACTAATTCAGCCGAGGCGTCGAGGGCCATCGCTCCAGACGAGAAAACTACTGCGCCGATAGTGAGCACCGGTACAAGCCATCCCTTGCATTTAGCCCGCAGCAGCTCTCCGTGAGATAGAGGACTTGCAAGCATTATCCAGAGGCTTGAGCCTTCAAGCGACACAGACGGGAATACGAAGCGCGAGCAGATAGAGATGATTACCAAAGAGCTCAGAACTATATTTCCAAGTAAGAGAAAGATATCCCAAATTGCATAAGCATCGGCAGTCAGACCGCTTGGATGTTTAAGGTTGCGGAAGCTATGGAGGTAGATGAAGCAGATTGCGAGTAGCAGCACAAGTTGAACCGTGTGTGTGATGTCGCGTGAGAACACTTTCGCTTCCTTTGTTGCGATGGCACGCGTAGCCGGTCGTGCGAGGGGAAGAATCATGGCAGCAAGTCGTTGCGCAGAGCGGCTATTGATTCGATACGGCGTGCTCAGTGAGTGCGCCTTCGCAAAAGCACGGTGGTATACGTGGGGAAAAGTTGCCACAAGAAAAAGCCATAGCCCAGCGCTGCACAGTGTAAAAAACGCGGCGACTCTAACCGCCAGGCTCGGAAGTCCATGCAGCAGATTCCACACCGCGCGAGCAGCGATGCTTGGCGGAAACCACGACGAGTTTACAAGAGCCGATGAAATCGCCAGTGGTCCATCGCTGAGTAGTATCCGGTTAAAAAAATTAGGTGCTTCGGAACCGTTATCAGCAGGAGTTATAGAGAGAAAAAATGCTGCTAGTGCACCTATAAATAGCAGCAGAAATATCTCTCTGCCCCGCTGCACAGGCAGCAATGTGGCAAGCAGCAGCACCGTGCTCATTGCAAGCAGAACTATCGGCACCCAGAGTGCTATGATGATAGCTGGAGTCAGTGTATAGAACAGGACTCCTGCATCGTGGGCTTTGCCGCAGGCGATAACCACCGGTAAGCCGAAGATCGTTAGCATCCATCCAGACGAGAGAGCAATGTCTGCTGCTTTACCCGTAATGAATTGCTGCGGTGTTATCGGACTTGAAAAAGCTGTCTCAAGTTCGCGCGACATAAGCAGCGCTCCGCACGCGCATACACACGATGAGAGAAAAAGCATCACGGCGAGGCTTGTGAGCGACAGACTCAGCCCAAACAGCAGGGTTTCACCGAGCTGGGTGGTCAGAGAAAGTGCCGCCGTTCTCTGAAAAGCACTAGCGGCTGAGATGTAAACACCCCCCATCATGCAGAGAGAGATAGTCAGCGCAGCGGCCTCTTTCAAGATACCGTGATTGAGTACGCCGGTGCCGCGTTGTGCCCAACGATTCTTTATGGTTAGCACCCGAGGCCGAAGCAGCAGGGGTATGCTACGTATGGCTATACGACGCGTCATCTTAAGCTCCATAGCCTCGTTAGGCTTCTTTATGCGAGCGGCTCAGCACTTGCGGCCGATGTTAGTTCAATAAACATCGGCTCAAGCCCTTCATCGTGTTTGCCGGTGAGTGCTCGAATGTCATCAAGTGTTCCTGTAGTAAGAAGTGAGCCGCGGTGGATGATAGCAAGGTGATCAGCGAGCTCTTCTGCAACGTGCAATGAGTGCGTTGAAAGAAAAACGGTGATCCCACTCTTGGCATAGCGTTTGAGCGCCTCTTTCAGGTTTCTTGCGCCGTGAGGGTCGAGTCCAACCATCGGTTCATCTACGATTAAAACGCGTGGATCGTGAACAAGGGCAGCGCAGGTAGCGAGCCGTTGCTTCATGCCGTGTGAGTAGCTTTCAATGAGCTCATCTTCCCACGCGGTAAGCGAATATTCCTCTAGCACCTCGTCGATTCGCTTGTTTGCTCGGGTGGTCGGCACACGATAGATATCGCAGATGAAGTAGAGAAACTCACGACCTGTTAATTTTGGATAGAGATGTGGTCGGTCGGGTATGTATCCAATAATAGACTTGGCAGCGACGGGATCGCGGTCCATGTTGTGTCCACCAATTACGATTTCGCCAGACGTTGGTCGCAAAATTCCTGTCATCATCCGGATGGTAGTGGTTTTACCAGCTCCGTTAACACCCAAAAATGCAAAGATGCCACCGGGTGGGATCTCGAGTGAAAGATCGTTAACGGCAACGAAGCGACCGTATGATTTCGTTACATTTCTGAGTGTAATCATGCTTAGGGCCCCTGTTGGAAGTTACAGCCAGGCAGTCTTGGGGGAGCCGGATTGCTGGCTACGCATTTTATGATGCTTGCAGGGGGTTCAGTTGTTCGTTTTTAGTCGGTAGAAGGTAGGCAGAGAAGGCGCTTAGATCGCCGTGAGTACACTGCGGTTCCGACTGGTTAGGTGTTTATGCTAGTCGTTTGAGCTGCTTAGGAGCGAGTTACAGCCGTAAGTTGTGGTGGCTTTTTAAGAGAGATGGGAACGCACCAGTCGGTGCATGTTTGGCTACAATCAGAGCTGCTGCAGTGTCCTATAAGAGGCCATTTATCGAAGCAGCCTACGCACCCGCTGTAGCCGCTCGTTATAGCTGCTGATCGCTTGATCGATATCATAGGAAGGGCGTCTACGCCGGAACGCCTGCCGAATGACCTCGAGGTATTGCTGGCCATGATCTGGCGTGTATTCGAGCTCTAGTCGTCGTCGCATCAGGTCTTCAAGCGTTTCAACCTGCTCTGTATCAAGCGCTATCTCTGTTTCAAGAGCGATCGCCGCTGCGTCATCATCCGAGAATAGATCGCTGTAGCCTAACGTCAGCCGCTTTCCGTATCTGCCAAACAATCGCTGCTGCAGATGGTCTGAGACCCCGCGCTGTGAGAGCGCGTGTGACAGCTCAGCGTACTCTCTTTCGGAGGTGCATCCTGGAAGCTTCTTAAGATCAGCGCGGATCGTCACTTCGCTACTCTTGTGGGGTTGCCCAAGGATCGTACACGCCTCGTGGATTCCCTCGCGAGCTGTCCATGCGGCAGTTGTGTACTTTCCGCCAAATAGGGACATGACCCCGTTTTCGTGCTTCCAGATGTGCTTTCGGGACAGTATGGTGGAGTGCTCATTTTTTTTCCCTCGCAGCGGCAGCGTTCGAAGTCCTGCAAAGCAGTAGGCTGCGTTCTCGCGTGATAGTCCGGCATCGGGGATATCTCGGGCGATTCGACCGAAGATCTCTTCAATCTCATCGTGAGAGGGGAGCGGGTCGAGTTCAAGCTCTGATACTGCGCGCTCGGTTGTTCCAACTAATGTTCCCGCTGGATGCGGCCAAACAAAGTAGTATCGAGCCTTGCCAGGAATTGGAAGGAATAGGCTTGGGCCGCACCACCGCTTTGAAAATACGATGTGCGAGCCGCGGCTGAATGTAAGTGGGTGCGAATCTGCTCCTAGCGACTGTGCAGTTTTCGAAGCCCACGGACCAGTGCAGTTAATCACCAGGCGTGCGCGAATTGAGAGAGATCCACCTGAGATCGTATCGCGTGCCGATATGGTGGAAGTTTCATCGCTATTGCGGCTGAGGGTAAGTGCTTCGCAGTAGTTGAGGCAGAGCGCTCCGTAGCGGCGTGCTGCAAGTATGTTTTCGATCACAAGCCGTGAGTCGCTCATGATGCCGTCGGTGTACATGAAGCATCCCATCAGGTCGGTGCGATCGCGGTGAAAGCCGGGAAAGTCGAGACTGCGGCGTGGAATCCAGCGATGTCGGCGCTCTCTCTTTTTGACCATTAGATCGTAGAGGAAGAGTCCTACGCTAAGCTTAAGTCGAAAGAGCCAGGCGCCGCGAGGAACAGGGATCAGAAACTGTGCTGGGTGAACGAGGTGTCCGATATGGTCAAACATCTCCTCGCGAGCTTTTATTCCCTCAAAAACCTGCTCGAAGTCAAAGAGCTCCAGGTAACGTAGCCCACCATGAGCCATCTTTGAGCTGCGGCTTGAAGTTGAGGCAGCATAGTCGCTCTTTTCAATCAGCGCTGTTTTAAATCCAACGCCGGACGCTAGGCGGGCTACCTCAGCACCGTGAATGCCTCCACCCACAACAACGATGTCAAAAAGTGGCTGCTGTTCAAGGGCAGTAAGCACGCTTGCGCGAGAGATTGAGTCGGCTGTAGTTGGAATAGTGCATGCGGTCATCAGTACCGATAGTAATACACCATCGTGCGACAGTTGGAACTAGGGCTCCTTGTAGCTGCTCTGAGTTGTCCTCTGTGCGCAGCGAGTTTCTTAAGCTTTACTCTATATCCCGATTAGGGAAAAGTTTCTTGCTTGAATAGTGTGGGATTACTACACTGAAAGGGTTAGAGCCCTTGGTTTTAATCAGCAAAGAGCAAGATAATAATATACTCAATGATGTTCACCCAATAATACAAAGGATAACCTATGGTAAATTCAAACGCGCTACTGCCACTAGGTAGACTCCTCTCGCTCTCTGTAGTTTCTGCTGTCATCGCTTTTATAGGCGTTGTCGCTTTAACGCCGGCGGCTGCGCAGAGTGGCGCAACCGGTGTCACGGGAGCATCAGGGGCTTCTGGAGTGGCAGCTTCGAAAAAAACTCGCGCGGTCCACCTAATTGAAATAGATATAAAGCTTCGTTTAAGCGACAATGAGGAGAGATCTTTTGTCGAAGATCCAAACGCATTTTGTGAAAATGTGACCACAGATTTTGCGAAGTTGACCCAAGCGCAAGATTCAATAGACGGGAAGATAAAAAAATCAACGGATAAGGCTGAGCGTTTGAAGCTTGCAGAGCAACTCTCGGCAGTAAAGATCGAAATGGTTGAAAAAAAATATCCTAAGAAAGCAGAGCTGTGTGCCGAGTATTTGCAGGCGCAAGGTAAAGCGCCTCAACCGATTAAAGGCGTCAAGCAGTAGCTTTACACCTTGCTTAATATGCGGGCGGCCTCGTTTTAATTGATGACTAGCAGTCAGTTGGGGCGATGCCGGCGCGTTTTGAGCCGGCTCTTTAAGCGCGCTTAACTGCCTCAAGCATACAGAGGGCTTTACCGCGAGATTTCCAGAGCTGCTCGAATTCAGTGGGGATGTTGCCTTCTGTGTAGTAGGAGCTTTGAACGAGGTCGCTAGTATCTCGGCGCACCTCCCAGTGTGAAGGGGTGAGGATCTCTTTAACCGAAGAGAAGTATTCGTGATGATCGGTCTTGTAGCGGAAGAACCCGTTAGGCTTCAGCAGCCGGTGCATAGTGCTCAAGAGCTCTTCGTTGATGAGCCGATTTTTCAACCATCGCCGCTTATCCCAAGGGTCTGGATAGTTAATAAAGAAGCCTGTTACCTCTCCGTCCTTGAAGAGCGTGGAGATTTGGCGAGCGTCGGTTCGCAGCACCATAACGTTTTTAAGGCCCAGGCTCTCTGCTTTCTCTCCGGTACGAAAGGCACGCTTAAAGCGAATTTCTAACCCTACGCATAAGGTTGTTGGTGATTGACGCGCTAATGTGAGAAGGTGTCCGCCAGAGCCTGAACCAAGCTCAACGAAGCAGTCCGAAAACTGGGTTAGGCGGCCGCGCAGCAGTGTGAGGTTTTCGGTTGAAAACTCGCGGTCTCGCTCGGCGATGATTACCCCTGGCTTGGTGGTAACTAATTGCATGTATTGGTTTTCCCAGCTCATAGGCAGAAGAGATTACGCTAGACTGCGGCTTAACTCAAATGTCACCGGTTTGATCGCACCGTGTGTGTTGAGAATTGAATCTTAAAACTACAGATTGAGATTGTCCCTGAGTAGGAGAGTTGCCGTGCGGCTAACTGGAATAACCGATAGAGATTTCGTCCATATGGGGCGGGGTATTGAAGATCGGTACTCGCGCTGTGCGGCGTATTGGCAGCCGCACCTGAGTTTTACGCGCACCTTTATCGAGCAGCACACTGAGCCAGTTAAACGGATCGCGGTATTGGGTGCTGGAAGGCTCTTGGATATCAATCTTCCTCTCCTATTAGAGCAGGCCGAAGAGGTGCATCTCTTTGATGCGGACTCTTCTTGTGTAAGAGCATGGCGTGCAGCGGCACAGCCCTGTGCTCGGCGAAGAGTTGTCCCTCGGGTGGAGGAGATCACCGGCTGCTTAGCTGGTTGGACAGCTGGTTTAAAAGGCGCTATTCGCTCATCAGCTCTAGAGAGCTACCTTAATTCGCTTGAGGCCCCAGCGCCTAGCTGGACAGAGGAGCCGTTTGACGGTGTTATATCGCTTAATGTAGCAGGGCAGATTCCGCTCTATTGGCGCGATCGGGTGCTAGCTGTAAAGAGCGATCTGAGTAATGAGGAGTCGGGTGCGCTGATGCGCTCTTATGAGCGGCTGCAAGTTGCGCATTTACGCGGGGTCACCAAGGCAGCTGCGCAGTGGGGGGTAGTTGTTACCGATCTTGAGTACTACTTCTATCAATCACACGTTAGTGAGTGGAAAGTAGAAGGGGCCCTTTACGGCGCAGCAGGTCAGCTCTTTGCCGATCTATGCGACGAGCGCGACCCCCAGTGCTCTGACCGCTGGTTGTGGCACCTTGCGCCTCAATTCGTTGAATCCGATGCCGAAGGCGAGATTCACCGCGTTGAAGCGCGCAGGTGGTACAATCCAGAGCGCCGGGTTCGCGCAGCTCGTTAGAAATCGGCCTATTTTAGCGGCAGGAGCACATTTGAGCCCCCTTGCATCGTTGATACTGCAAGCGGAGCCTTGCCATCCCAGCGTTGAGCTATTTCGTATTGAATAACCTCGGGAGAGATCTTGAGGGCCGCACCCTTGATGCTAACCGATTCAGCATCAGCCTTAGCTTTAACGATAGTTATTTCAGCCTGCTTGCGCTCTTTCTCAAGTTCAAATGATTTTGCAAGCGCTTCTTGTTCTCGCACGACCTTCTGCTCAATGGCGTCTTCAAGCTGTTGCGAGAGTTCAATGTTGGTAATAACGAGATCTGCGATCTGTAGCAGGTCGCCAACGGCTGGTTTAATCCGTTCAATCACATCAACTTTTACGCGATCGCGATTCTTAACCAGATCCTCTGCGCGCGACATAGCTGTCACTTGTTTGATCGTCTCTTGAACTCGGGGCTCAATCAAAGTGGCATACGGCTCACCACGGTACTCTTTAAATAGCCGCACTACCTGGCTTTCAGGAACCCGATAGAGCACGGTGTATGAGAACATCATGTTCTGTAGATCGCTTGAAAAGCTTTCTGCGCGGCCATCGGCTTTGAGCTGCATAATCGGAAAGTTGATAATCGATTGAATGAATGGCCACTTGAAGGTGATCCCTTCCGGTAGCTGCAGCGGGTTAACCCTTCCTAGCACGATTGATATGCCACGGTGTCCTGGCGGAACGATGTGGTACATCTGAAAGGTGAGAAACGCAATCAAGGCACCCACTATTAAAAGCCCTGTGGCGCGCTGCTCTTTGCTGCCAAACTGCGGAATGTCAGATCGATTGTTCATGGTTTAAAGCTCCGGTCTTACTAATATGCGCCGCCATCCTTGCGCTGTTTGCTGCAGAGCGCAAGACGAAGAGCGGATTCGGTTCCCTCTGGGAATCAGCCGGCGAACTCGGTATAGTGTCGGCTATGGAACTCTTTACTGTTGAAAATCTAGTCGCACTATTAACCCTTACCTCACTTGAGATCGTGTTGGGTATTGATAACATCGTATTTATAGCGATTATTGCTAGCCGCTTAGGCGCGGGTCGCAAAGATGTAGCGCGGCGCATCGGCTTGATTCTGGCTATTGTAACGCGGCTTCTCCTGCTCTTCTCGTTGGCTTACCTGGCGTCGCTTACTGCGCCAATAGTTACGGCTTTTGGGCATAGCTTT
Organism: Bdellovibrionota bacterium; assembly: GCA_044356425.1. Classification (GTDB taxonomy): domain Bacteria; phylum Bdellovibrionota_C; class UBA2361; order UBA2361; family OMII01; genus OMII01. The sequence continues at coordinate 3,022 of JBIKWG010000090.1, read as the reverse complement.
AGCGGTCGAGATATTATTTTAGTGCTTGGGGGTGTCTTTCTTATTTATAAGGCCACTAAAGAGATTCACGAGAAGACCGTGGGGCAGGAAAGCGAGCTCTCAATGGCCGGCGGCGCGGCAGCGGTGAGCATGCAGGCGGTCGTTACTCAGATCGTTTTGATAGACATAATCTTCTCGCTTGACTCAGTCATTACCGCGGTGGGAATGACCGATAATCTGCCAGTAATGGGGACAGCGGTTGTCCTGGCAGTGGTGGTGATGTTGGTGTTCTCGGGCAAGGTTGTTGAGTTCATCGATGCAAATCCAACCGTGAAGATATTAGCGCTTTCATTTCTCTTGATGATCGGCTTGGTGTTAGTTGCAGATGGCTTCGGACGCCACGTAGAGAAGGGGTATGTGTACTTTGCGATGGGCTTCTCGCTAATGGTCGAGATGCTTAATTTGCGAGCGAACAGGAAGCCGCAAATAGAAGGCAAGTGACCGCTAACGCTGGTAGTCAGTGAACTTCTATCTTAGCCTCGCAAGGGAGCCACATGCACCGGCAGCGCTGAGTTGACACGCGCGACCTGGCAGGATTGGTCTTATGGGGTCCGTCCAGCAGCAACGATTATACGGAAACGACCATACCGTGCTGATTTCATTCTGCAGATTTTGTGCTACCGATGCTATAGCGTGGAAGCTATTGCAGCAGCTCCATAAAGCGCAGCGTAATCATCTTTAATGATAAATACAGGGGTCGCTTCGACACGCTCTTTCTGTTTGCCCTTTCTCATGTATCCTTCTAAGAAAGGTCCACGTTCTAGCAGTTGAGTTATCTTAGGTGGAATCCCTCCTCCCAAGAAGACACCTCCTGTTGATAGCCACGAGAGCACAATATTGCTGCAGTGTGCTCCAAGCATCCCGCAGAACATGTCGAGAGCCTGGACGCAGATATCTGATGTGCCGGCTAATGCATGTTTGGTTACTGTTGCTGTGACGTTAACGGTCGGATCGTTGTCGCGCAGCTCTTCTGGTGCTTCTCCCCGCGCGGTGTCTCGCAAAAAGTTGTAGATATTTATGATGCCTGGGCCACATAGAATAGATTCTACGCTTACGTGGGATAGCTTTGTTTGGAGATACTCAAGCAGCTCAATCTCGAGCTTGGTTGAGGGAGCAAAGTTAGCGTGCCCGCCCTCTGACGGAAGAAGCACGCTCCACCCTGCCTCGCGGTGCATAAGTGAATGACCGATTCCAGTGCCTGGGGCTACCACAACGCATGAACCGCCGCGGTCAACACTGCCGCGCCCTTCATAGATGGTGTGCAGGCTAGCTGCCTCAAAATGAGGAATTGCAGCAGCGGTACTTACTAGGTCGTTTACCAACTTTATCTTGTCGAGGCCGAGTGTGTTCCCTACATCACTTTGCACGACCTCCCACGGCAGATTAGTTACTTTAATCCGCCCATTCACGACCGGTCCGGGTAGCCCAAAACAGGAGGCTTCAAGCCGCGAGGTGATAGACTTGCTGTGCTTCTCAAGGAATGTTGAGAGGATAGCCTCGAGGCTTGGATACTCGTTGCTGACATACTGCTCTGATACCGAAAGTTCAACCTTGCCAGCACGTCGTTCAAACAAGCCTATTCTAGCTTTTGTTCCGCCAACGTCTCCCGCGATTATCATGAGAACCTCACCGTCATATGCATCAGTATTTTGTGTGACTAAACGGGTGTTTTAGCCAAGAATGGAGCAACTTGCTAGTGGAGAAAACGGCTGGTCTGCTGCTCCCTTACGCACTGACTCTTCGGGCGGTTGCCTAGTGCGTATCATGCCCAGGTAAGTCGGTGTTATGGCTTACTTATAGTGCGAGCTAAAGGCCCGTGCGACCGAAGCAACGCTTCGCACTTCGACGTTGACTTTACAGCTTTGGATGCCTTCTCGTTAATGAGCGCTGTGCGCGGAGTCTCTAATCTACTCCTTTAATTGCCCTGCATAACATGGACTTCCCCCCAATCGCGCCCTATAATTCGAGCACCCTAGAACCAGTTCCCTATATTCGCTCGCCTATGAAGATCTTGATGCTCGGATGGGAATATCCCCCTCACATTGCTGGAGGGCTTGGCACGGCCTGCGAGGGATTAACGGCTGCGCTCAGTAAGCAGGGGCTTCAGATTCATTTTGTTGTGCCGCAACTCTTTGGGGGTGAGGCTGCTCAGCACATGCGGCTAACCGACTCAAGCTTGCGTTCCCCTAGTCATGTGGCCTCTGAAAGCCAAGAGTCGCCTGGGCACGGTGAACAGCAGCGTTCGGCGCTATCTCAACAGACCACAATCACCAAAATCCCAGCTTTTTTGACCCCGTATTGGAATCCAACACACTTCAAAGAAGCGATCGCTGCACTCACAAAACAGGAGTTAGCTTCCTTGCCATCGGCACTTCGCGATGATCCTTTGGCGCAAGCCCTTATCGACGGAGAGGTGTTTGGCTTCGAGCTGCATACGGCGCTTGGGCTGCATGAACAGATAGAACAGTTTAGCGACTTACGTGCCCCTGCAAATCAGTATGGAGAGAGTATCTTTAAAGAAGTCGAGCGATTTACAGCTCAGGTGCTGGTGGAATTAAAAGATGCTTCCTTTGATATCATCCATGCACATGATTGGATGACTTTTCCGGCCGCTGTTGCTCTTGCGCAGAGTTCAAAGAAGCCATTGGTGGTGCATGTTCACAGCCTTGAGCACGATCGTAGTGGTCTGTTTATCAACGAGCAGATTCATGACATTGAATCGTTTGGCATGCAGGCAGCAGACCACATCATTGCAGTGAGCCACTACACGCAGCGCTCAATAGAGCGACACCACAAGATCCTACGTTCAAAGATATCGGTTGTTCACAACGGAGTCTATCCGCGTCGAGGTATTCAAGATTACCGTTTGCACAAGACCTGGCCGCGTAATGTAGTGCTATTTCTCGGCAGAGTAACGTTTCAGAAGGGTCCGGATTACTTTGTAGAGGTAGCATCACGAGTGATTCCGCACGTTCCTGATCTC
>JBIKWG010000089.1:0-10998 GCA_044356425.1 Bdellovibrionota bacterium | reverse complement strand
AACGCATTGTTCCGCCGGTCCGGTTTGCGCGCTCGTGCCGCTCTCTTATGTTTGCTTTGTACGATTAGGTATTTATGATGCCGCCTCAAATTGCTTCATGGCCACTATCTTTAGATCACCTGGCGCCCGCCGACAGGCTTGTTGCGATTAACGAGTTGCTTGAAGCGCAAGGACTTGCGCCTCTGAAGGGCGTTGGCGATAACGCTCAAGGATGGTCAGAGGTTGTTGGTATCTCAGGCTGGTACGAGCATCCCAGCGGACTGTGGCACGATCTCTCTTTTATCGTGCGGCGGGTTGGTGGAAAGCAGTACTCACACACGGTGAGGTTCAATACTAACTCAAAAGACGCTCGTGGGGTTATTCTTATCCCTGTAATTGATGATCAGGTAGTTATCATTAAACAGTTTAGAATCGCTTTAGGTTGTGAGACCTGGGAGTTGGCTCGTGGGTTTGCAGAGCGGTTGGAAGGAGATGGCGTGCCAGAGTTGCTGGCTCTTCCGGCAGCACTCGTTAGAGAGCTCGGGGAGGAGGTAATGCAGGACGCCACAATCATATCTGTGCAACCAATAGGCTCTATTTTTGAGAATACTGGCACGCACAACTGTCTGCTAGATGTGTCGATGGTAGCGATTGCTCCACCAGTTTCTACATCAACACCGGCGCTTGGCGGCTCGCAACGTTTTGCAGCCAGGCTAGTTTCGTGGCGTGAACTGAGTAGTCCGACGGACCTTGGAATCCGCGATGCGCACTCGCTTGCGGCGATCGCGTTGGTGAGGGAGCAGCGCGAGCGCTCTGCCAATTAAATGAATCCCCGTTGGTCTGCGTTTTTTAGCTTTTTGATTTAATCGCTTGCAAGCAAAGATTGGAAGCGCGCTCTGCAAACACCTTGCGCCATGGCTCCTTCTCTAGTCCACCTGACTGCATTAGCGAGTCGAGCTTTTGGACTGCCGTGACGGCGTGCACGAGCACGAGAGTCTGAACATCCTGTTCATAGTCGGCTACATACGAGGAGTGAGGTATGCCATAGCCATCGAGGATGCTCAGTAGGTCGTGCTCTGTGCGGTCGAGTGGAATCCCATCGCGGGTATGGACATACAGAAAGGCTGCCAATTCGTTGTGGAACGCTAGCCCTGAGCCGGCGAATTCCCAATCAACGATACCACCAATCTGTTGGTTCGAGTCGAGCAGTACATTTCCCCAGTTTGCCAAGAGGTCTTGGTGGAAAAGAGTCGGTGCGGGGTCGTGGTATTCAAGGCCTTTTAGGCGCGCTATGAGCCACCGCTTAAATGAGCGATCAACCGGCGAGCAGTCTACCCGCGTAATCATTGCATCAAGCACATCATGGTAAGAGCCAAACCGAAAACGCCCCAGGTTCTCATCGAAGTCAGAGCCAAACCCTTCGAGTTGCGTTGAGTGGATATCTCGCGCAATGCGCCCTAATTGTGAGAATATCTCATGTCGATGGCGCTCTCCATGGTCACCATGACACGCCCTGCTACTGAGCTGCGTTTGAAAGAGATAGCCGAACGTAACAACGCCACGACCCGGGATGGTAAGATGTATAATTCCACTGCCGTGCTCTGGAACCCGTGGAGCAAGTAAAGACGCTGAGAGCCTGCCTAGAACGTAACGCTCTTTTTCAAATTTTGGCACACTCAGAGAGTCGAGTTCAGGTGGCCGCTCGCACAGCCGCAGCACGTACAGCGGTGTACCATCAGCGGTGTTGACCCAGAAGGTGAGGTTACACCAGCCCTGTCGGTCAACAGCAGAGATGCGAACATCCGATTTTATAACCTTCGGAAACAGTTCGCGCATGTTTGAACTGAGTAGATGGGCAAGCACACGCGCAGTATTAGCGTGTCGGGTTGCCCGCAAGAAGTTGTCTTCAGGAAATTCGTCTTTTACAGCCATAAGAAAGAAACAGAGCCCTCGCCGTACTCATACGAGTTATGGTGAATAGCGCACAGCGTGTATCATTGGCTGATATAACGCTGGGTATTGCCAAGCCCTTTAAGGGGGTTAGCACACCTGGCTGTTGTTTTTTTCGAGCTCTGCGGCAGCTGTAGATCAGGTAAAGCAGTATGACTATTATTGTCTGTGCGTATGCCGTTGCCGAAGCGTATATAAACGGGGTGCTAGCGTCGTTTTGGGGGGCTAGCTAAGGCATCTCTTTTGGTCTGCAGAGAAGGTACAGGTTGGGGTCTCCCTCGAAGAGGTCCCACAACTTGTTCAGCTTCAGTGGCGGCTGCCCCGTGAGCCACTGTTCAAGGCTCCATATCTTGTATCCGGCTCTGGTTAAAAAGTCGAACATTTCGTTCGGTGAACACTCGAAGTAGGGAGCTGCCGTACGTTGAAACTCAAGCAGCAGCGTCGGTCGTGCTTTGGCCAGCAGCTTCTCGGCTCCTTGCAACGCTTTAAGCTCTGCCCCCTCGATATCAAGCTTGATAAAATCGATCCGACCCTTCTCAGGCACCAGCTCATCCAAGCAACGCGTCTCTACAGATCGTTGCTCAACGGTGGCTTCGGCGCCTCGAAAAGCACGTTTAGCAAAACTGCTATAACCGGGGAACTCGGATATCGCGTTGAAGAGCTGCTGGCCGGATGTATTCGAAAGCGCAAAGGGCAGTATCGTTAGGTTTGTTGCCTCCCCAAAGCGCTGCCGTAGTCGCTGAACGCACTCAGATAGGGGTTCAATTGCGAGGTGGTGGCCTTTGGGGGCACGTTTGATTAGCATCTCGGTGACGTCACCAACGTGTGCTCCTACATCGATGCAGCAACTATTCTCACTCACCAGCTTTTCGACCGCCAAAAAAGTGAGCTGATCGATGCGGAAATTCGGGAAGAACTTCTGCTGAGCTGCCGCACTCCGCAGTGCTGGTCCGATTGTCGGCAGCCTCATTAAGTCATAGGCCGTTCTTTTCACAGCTTCACGCAGTTGCGGCATGGCTGGAATAGTTACTTCAGGGGGCTGTAAAACTTCATTGCGTGGAGGAAAAACATACTGCGCAGATTTCATACCCTCTTGATACCAGAAATAACGCGCTAGTCTAGTGACCATACCCTTACGTAACTCACTAGTAAAAAAGCGGCTACAGGCTGACCCTTATTGCCGGTGACAACGAGCTTTGCGGTAACCGACAGCGTTGCAAGCGCTATGGTTACTATGATTGAGAGCGGCGGGAGTGCCCAATATTCGTTTTTGCTTAGGACGTGTCTCTTTCTGTTCGAAGTAGTTACGCTGCGCTGGAAAAAAATAGGGTTTGTGAATCAGGCAACTTCCGGCGCGGGCCGTCGATTAAAGGAGGTATGAACTGCTCGCTTTTTTTCAGGAAGTTACCCTCTGTATACTGTGCCACAAGGAGTCTAATCGCACTTGGCTGGATTGTCGCGCCACTTGGCCATCACAGCGTATGCTATGCGGCGCCCCGCAAGGCAAGCGCTGTCCGGGTTGATTCGACTGCGCTAACGCCAATTACCCTGCGTGCTGAGCCGCCGATAGTTGTTCAAAGCGGACGCGGCGGTGCTGCGGGCGTAAGAGTGATGATTAGCGCCTCTGTTCTTAATCGTTCGGCATATGAAGCCAAAGGCGTCTCTGCCTATCTCGTGCTCCGCAGCGGCATAGTAGTTCCCCTGCGCGGACCTAAGCGCATCGGCGCCATGGGGAGAGCTCTCTATGTGGCGTCCTCACATCTTCCTTATCTCGTGACTGAAACTCCGACGGTGAAAGCGACTTGCCTTAACTGCCGCTCGCTGCGTTAAGACTGGAGAGCCTCGGCTAAGTTAAAAGACGCACCGCGCAGGGCGTTTCTCACGAAATGGCACCATACTCATGCCTGTGGGCGCCAGAGCTGGCGATTATAAACAGGAAGGTCGGGTCTGATGACTCGTTCAATGGGTCCTTAGATTTAGACTGGGTGTTGGTACATTGGCGCCCTCTATACAGTGTTTTTGTCTCAGCTTTGACGCGTATCCAGTAAGTTACTAGAGTACCGGGGATGGCGAAGAATCAGCTTATTCAGACACTAAAAGTAGGGGTCCTCGGGGGGCTTGCTGCTGCGTTGATTAAAATCATTAGCCTCACCATCCGCTGGGAGCGGAAAGGGTTTACCGACCCGCGACTAACAACCCCGGGCTCTGAGGCGATGATTATGGCGTTTTGGCATGGACGCATGCTCATGGCCCCGTGGGGTTACCGCTCGCTTGGCAGGTGGAGGCAGCGCAAGGCATACATGCTCATCAGTCAGCACGGGGATGGTCGCGTTATTGCAGCAGCGGTGAGGTTACTAGGGATCGATTCTGTTGCTGGCTCGTCGTCTCGGGGCGGGATGGCCGCTGTGCGCGAGCTGGTGCGGCGCTCGCGGCAAGGGTCGGATCTCGGCATAACACCCGACGGCCCTAGGGGGCCTCGCTATGTGTGTAAGGAGGGGGTGGCATCGCTGGCTCTTTTAAGTGGTCGGCCCATCTATCCGTTTTCCTACTCAATTGATCGGTGTTGGCGACTTTCATCGTGGGATGGGATGATTATCCCTCGACCGTTTTCGCGCGGCGTGGCTATCTTTGGAGCGCCGGTGCAGGTAACTCCTTCTGATGACCTCGAGCAAGTTTGTAACCGGATTCAGGAAGCATTACATGCAGTCACCGAAGAAGCGGACAGGCACTGGAATGATGCATAGCGTTTATCAGCTGCTTACTACCATCGCCACCCCATTGACGACGGCAGCCTTTCTCTGCTCGCCCCGTGGTCGCATTCGATTGCACGAGCGGTTGGGCGGATGGGATGAAATTGCTACGCCTGTGCCGTGGTGGTTTCACGCCGCATCGGTAGGAGAAGTACAGGGCTTGCTGCCCCTCTTTGAGCGCTTGGCGACCGCGCCGAAATCTGCTGATGGAATCTTGCTCAGCTGTGCTAGTCCAACGGGGCTTGAACGCGCTGGTTCGTTGGTGACTCATAAGCGGATTCTGCCATTTGATGCGCCCTGGTGCGTTAAGCGGGCGCTTAGACATACTCCAGCTCGTCAGCTCGTTCTGACTGAGACTGAACTATGGCCGGAGCTGTTGAGACAGGCGCTTGAACGCGGCATCGCGTGTAGCATCGTTAACGGGCGCATCTCTGACTATACGATTCAATGGTATCGGCGGCTCAAGACAGTAATCTGCCCGCTGCTGCAACGGGTGCAAACTGTGTGCGTGCCCGACCAGCTTCAGCGAGAGCGTTATTGTGAGCTAGGGGTGGATGAACGTAGGGTGTTTGTGACTGGGCACACCAAGTATGATGTTGAATACGTAGCGCCGCTGCCGCACGAACGAGCTGCTCTGCGGGAGCGACTCTTTCCCGGAATAACGGCCCAAGAGAAGATCGTGGTGTTAGGCAGTGTGCGTCCTGGAGAAGAGCACGCATGGTTGCAAGCCGTGGCTGCAGAGCAGCAGCAGGGGGCCGCGCTGCGGTTGATAGTTGCCCCACGTCATGCAGAGAAGTTTGAGTATTTCTGGAAAAAAATTCAGCAGGTTACATTGAAGGCAGCTCGCTGGTCGGATGCGCAGGGGACGGACCGGGCCGACTGTGGTACTCTGTTGTTAGATACCTATGGGATGCTGCCGCAGGCGTATTCTGCAAGTGACCTCTCTTTTATTGGAGCAACTCTTGTTGATATCGGAGGACACAATCCGATGGAATCGGCGATGTGTGGCACGCCACTCTGTGTTGGTCCTTACACGTCGGTTATTGACGAGGTGTTGCGCGACCTGGCTGATGAGGGAGGAGTGATTCGTTTGTCTGGAACAGAGGATATTGCACCGCTAGTTGCGCGCTTGAGCAGCGGCGACCAGTCGATCGCGGCTAGTGGGTTGGCAGCTCAAAAGGCTTGGCGGCGTCATCGGGGTTCTACAGAGAGAGTGCTATCTATATTACAAGCGTCATGATCATTGATAGTTTTACAAGCTGTCTGCTGACACCATTATCGTGGCTTTACGGGGCGGTGGTGGCCTTTCGTGGGTGGCTCTATGATCGGGGAATCTTCAAAAGTTACCGTAGCTCGCTGCCCGTAGTAAGTATCGGCAATATAACTGCTGGTGGAAATGGAAAGACGCCGCTCTGCCTCTTTATTGCGCGAGAGCTGCGAAATCGCGGCTATGCGCCGGTGATCCTCTCGCGTGGCTATGGGGGGCGAGAGCGGGGGCCTAAGCGAGTATATCATAGTGATACCCCTCGCACTGTTGGTGATGAAGCCATAGTGCTTTTCCAGAGTGGCGTCGCACCTGTTTATGTCGCGCGAAATCGCGCCGACGGCGCTCAACTGATTGAGCAGGATGCGGCGGGCACCGTGATAATACTCGACGATGGGTTTCAGCACCGCGCGCTGAATCGAGATGTTGACATCGTGTCCGTGTATGTAGGCAGTGAAGGGGCGATTGCAGATTTTTGCAGGGGAAGGCTGCTGCCGCTCGGAAGATTTCGAGAATCCATCGCTAGCGGTCTGCGTCGCGCAGATATTGTGATAGCAACTGAGCGAAGGGTGCTTGACGCTGCAGGGGTTAGCAATCCGATCGATTCACGACTCTTGTCGCTTCTGCCGGTTCATATAAAGGCTTATCGCTCGTCACTCGAGGGTGATGCCGTGAAGTTTCTCTCTGACGGGCGAGAGCTGCGGCCGCGCGCGGTCATTGCGCTTGCAGCAATAGCGAATCCAGATGGTTTCTTTGCCTCTTTGCGAACGCTTGGCTTTCATCTTTTAGAGACAGTCGCCTTTCGCGACCATCATTTTTTTACAGAGGGAGAGCTTCGAGCCATCGCTGCGCGCCATCCTGATGTGCCGATCGTATGCACGGTCAAGGATGGAGTAAAACTGCGAGAGATGCCTGCGGACCTTCTGCAGCTCATCGCTTCACTTGACGTTCGCGCCAAAGTTTTTCCGGCGGACGCTTTCGCTGTCCAGCTGGTTCGCGCGCTTCAGATGCGTCCACAAACTGAGCGGTGATCAAGCTATGACTGCTGAACCTAGCGATCCCCGTCTCGAAGCTCTGCGGAGGGAGGCAGCGCTTGCTCCGGAGTTGCCCGGTGTGTACCTCATGCGTGACAGCGAACGAGCGGTTATCTATGTTGGTAAGGCCAAAGACCTGCGGGCTCGAGTGCGCACGTATTTTAGTGGGGGCGACGGCCGCTATCAGATCGAGTATTTGCTTCGCAAAGTGGCGGCGTTTGAAACTATCGTTACGCAGACAGAGGAGCAGGCGTTTCTTCTTGAACGCGATCTTATTAGTAAGTACAAACCGCGCTACAATATAAAACTGAAAGACGATCGTGCTTACCTGTCGGTACGTATTGATGATTCGGCAGAGGGGCCTCGGCTAGAGCTTGTCAGACGCGCAGAAGATGATGGAGCCACCTATTTTGGGCCTTACGCATTTAGCGCAGAGCTTCGCAATACTTTAGAGGTTATCAGGAAGGCTTTGCCGCTTCGGACGTGCACCGATTCTGTGCTCTACAATCGCCAGCGACCATGCCTTGAATATCAGATTGGGCGCTGCTGCGCGCCTTGCTGTCTGCCGGTTGATTATAGCGAGTACCGCGATCTTGTGAAGGAAGCTATCGGAATTCTCGAAGGGCGCAGCGCCTCAACACTCAAAAGGCTTACCCAACGCATGGATGCGGCAGCGGAAGATCTGCGATTTGAAGAGGCGGCCGCGTGGCGTGATCGAATAGACGTCTTGATGAAGTTTCAGGCCGGACACTCGCTTGTAACGTTTCGCGGCGAGAACCGCGATGTATATGGGTTTAAACGCGAAGGCACCAATGCGACAGTGTGTGTGCTGTTGGTGCGAAACGGGAGGATATCTGAGACAAAGACCTTTCACTTTTCTGACCTGTATGTTGGGAACGAAGAGGCTCTAGAGTCGGTTGTGCAGCAGTTCTATGATTCTGGGCGGGAGGTGCCAAGCGAGATCCTTCTTCCCTTTGAGTTAGCAAACTCTTCTCTTTTGGAGGGTGGCCTGGGAATTCAACGGGGAGCTAGAGTAGTTGTGCACGTACCGCAGCGGGGTTCAAAGGCCCGCCTTCTCGCGATGGCCGAGTTGAACGCTCAGCAGGCTTTTATTCATTCGCAGTCGCTTGAGAGTGAGTGGGATACCGTTGCCGATGAGCTGGTAGCCTTAATCGGGCTCGCCAACCCTCTTCGCCGTGTTGAATGTGTAGATATATCGAATTTTCAGGGTAGTGATACCGTGGGTGCGGTAGTGGTGTTCATCGATGGGATTGCAGCCAAAAACCAGTACCGACGCTATAAGTTGGCGCAACAAGGGAAGCCAGATGACTTTGCGTCTATATATGAGGTGGTAGCGCGGCGACTCAAGCGTGGAAAGGATGATGGTGAGCTTCCGGATCTGCTTGTCATCGATGGAGGTGCGGGGCAGCTTTCCATGGCAGTAGCGGCGCGTGACGAGTTGGGTTTGAGTGTTCCTATCGTGGCCTTGGCAAAGATGCGCACCGATAGTGACGTGGCTTCTGCAGATGTTCAACGCAAGCCAGAGCGGCTTTTTGTGCCTGGACACGATGAATCTATGCCGCTGTCAGAGGGGGCACTTGTAACCCGTTTTCTATCGCGTATTCGCGACGAAGTGCATCGATTCGTTATTACGTTTCATAGAGACACTCGGTCGCGGCGCGTATTTCGCTCGGCGCTTGATGATATTAGTGGACTAGGTCCAGAGCGACGCACGCGTTTACTTAAAGAATTTGGCAGTGTTGAGGCGATTAAGAAGGCAACAGCTGAAAATATCGCCTCGGTTGGTAGGATGCCCTTGTCTTTAGCCAAGAAGGTGTTGGCTAAGCTGGTTGCGTAACAAGCTAAGAGCACCTACTATTATAGGAGAGTGCGCAATGGGACCGCTTATGAGGCAGACAAAATATTTTTTCGTTCTAGCATTGGCCTTGATTGTAACCTGTCGCAGTGCAATCTCAGACCAGGTGCGCTACATGGACTCATCGGGCAATATCCACTTCGTTGAATCGCTGTCGCGGGTCCCGAGTCAGTATCGACAGCAGGTTATTCCCCCTACGCCTATTCCAAAATACGATAAGAAACAGCTCGCCGAAATCAAACGGCAACAACGTGCGCTTGAGGTAAAGAAGCTTCGAGAAGAGAAAGCAAAGCAGCGCGAAGAGCTCAAAAAGAAACGTCAGAAAGAAGCAGAGCTCCGCAAGCAGGAGAAAGAGAATAAGAAAAAGCAGAAGACCGCGCGTTTTGAATCGCTTGCACGGTGAGGTGCCTCCTGACCATAGCCGCCCCATTGGGGTGTCGTTAAGCGTAGTGCTGTAGCTCTAAAGAAATCGTCAGATATCCGACGATGGTGCAAAACCTAGCCCTGCTCGTTGTAAGTTTACAATGCGGTTCCTGCCTTCATGCGGCGCATGGCGATGTTTAATTCGAAAACGAACAGCCATAGCACCTGGCTAGGGTGTCGAGCGAAACGGCTATCTAGGAATGCTGAAACGCCACGGCGATGGCCTCGTCAAGTTGCGCGAGATCGAACGGTTTGGCTAGAAATTGAGTTCTTGGCCCAAGAGCCGCTAACTCTTGAGCAACAGTGTAGTTGCCGCTGGTAATAATAATTGGAGTAGTAGGTCGAAGGGCTCTGACGTTGTGCACCAGTGTTCTTCCAGGCGACTCAGGCATCGATTCATCTAGTAAAATTACGTCGAACACGTGAAGTGGATCGCTAACGCATTTAAGTAGCGCTGCTCCGTCTGCAACAGAGACGACAGCGTGCCCTTTTCTCTGAAGTGCAAGTTCAAGCATTGAGCGGATGGCGGGCTCATCATCAGCTATAAGCATGGATAGTGGCTGCGGCAGACCAATCTGATTAACGGTACGAGCAGTGGCCGCTGCGTTAGGATAATCATCGCAGATGGGCAGTGAGAGGCTACAGGTTGTTCCGCTGCCTTGAACGCTCGCGAGAGATATTTCGCCACCAACACGGGTAATGCTCGAGCGTACTGATGCAAGTCCCAATCCGGTTCCTCCTGATTCGCGCTTGGTAGTTATGTACGGTTCGAAGATTTTTGGAAGGATTTCTGCAGGGATGCCATAGCCGTTGTCGGAAATCGTTAGTGCTACAGAGCAAGAGCTGCCGCAGTCTGCCTTCTTGCCGCGAATAGTTATGCACCCTCCTTGACTCGGAAGGGCATCGCGCGCGTTGATTAGAAGGTTAAGCAGAGCGTTTTGCAGTTGAGCCCGTGAAATGGGAACTGTAACTGCCGGGATGTACTCTAAGCGAAGCTCTGCCGAGGGCGGCAGCTGGCTCAAGAAAAGAGCCGTAGTCTCTGCAACCACGAGTGCAATATCGCACGAGGATGCGCCGATGTTGGTATCTGGACACAAGGGCGTTGAAAAATCTCGTGAGAGCTCCAGGGCAGTTGAGAGCGATGCCTTGCACGCCAGCAGCGAAGCCGTAGTTCCGCTAGTCGTTGTACCGTTTTGCGTGGAGAGGGCAAGTTCAAGGTTTCCCAGCGCCGCAGTGAGCTGATTTCTAATGTCATGGGTCAGTTCAGCTGCCTTTTGCCCTGCTGCCGCCAGGGGCCGTAGCTCTCTAATTTCGCGCTCTAACAGCTTCGTTGCGGTTATATCTGATGCAACGATGTCTACGAATTCAATGTGGCCCTTAGAGCTTGTGAGTGGCTGCTGTCGCACGGTGAACCAGCGATAGGTTCCATCAGGGGTGCGAAGTCGTAGCTCAGTATCGTAGGGCTGCGCATGCGAGCCTCCTTCGCGGTGAGCGAGCAGGGCATCTACAACGGAAGTATCGTCAGGATGTACATAGTCACACAGCCTTACTCTCTTGGCAGAGAGCTCGTCGACCCCAAGTCCTATCATCTCAGCAAGTGAAGGGGTTAGGTACTCATAGCAGCCATCGCTAGAGACCCGCGCAAACGCGACCCCTGGCCGCTCGAGAAGTGACCGATAATGAAGCTCTGAGCGGGCTAGGGCATCAACTGCACGAAGATGG
>JBIKWG010000303.1:0-3147 GCA_044356425.1 Bdellovibrionota bacterium | reverse complement strand
GGTTCGCCATGTACAAGGAGATTTCGCCCACAGCGATATGGCTCACGGGCGCGATGCTCACTCCTCCAATAGCGCTCATCATGTACAATATCCACACCATGAAGCGGATGGATTCGAAACTGGCCGCACAAACGAGCCAGCTTCGAACCATCAACACAGACCTTACTGATATAAGTAAATCTCGGACGGCTATACTGACGGGGTCGAGGCACCTTCTCCAAGAGCGACAAAAGGAATTATCGGAAATAATATCCAATGAGAGCCTCGCGCACAGCAAGAAGTTTGGCGCGCTCGCCATCGGAACTGCGTTAACCGTTGGGTACTGTATGACAGCTATTTTGTCACACCTTCAAGCGACTGCTGGTGCTCAGACGATCCTGTTTACGGGAATAGTCACCAGTGTTACGTACCGCGTGTTTCCTCTCATGCGCTCGCTTGGCAACTTGGCGGGATATAGCGAGTTTTTGAAGATACTTCGAACGATGAGAGGGGAGAAAAAGGAACAGACATCTTCAGCGGGGCAAGAGCTGAACAGTCCCGCCGTTGGATTGAGGGCCACAGACATCACATTTTCCTACGAGGACCAGAATCAACCACAGCGTCGGATGATCTTCAACTTCGCTTCACTCGAGATCAGACCATCAAGCTTTATGGCTCTATTCGCTGGAGAAGGAGTTGGTAAATCGACCCTATTTGATATCTTTGCCACTACTAAATCCCCCGAAGGAGGAAAGATATCGCTCCTGGATGGAGACCGCGAAGTTCCGTTGCGCGAGATAAACGAGAAGAAGTGGCTCGAACAGTACGTGGGATACGCCCCGCAGAAGCCTGAAACAATCGATGGATTTACACTAGAGGAAAATCTCCTCACCAAATGCGGCATGAAAGAGGCTGATAGAGCGCTTTTTGAACGCTTGCTTTTCGTGTTCGGGGTGCCTGATTGGAAAGACATCTTGGGTCAAAAGCTCGGAGCAAAGGGTGGTGGTCGTGTGTTATCACCTGGAGAGGTACAGAGGCTTTCATTAATTCGGACGCTCATGACCCGCCCGAAAGTTCTCCTGCTCGATGAGCCGTTCTCAGCGCTTTCTCAAGAAACTGCCGTTAACCTTTTAATAGCTGTGAAGAATCTAAAAAACTCAGGGGTCTTTGACTACCAGCCCACGACCATCTTGATAACTCACGACAGTCGACAAGCTGAATTATCCGACGAGATTGCGTTTATTGACAAAGACACGGCGACTATAACCCAGGGCACTCACGAATATCTCGTAGCGACTCAACTGGCTTATCAAGCGAACGCGACGGCCTTTAGTAAAGATAACATCGCTCGATTAGAGGGCCGAAGACTTCCGGACGTGGCTACTGTTTTGCCCCAGTCCGAGACAGTGCCTTAAGACGATTTCAACGCGAGGAAAGTTGGTGGGATGTAACAAGGGAGATGCCCTGAGCTGAAGCACAATACCCCGCGGCCCGTTGACGGCCTGCCTTTTTAGTACCCTGTACCTTTTTGGGTGCCACAGGGCATGGAGAAATGTTTAGGATATCAAGTGGTTAGTGGCTTTAAAAAGGTACAGGGTACCAATTTGGTAGCTAACTGCTCTCTGAGGTGCCCACTATCGAGCAGGATGGCCGCAGTGGGCCTTTAGCTGCCTCTTGCTTCATCCGATGCCTAGGTAGCTGAGTATTAGTCGAGCTTCCGTAGATTAACACTCTGGAAGCCTGGCAAAGGGAGTTTCTTTTGCCCTTCCCATGACAAGAGGTGAATCTCTTGCCGGTATGTAGAAATTGGAGACCCATGGCTAAAAGCATTTTGCATCCGATCTTTTTCATCTTAGTCGCCGCCGTGCTTATCCCTCTTGCTGGTGTAACTGCGCAAACTCCGAGTCCGAGTCCAAGTCCAAGGGCTTCTGTTGCTCCAGGAAGTGGCGGTGGTGGTGGGACTACTGTTCAGCCGGTGCCTCCACGGATTGATCCAGATGTCGTTGCTGGGCGCCTCATTATCGAGGCGGAAGAGAATTTTCCAGTGTCGATAAGTTCAGTCGTCAACAGCCAGCGCTCGTTTGTTCAGGTTGCTCCAACGCTCAAAGATTTTGACACGTTCTTCTCTGGGTGTCGGGTTAGATTGATTCGACCACTCTACAGGACAGAGAATAATCCTGGAGTGGTGAGTCTTGATGCAGCGAAAGCTGAGATGCGTCGGTTTCTAGAGCAGGTTGCTAGTTTTAATCGTCCGAGCGCCCAGCCGCTGAATCCTGCGGAGGTTATTCCTGGCTTCGTTCACACGTATATTTTGGATCTGGTTAGCCCTCTTGAGATGGAGAGGTGTCGTCAGCAGGCAGAGAGGTTGCCGTTAATAAAACGGGTGGCGTTTGATCCTAAAATGCAGCTCGCTCAAGCTCAAAGCACCCCATTACCAATACCAACACCGTCTTCGGAGCAATGGGGACTCTTTTCAGTGCGAGCGCCGCAGGCTTGGAACGTAAGTCGAGGCCGAGGGGTTGTGGTCGCAGTCGTTGATTCGGGGGTAGATATCTCTCATACCGATCTACGTGGAGCGATTTGGAGAAACAGGGGCGAGGTTCCTAATAATGGGATCGATGATGATCGTAATGGGTATATTGATGACATTAATGGCTGGAATTTTGTTGGACGGGATGGAAATGTTCAAGAAGCGGTTGGTGATTACCACGGCACCCATGTCGCTGGGGTAATCGCGGCTAGAAAAAACGCTGCAAGGGGCGTTCTGGGAGTAGCTCCTGAGTCTATTATTATGCCTGTAAGAGCAGGTAGCGCTGCTAGTGGGATATCTGCAGGGGTGGCAGGGATACTCTACGCCCTTCGAAACGGAGCCCAGATTATTAATAATAGTTGGGGGCCTGGTTTCAGAGGGTCGACGGATCCTGACCTGGAACGGGTTCTGAATCTTTGTTACCAGGCCGGAGTCTGGGTGGTATTCGGCGCAGGAAATGACCCGGTTGACGCTAGGTTCTATTACCCTAAAAATTCGCGCGCTGTTGTCGTAGTTGGGGCCCATGCTCGCAATGAAGTGCGGGCAGGCTGGTCTGCCGGCGGTTTTGCAGTAGACGTGTACGCTCCAGGGGTGGATATCTTAAGCCTAACCCCGAACAATGGATACCGTATGGCGGA
>JBIKWG010000001.1:0-40514 GCA_044356425.1 Bdellovibrionota bacterium | reverse complement strand
TAATCCAGTCGTTCTGAAGAAGCAGATCTTTTCCCAACTACGACTACTACTTAAGAATGCTTCGGTAACATCCGAATGTGAGGCATCCGACAACCCCTTCGGTAACATGCTAATTTGAGGAATCACGTATCCCTGCTCAGGTAAGCCAGCTATCACTATGTTACGACTCTCGGAAGGGCGCCATATGCAAATAAGACCCTTTAAGCTGGAGGATTCAGACGCCTGCGTCGAAATATTTCAGAGCAACGCCCCTGACTTCTTCGACCATGATGAATTAGCAGAGTTTCAAACTTTTCTCAGTCATCCAAATAGTGAATTTTTTGTTGTGGTCATTGATGACGCTGTCCGCGCATGCGGCGGTCACTACAAAAAAGGTTCCGAAGGGTGGTTGTGCTGGGGCATGGTTCACCGAAATCTGCACGGCAAAAGAATAGGAAGGGAATTGCTTGTCGAAAGATTACGCCGACTCTTTTCAGATCAAGCAGTCTCAACCGTGTCTATTAATACAAGTCAACACTCTCGTCCATTCTTTGAGCATTTCAGATTCACGATAGTGGGGGCGGCAATTCCGAACGGATTTGGAAAGGGCATGGACTGCATTACGATGGCACTAACACGAGGAGCATTCGAGAAGCTCCCTCTCTGACTATCAAACTGGCGCAACACTCTGCTACGCCGATACGAGCTCTTGTAAAAAATCTCTGAAAACAATAGCGCTACTTAGGTAGCCCCCCCTTGAGCTCCCATCCACAGCCAAGAACCGGGAGCATGTCGATAAATACTACCGATGATACTTCTCTGCACACGATGAGGGAAATGCCCCGATCTCGCTCGTAGCGACAAACGAAAGTCCGGGATGCCGTTCAGCCACCCTCGGCCTGACTTCGGCGAGCGCTCGAGCGACCGTTCGACAAGCTCACGGCAAGGGCCTGTGGCGAGTAGAGTCGAGCCACACCGCACTCACTATGATTCGACAAGGCCACTACAAATTTAGATGAACTGCCCGAGTACGACGCCTTCGAGCCGGCTCCTGATGACTGCTAAACTCCGCTTCCTTGGTACGGCACCGCAGACGTGTATGTGAAATGCTATCTTTCACGACTTAGCGGCACAGCTTCGGCTCTGCCGCTACCGTTGAAGCCCTAGCCCAGAGGGATAGGCCACACATCTTTAAACCTTAACTCATACCTTGTTGAGGATTTCTCGACCTAATAGATCGGCCGGCGACCACGGTTAAACTACTTGGAAAAAATGAATTGAACTTACTATCCCTAAAGCTAACTAGCCTTGCTGTTCGGCGAACTTCTCGTAAAGCTGCGCGTATTCAATGTCAAGCGCATCGTAACGCTTCTTCAAGATAAAATACTGATCATTTCCTTTCTGGATCTCGCCCATTAAATTCTCTATCTGTACCTCAGCTTGAGCCAGCTCAGCTTTAAGACTTACCACCTGCTCTTGCATCTGCGCCGACAACTCAATCTCTGAGATAATGGCATCCATCTTTGTAGTTGAATCACTTATTTGTCCGCGCAACGATTCATTCTTAGAAGCCAACTCACCTTCCTTGCGCTTTAGGATCTTCATCTCTTCTTTTGTTTCGGTCATGCTTGCGTCAAGCTCGCGCGCAATCTCATCTAACTCTCGCAGTCGCACCTCGATAGTCTCAAGCTCTGCTTGAGTAATAGTAACTCGACCACGCTCAGCCTTAAGCGATTCACGAGCAATCAGGTATGCCTTCGCTTGGTCTTTAATCTGAGACGGGTCGAGCAGCTCTGCACGCAAAGTGCTTGCACGCTCAAATATCTCTTTTTTTTGTTGTAGCTCGTCTATGGCATTTCCATGCGCGGCGATATTGCCCGAGTTCATGCCCTTTGCTCGATTAAATATCAGAAACCCAACCGCCCCGGCTTCGATAATCCCAAGAATGAGGATCAGAATCTCCATGCGCTAACTCCCTAGGATTCTTCCGAAACTGTTGGTGTCTCTGCTGTATCAGCACTAGCAGCTGCTGCCTGAGGAGGCTCTGCAGGAGCTGCTGGAGCCGCTGCCGGTTCTGCTGGTTGCGCATCAGGCGTAATTGCCTCGAGAGAATCTTCAAGACCTGCAAAGATCGGATTGGAAAGATCGATCTCAGATGCAGATGCCTGTGTCTCAAGCGCTGCAATAGCATCGAGTATCTGCTGCGAAGGTCGATATTTGCTTCCAGCAGAGAGCCCCTTCTGCTTACCACCAGCGGTTAACTTCATACCGATTAGATACGCAACTAAGTTAGCACCAGTCACAACTCCCAACGGAAGCAGCGGGAGCCCAGGAGGCTCCTCCTTCTTCTCTTCCTGCTGCAACACCACCCGAACTGAGGTATCTGCTTTATGAATCTCAGAGCCACGCTCAAAGATTACCTTCTTGCTGTCAGCTTCAACTTCTATACGCTTCTTTGTCTCTGCGTTTAGGAAGGCTTGAAGCAGGTACTGTCCGTCCTCGGGAAGCGCTCCAGCTTGAAACTCATATTGAAGCTGATTGCTGAGCGAGCGCTTAAGCGGCAGTTCATAACGACGCCGGTCGCCTGCTTTAGCCATCAACTTTACATCGACCATTCGAAAAGCTGTTACCTCTTTGCTCAACTCAACTCGAAAAACGTAGCGCGGGTCTCCCTTAACAACTGGGATCTTCTTCTTCTGAGCTTCAGTATCAGCTGCAGCTTCTTCGCCCTCTTCGGCGTGTTCAGCCCCATTTTCATGGGAGGTGTCTTCGATGATGTGCGTATCTTCTTCTAAAGGCGGGATGATCTGCAAAGTGATCAAGCGCGGGCGCACACGGAACGGCAACTGCTGGCTGCGCTGGAATGTCGGCCCTCGCGCAACGACTGTTAAACGATACTCTCCGGGCTCAGCAAATGAAACAACCCCTGAAAAGATGCCATCCTTAGCAACACGGTCGCCGTTCTTGCCCTCATCATTCAGAACGTCTCGAACTATCGGCTCAGAAACCTTATCTGTTGGGGTTACTTGAAATGCATATTTGATTACCCCACTCATCTCAGGTATCGCTACGGGCTTCTCAGCTTCATAGAGCCGCACCTGAACCAAGACTTTATCATCTGCTCTGATGATCGAAGGCCAATCGGTTAGTAGTTTGAGATTGGTAAGCACTGTGGCAAAGCCATCAGTTGCTACAACGCCGCGAACTTCCCAATCACCAGGATCGGGCTCTTTCATCGTAATCACATCGAAACCCTGACCAGAGAACCACGTTATCCATTCTGGATGAGACTCAGCAGTCATCTCATCATTTTTTGGACTGACGAGGGTTACAACGCCACCTTCTTGACGATTTACATAGAATGTTGCTTCCTCAACGTCCTCATCTAACCTAAATCCACGACTAGTCATCGCGACAACTTGTGGACGCTTTACAGCCAGAAAGAGATCCGCAAAGGACTTGTGAATATCGGCAGCCGAAAGGGTAAACCAGTTTAACCCATCTGTTGCGCCAGCGATCTCAGAGAGCAGCTCTTTATCAGCCCCCTCGCTAAAAGCTAGGGTATGAACCTTAGTCTCTGTCGACTTTAGCTCTGGCAAGATTTCGTCAACTAGGTCCTGCGTACGCGCCATGGGAAGACCAACTGCAGGATCGGGCTCCATCTTTCCGTCAGAGAGCAGGATAACCACCCGCTGCGCATCTTCGCGCGGATTCATATCAAGCACCTGCTTGCCTGTCTTTACAGCCTCAAAAAGATCGGTAAATCGACCCTCTGCCTTGATGCCCTCGATATCTTGCTCGACCTGCGAAGCAGTGCTCGCTGTAAACGGCTGGAGGTCCCGAACAATAGTTGCTTTATCAGAGAAAGATACAACCGCTACGCGATCCTTCTCACCCAAAAACTGCAGCAAGAGCTTCGCCCCCTGATAGCGGAGTCGCATCGGATCAGTAAGGTTCATTGACCCCGAGGCATCTATCAGTAATACCGCATCGAGAGCAGAGCGTTGCGTTGGCAGCTCGCGCTCTTCAGCGTATGCCGCAGGATCTGCACAGGTCATCGCCACAGCGGAAGCTATGAGCCACGTGGTGATGCATCTTTTACAAAACCCGATCAACGAGCCACCTAAAACAGAAAGCTAAACGCCCAAAGGAATCGGCGGAGAGCATTGCAAGCTCCACACATCGTATCTTGTTCCAAGATAGACCTATTCATAGGCAACGACCACCACGAACGGTTGCCGCCTCATATACTATAGTAATGCAGCGCAGATGCCGCTAGCGAGAAAATCTATATTCTCCAACGGGATAGGCTAGGAAAGCGAGATCCCCCCCTTCCTGCGGCGAAAGCCTTGGGCTACCGCCGAGGTCTCAGTCGATTTGCGGATACACTTCCGGCTCTCGCTCTATGTATCTCTACCTCTCTCACCAAATATTGAAAATCAACCCAACTTTTACTTTCCGGTCACCGGTAGAGCCGGTTGCACTACCCTGGGGTTTACTGCGCTATCAGGCTTCCTTAAGGACCAGCGACGAGGGATTATAGGAAAAGCAGATATGAGAGCAATTTCATTTAACAGCAACCGTTATCAGGGTGTAATGCATCCATCAAGGCAACCGACTTTTCAACTAACCCTGTGGTTACTGATACTTGTAGCGGTTTTCCTACCCTACCACTCAATTGCCCTGGCCGACTCTGAGCCGCCATTTGAGCTGCCGCCGCGATCTGAACTGCTGAAGATTCGAAGCGCCATCCTAGAAACTTCCAGAGGGAGCATCTTCATGGAGCTTTTTCCAGAAGAGGCACCCTGGCACGTTGCCAACTTCAAATATCTTGCGGATAAGGGCTTTTACAACCAGCTCTTTTTTCATCTGTTTAAGCCGGGCTACCTGATTCAAGGCGGTGATCCACGTGGAAACGGATTTGGAGGACCCGGATACTCCCTGCCACCTGAATTCAGCGCTCGGCACCACACTCCAGGAACCTTGGGGATGGCCCGAGCTCCCGACAGGTCTCAAGCAAGCGGACGACTGGTTAATCCCCAGCGCCGTTCAAGCGGAAGCCAATTTCATTTACTTTTAGGCGATGCCCCACATTTAGATGGGCAATACACCATCTTTGGTAAGGTAGTTGGTGGACGCGATGTTCTTGAAAAACTCGGTGAAGGCGATCGAATCATCAAGCTCACAGTCTTTATCAGAGAAGGTGGGCGCTAACCCTGCAGATCCGTTCGCTGCTACAGCTCGGGCGACTCAAAGTAAGAGCTAGCACTCTCTTCATCGTCGCCTGACGGAGCTGGTGCCTCCTCAGAAGGCTCTGTACCTTTTACAAAATACTCCAGGATAGCGCCAGGCGCGCCCTCTGCGGTGCGTCTGCCACTTGATTTGTCCACCCAGAACGCTTCGACTCCGTCGGGAGCGCTAAAGTCAAGCTGCTCTGTTGCTGTTGGTGGTGAATACTCAATTCCGATACGTTCGGCCTCTTCTCTCGCCTCGCGCTCAAGGCCATCACTGCTCCGATCTTTGCTGTGCGCTAAAAATTCACGCATAAAATTGAGCCAAATGGGTGCTGAGACCACTCCACCTGTTTCTTTAGCCCCAATCTGCTTCTTCTGGTCGAATCCCACCCAGACTCCGCAGACCCAGTTCGGAGTAAAGCCAATAAACCAAGCGTCCATCTGATCGTTGGATGTTCCGGTTTTGCCAGCTACTGGTCGCCCCAGCTCCTTAATTTTATATCCAGTACCATTCTCAATCACACCCTTCATCATGTTTGTCAGCACGAACGCGCTATTTTCATCCAGCACCTGATGAGCGCTTCCCAAGCGCTCATGCTCATAGTCGTACAACACCCGGCCGTACCGATCCTTGATGCGGGTAACAAAGACTGAATTAAACGACACGCCTTTTGCAGCAAGCACCCCGTATGCACGAGACATCTCTAAAACGGTTACCTCTCCACTTCCTAGCGACAGCGAAAGATTGCGCCCCAATGGACTTGTAATTCCAAGCATGCGGGCATAGTTAATCGGCGCGTCAACTCCAATGCGAGATACGATATCTGCTGACACCAGGTTTCGAGACTTCTCTAACGCAGTCCGAAGGGTTATCGGACCGAGAAACTTTTCATCAAAGTTACCGGGCGTCCAAAAGGTATCTCCAACGCGGAAGGTGCGCGGGCTATCATGCACGGTAGTAGCTGGCGGATACTTGTACTTGTCGATAGCAGCCAGATACACCACGGGTTTAAAAGAAGAACCAGGCTGCCGCAGCGATTGCGTAACACGATTAAACTGGCTCTGATTGTAATCGTATCCACCGGCCATTGCACGCACAGCACCAGAGAACGGGTCTAAAAGCACCACAGCTCCTTCGACCTCCGGAGTTTGATCAAGAACAAAACGCTTGCCTGCCTTTTGGTCTTTGGAGGCAGGCAGCTCTTTCAGAGCGACTTCAACAAGGTCACCCTCTTTTAAGATATCCGCAGGCGCTGCAAAGCGTGTTGTATCATCTGCCTGTAAGAACTTTTTTGCCCACGTAGATTCGTTGGTGTCAACGGTTACAACCTGCTTACCAAGAACAACTTTTGCTATTCCTCGACTAACCGATCGAACCAGTGCTGGATATACCTCTCCTTCTTGCGGAATAATAGAACTGTTATTTGCAAGGTATGCGCTCTCAGTCATGCGCCCCCGCGGGCCGCGCCATCCACGTCGCTTGTCCACCTCTCGCAATCCCTTACGAAGCGCCTGCATCGCAAAGCGATCAGCAGCAGCATCCACCGCGGTTGTTACCTCAAGACCATCAGCGTCCAGATCAAGATCCTTCCACTTCTCTGCAAAAACCCGTCGCACCTCACCTACGTAGTAGGGCGAACCGAAAACATTTTGCTGCGTTGACGGATAAAAAGTGACTTGCTCTCTGACCGCATCATCCATTCGCGCCTGGGTGATGAACCCAGCTTCTACCATCTGACGCAGAACCTGCACTTGACGCTGCTTAGCGCGCTTATAATTTTTCAGTGGCGAGTAGCTGCTGGGCGCCTTTGGCAAGCCAGCCAAGAAAGCCGCCTCGGCAAGCGAAACCTCTGGAAGCTCTTTGTGATAATAGAGGCGAACGGCAGCCTTGATGCCGTAGGCGTTGTTACCGAAGAATATCTGATTAAGATAGATCTCAAAGATCTCATCCTTAGAAAAGCGTCTTTCCAGACGATACGAAAGGATCGCTTCCTTAGCTTTTCTAACCAAACTCTTCTCAGGCGTAAGGAGAAGATTCTTAACAACTTGCTGAGTAATCGTCGAGGCACCCTGTTTTACGTTGCCGCTTTGCATGTTTTTAACAGCCGCGCGCAAGATACTCACTGGATCGATGCCTGAGTGGCGATAGAACGAGGCGTCTTCAGCCGCAAGAAATGCACTTCGAACTAGGTCAGGAACCTCTTGCAGCTTTACCGGGTAGCGTCGCTCTGAGAAAAACTCTGCCAGCAGGTTGCCCTCACTACTCAACACCCGAGTAACGGCGGGAGGCTTATAATCTTCGATTCGCGTTAGCTTCGGTAGATCGCGCGTTAGATAAAAGTATCCCCAAGTTGCAAACAACGAGGCTACGACTGCTCCACCAAGGGCACACGTCAGGAGCGTAAGGAAGAGCTTTTTAAACATCTCAACCGAGAGGTTAGCGCCGACCTTGGCAAGCAAGGCAAAGGCTTAGTCATAGAGCCATATCATTACCCCTTACGGGGCGGTTGGCGCAACATCAGGCACCCCTAGGGGTGTCGGAGCTGCACTTACCTTCTCGATTAAGGCCTCCTCGTGTGGAACTATCCGTTTAGCCTCAATATCACTGACCAAGACGGGCTCGCCATCCGGCGCTACTTGCATGAAGCGATGTGCACCCGAGCGGGTAACGACCTCAGCTCCAACAACGAGAGTTATCTGCTCTTTGGCCTCTCCCTTCTTGGTTATTACGATTGTCATATACGGCTTCTCAAAAGATGAATCCGCCGGCTCTGTCGTAAACTGCGCTGCCTCAAGGTTTGCCAGGTCGTTTAGATACTGCTCAACGAAGAACGGATCGCTCTTCTTTCCATTCACAGTCCAGTCAGTAGCATTAGCTTCGACCTCAACACTGGCTACAGAAGGTCCTGATGCCGCAATTTTTTGAATATCAGCTACTTTTACATTCAAAATTTTACGCTCACGAAGATCGTCTGCAGTCACCATAAACGGCGTAAGGTCACTGGTGCTCGCTTTATAAATTGATGGCGCGCCCGTGAAAGTAAAATAAGTTACCTCACCGCTCTGTGCACCCACTGTTGAAGCACCTATCAAAACTTCGAGGTGCCCTGGCACTCTCTGATCAGAGTAGAAAAGCCTTACAGATGCACGTGGCGTAGCAAGACCATACTCTTTGTATGCCTCTCTGCCGCGGTCAATAAATTCAACTGCACGCAGCGAACGCAATGAATCCAGAAGTGTCTTCACAGCCAGGGCAGATGCAGGGCGGATGTAAGGATCCATTATGCGCCACTCTTTTGATGACTCTTTTTCGACGGTTACCGTTCCTTTTGCTGATGCAGCTACAAAGGATTTAATCGTATCATCAGAGAAAGCGATTGGATTCTTTGAACGGATATCTTTCAAGCTCTTGTTAAGCGCGCCAAAAGCACCTTCATCTGCAAGGTATACACCGCTGCGGCCCGATATCTTAACGTAGCGCTTGCTGAGGTATTCATTCTTCTTGCCGAACGCTACCTCAACCAATTCTGCGGCCGGCCCGGCTGCACCGATTGTCAGCGTCAGAACTGGGCTATGCAGACCGTACACTGAAAAATCTTTGTCGAGTTCGCTCTCACTTACGGGACCCTCCACGGTCAACCGCTCAAGGGTAGTTAGCAGATCGCGGACTCCGGGCTCATCAAGAGCCATATTTCCTCTTCCTGCGACCGACCATGTGCCGATAGCAGCACTCACATCGGCCATGCCCGCATCTGTTCTTCTAGCGTTCGCTATCGGCTCAGCATTTTCAAGCTTATACGTTGACTCCTCTGCCCCGGCATATTCACGCCGTGCGACACTCAATTCGCGTAAAGCTACTGCCTTTACACCACGAAGGGCGATATTGTGCTTTGCCGATTGCTCACGCGAAGGCAATGAAACCTGGGTTAGGTACACCACCGCTAGCCCCAATATCAGTGCCAGAAAGAGAGTTTTTTTTACGTTCATACCCTTATGCCAATGCCACCTTGCGTCTCCACCAGATAAACAACCCGAGTAACAAGATGAGCTCAGGTCCGATGAAGCTTAGCGCAAGGATCATATTAAAATCAGACACGGGAAACCGAGCTGTGGAAGGCCGCATGCTCTTAGGTCCAATCACTACACCACCTTCCTCTCCAAGCGTCCAATTAACAGCGCTAAGAAAGAGATCCCGATTACCTGTGACGGCAAGATTTCCGTTTTGCACCCAGGTAGCATCACCAAATACTACGATTCGCGACATCTTTTCGAACGAGTCATCCCCGCTGCCAGCTGAAAGCTTCTTTTCATACGCCACTGCTAGGGATATTGGACCGGCTACATCGCTGGCATCTTTTGCTGCAGTTGGCTCTTGCGCTGAGAAGATCAGATCCAGGCTCTTCTCGGCCCATGACCTGGCCCCTGACTTAAGAAGCTCTGTATAAGAAACACCCTCAGCGGCATCTTTCTTACCGGTTACACTCGAAGCAAATGAAAACACGGGCGGGTCTGCTTTAGAGAGGCCAGATGTTATGGCATGAACTCCAAAGGCTCGTGCGGAAAACTGCACACCGATTCCTGGACTTGAAAAGAGCTTTAGCTGTTCGTCTAAAATCAAGTCATTACCAATATCGATTCCGAACTTTCCGGCAAGGTCACGAACACTCGACGAA
Organism: Bdellovibrionota bacterium; assembly: GCA_044356425.1. Classification (GTDB taxonomy): domain Bacteria; phylum Bdellovibrionota_C; class UBA2361; order UBA2361; family OMII01; genus OMII01. The sequence goes on along the minus strand of JBIKWG010000001.1, from coordinate 30,628 downwards.
TTACGGTCCTCTATATTGGCTAAAAGGATAAGACGTCCACCGTCTTCCGCATACTTGCTAAGCGCGTCCAGCTCAACCTGCGGAAGATTACGCTCAGGCGCTGCTAGAATCACGGCAGCAGCGTCACTCGGAACCGCCCCGGTCTGCGCAAGGCTCAGCCCTTCAACCTTAACGCTCTCATCACCGAGGGCATCCGCGAACTCTTTCATTCCACCTTCAGCAACCGACTCAAGCTGCGGCTCGCCATGACCTTCTACATAGTAAACCTTCTTCGATTCTCCGCGAGTCAGCTTCAACGCTGCATTTGTGATTGACTGCTCGTCAATCTGATTAAGACGATTAACAACCTTGGCATCACCCTCACCATACTGAAGGTACAAGAGATTGCCTGGCTTCATGCCAAGCCGATCAAGCTCAACCGGCTTGGCGCGAGGATCGAGTACTTCTACGCTAACCATTTTTCGATTGTGATACTTGTAGAGATCAAGAAGCTTGGTAACTCTCTCTCTCCATGCAACCGGATCTTCGCCGCCCATAAACGTCTGTGTTGGAGGAGAATCAATAGCAACGATCCGCAGCGGCTTCTTTAAAGAAGAGAGCAGTGACGCACTTTTTGGAGCTAGGCTCTGAACACCCTGCTCAGTAACATCCCAGCGAAACTCATTCAAATTGGCGAAGATGTTGGCAACAACAACCAAACCTGCAAACACAGCTGAGTAAGCTATGAGATGGTACCCATAACGAGCGCGACGGCCAGCCATTGCAGAGCGCGCTCCTGAAAACTTTTCGGTCCCGCCGGTTGCAGCCCATGCCAGAAGACAAAGCACTCCGCCCACTATATGCAAAAGAATCACCGGCTGCTCGCCAATCGAGCGCATGTACGCGGCCCCAGCAAGCCCGAAACCAAGAAGTACTAAACCAAGATATCCACTAAATCGAAGAGCTATTTCCATATTTCACCCTACACAAAAGGAGCTATCGCCAGCGATATGCTTCAAGAGCACGCTGAGATGCAAAAATACCGATTGTAATCAGACTGAGAAAGTAAACGGTTGCCTTGAGCGAAATGACGCCGCCGACAAAAAGCGCCGCCTGGCGATACGGAGAAAGATACTGAACAACTGACAGCCAGATACCTTGCTGAGTGCCGCCCAGCCGTTCCACCATAAATAATAGCAGCAGTATGACCATACTACTAATTCCGGCTACGATCTGGTTTTCAGTAAAAGAAGAAACCGCCATGCTGATGCTAACAAACGCCAACGTATACAGCGTAACGCCCAAAAAGCCCGAAAATATCGGAAGAACTTCTGGATTTCCGTACTGAATCAGTATCAAAGGAAATGCCGACGCAAGGCCGATCATTACAATCACGATGATCGCTAAGCTTAAAAACTTTCCAAGCACCACCTGAGTTATCGACACCGGCGATGTTATCAAGAGCTCAAAGGTTCCTTTACTCTTCTCTTCGGCGACAGTGCGCATAGTCAGCAAAGGCACAAAGAACACTAGAACTACAAGCAGCGTTTGATAGAGATACTCTATAATTTGGTTCAGATTTGGCGGGCTCTGGCCATATGCTGCAGCAGCTTTGTAGGCTTCATCAAACGCAAAGAGCAATCCAAAGAAAAAATACCCGGCGAGCAGGGTAAAGCCCATAATTACAAAGTATGCCACAGGCGAAACAAAGAAAGATAAAAGTTCTCGCTTACAGATTGAAATCAGTCCACCCATATCGTTCGCTCCTTTTAATTTGCTGCTTCGTTAACACACTCAGCAGCATCAACGATGTCGTCAGTGCTTACCCTCTCTATAAAGACCTGCTCTAGCGTTCGCTCTCGAGTCAGATCGGCAAGCATGCTTTCTTGAACAACCCGACCACGGCTGACTATAACGACTTTGTCACATACCGTAGAAACCTCGGGAAGAATGTGGGTACTCAGCATAACACACCGAGACTCCCCCAAAGACTTAATCAGCTTACGGATGTCGATTATCTGCTTCGGATCAAGACCGCTTGTCGGCTCATCGAGGATAAGAACCTCAGGGTCATGAATAATTGCCTGGGCTAGCCCGACTCGCTGACGGTATCCGCGCGACAAGTGCTGACAGAGCTTCTTTCGGACATCCCCAATAAAGCAGCGCTCAAGAACCTCCTCGACTTTGCGAGTTAAGCTAGACCGGGGGATGCCCTTTATCTCGCCTACAAAACGCAGATACTCCTGCACAGTCATCTCACCGTACAGAGGTGGGTTTTCAGGCAAATAACCGATACGCTTTCGCACCTCTTCGGCCTGGGTAACGATATTATAGCCTGCAACAAGTGCGGTACCTGCGGTTGGAGGCAGATAGGTTACCAACATTCGGATGGTGGTCGTCTTACCCGCACCGTTAGGACCTAAGAAGCCAACTATCTGTCCCTTACTGGCCGAAAAGCTGATATCCGATACTGCCCTGTATTCGCCGTAGCTCTTACACAGCCCTTGCACTTCAATCATGGTACCGCACCTCTTCTATGTTCTATGCACCGTAGTTTCTACACACAACTGTGAGTTACGAAAGTCGCACTTCCACCCACTATAACATGTTGTTTTGTCCCGCCTCAGCGAGTCGATAGCGAATCACAAAAGCAATCACTCCGCTATAGTGAGCATTCCAAAAGCGGTTTTCAAGCCCCTGAATACAAGAGACTGAGGGAACTTAGGCTAAGGGGCTTTCAGCTCACGCCGACTATACCCCTTTTAAGAGACCACTGACCGAGACAGCTAGGCTGCCCCCTACCGCACCCTCTCACCAACCAAAGAACCTACTACCGCATTTATTTCGTCTTCCGGAAAACTCTTCAAAGAGGGTAGCAGCGATAGAATCGACTCTTTTGCCTGAGCATGCCCTGAAATTTCCCCGGCCTGCACCTTAGTCGCCACAGCGGCTGCAGTAACGCCAAAGGCAAGGGATGAGAGCTTCGCTGAATAGTCAGCGGCCGATGCCAGATAAATGCGACGCTGCACCTTTGCCACTGGAAATAGCCTTCCCAAGTTTGCATTGAACAACGATATACCCTCGGGCTGCGGATGAAAAAACCACGTACACGGAACAAAGCGATCGATTAAACTTCCGATCATCAGCCCAACTCCCACCACAAACCGAGCGATAGCATCGACTTCCGCAAATTCAGGCCGTTCACTTCTTCCACTTGGCTCGAAAGCCTCATCGACAACTCGGTCAATCTCTTCTAAGTCCATTAAGTTATCGTTCAATACAGCGCCCAATCCCTGCAAGGTCTTCTTTGCTTCTTCTGAAAGCTGTTGAATCTCTGCCACATGATTCTGATCAGCTCGAATCCACCAGGTTGGCAAAAAGTCACTGCCGGCGACTACCTCCTCATGCCCAGCGTCGGCGAGGAGAGACTCAAGAGAAGAGACGTTATCACTGGCTGCTCCAAGAAGAATACGCTCAACAATGAACGCCTCTAACTGGAGCCTCTGACCATCAACTGATAATGCGGCTTTTACTTTACGCCCCAGGGGCTCCTCAAGCACCGCTAACCCCCTCTGCTGAAGTATGTGTCCGATATGCAGGGCAAATACCCTCGCTACTACCGACAGCTTCTCTTGACTTAATAACGCAAACTCGCCCTCAGCAATAAACTCTCCGGCCGGAGCAAACCGATTAATAAAGTCATCAAGCAAGATAATGTCCGTAACGCGGCCGGTGACCGGAACACGCCACTGCTGAAGCTTGTGAAGCGCGGCAGCGCAGGCCTGTGCTGCTACCGGCGACCAGAGATCCTGATCAAAGTTAACGTCTTCTTTTGACTCTTGCACCTGCGATTGTACACTGTGGTGACGAAGCTCTTCTGCCAGCGCCTTCGTCGCCTGTGGCGCGATAGATAGCAGAACATCGCATTCATCGAGGGCAACATTCCATTTATTTGCGGCAGAAAGAACCCGAATCAAAGCATCGCGAGTTGAGAATCTGTCTCGTTGAAAGAGCGATTGCCGCAAAGAGCGCTCCGCTGCTTCGAGATCTCCCATGCGCGCAAAGACTGTGCCCGCATGAAAAGATGCTTCAGGGGCATGAAACCCACCGGCCGTAGCGACTCGCTCAAAATCGGCAAGAGCCTCTCGCAAGCCCTCTTCGTCTCCACTTGAATAGGCCAAGCCGCGCTGTGCAATTCCCCTAACCAGAAAGCTTTCAAGCGCCTGCTCATCTCGCTTGATGGCGGCCGTTGCAAGGTCAATTGCACGGGCAAACTCACCGCTACTCAGAAACGATCGTGCCAACTCACACTCAGCGCGCGCCCCTACCTGTGGCATAAAAGTCAACGTATGAAAGATTGTCCGCGCTTCATTGAGCTGCTTAAGCAGCAATCGAAATCGACCTGAAAGCAGCAACGCCAGCGGCTCAGGGCTGCCACGATCTGCATAATCCTCATATAGAGCCAAGGCTTCTTCAGGAAGCCCAAGAAAGCTAAGGCTCCATAGCTCAAGAAACCACGCCTTATGAAGGTCTTCACCGCCTTGTCGACGCGCCGTGCGGGCGAGGTAGAAACATTCAAATAGAAGATTATCACGCAAAGCCTGCTCGGCGCGTTCAACCAACGACCCTGCAACCTGCTGCTCGGTTGAAAGGTGCCCGAGAAGCTCTGGAAGAGCTTCTCGCTCAATGTTGTATGATTCATCAAACCCTTCTGGCAGCGTGTATGCTAAATTGCGCTGAGCGCGCGCAACGCCTTCCGGCATCGTTCGAGGATTCACCACAATACGCTCGATTTCTTGAAGGTGAAAAAAAACCCTCTCAAGTGCAACTACTGTTGGAACAGATGCAACCGAAACGCCCTCAGCATGGGGGGGTAAAGAGCTAAAAACAGCTACGGTTCGCTCTTTTTGACCATCCTCGAACGCTAAATCATCAATCGCACGCAATCCTAGCTGGTCAAAATCTCCCCAGCGGCGATTGAGGCTATAGGGCCCCTGCTGATTGACCAAAAAATAGAGGATTGGAACCTGCGTTGCCAGCTTTTCGCCCAAAACCGCGGCGGCACCGCGATCGCTGCTACGGCTATGATCATGCCCCGCCTCGCTCGTCTCGCTTACTGCTGCCTGCTTACGGCGTCCACCTCTGGAAACACCCTTAAAAATCATACCGAGTTTTAATTTCATCTGGCCCCCAAACGCTCGAAACAGCGTACCATATATAGGCATCTCAAACACTATAGTGAGTAACAGAAGCACCTGCCAGCACAGTTGCAAAGAGCTCTATTTTAACTCAGTGTGATTGATTGGCTTAAAGGACTGCCCAGAACGCGACTACTATCTCTCTTGGTACTATGGAATCAAAAGATTTTCTTCACCAAATCCTCCTTACCCCTTCACCCACAGGCGCTGAACAGCCTGTACAACGTATCGTGCGTGACCGGATGAAGCGCTTTGCGCACTCGATTGAAACCGACCTTCACGGCAACGTAATCGCTGCGATTAATCCGAAAGCAGAGCGCAAAGTAATGCTCGCCGGCCACTGCGATCAGATAGCATTGATGGTGCGCCACATCTCAAGCGAAGGTTACCTCTATGTTTCAGCCCTTGGGGGAATTGACGTGGGCGTACTGCACGGAGCCAGAGTAACGGTGTATGCTGAAAAGGGCCCTATTCAAGGAATAGTCGGCCGCAAACCAATCCACCATCAGTCGTCGGAAGAGCGAGACCGCTCAAAAAATGACATTGAGAAGATCTGGATAGATATTGGCGCAAAAAACAAACGAGAGGCCGAGAAGCGGGTCGCAATCGGTGACTGCGCCACGTTTCACCTCTCTGTCCTTGAACTTGGAAACAACTTAATTTCTGCCCCAGGACTCGACGATAAGGTAGGACTCTTTATTGCAATGGAGACGCTTCGAATCTGCTCGCAAAGAAAGCTTAATGTCGGGCTTTATGCAGTCAGTACAGTCCAAGAGGAGGTTGGTCTACGTGGCGCCCAAACCTCTGCCTACGGAATTAACCCTGAAGTTGGAATCGCTATCGATGTAACCCATGCTACCGACAATCCTGGGCATGAAAACAGCAAGGCTACCCCCTGCGCACTCGGCGGCGGACCAACAATTACAAGTGGCCCAAATACCAATCCAGTCGTAGAGAAGCTACTAAAAGATTCTGCAAAGAAAACCAAGTCACCTTTCCAGCTGGCCCCATCGCCGCGCCCTCTTGGAAACGATGCCAACACTATGCAGGTGGCCCGCAGCGGCGTGGCAACGGCAAGCCTTGGTATTCCAAATCGATACATGCACAGTCAGGTGGAGGTGTGCAGCTACAAAGACCTGGAAGCATCTATCAAGATCTTAGTGCACTTTGTCTGCAACATCACAGCCAAAACCGATTTTCGACCGATGTAGGCCTTCTTTGGTCGACAGCTTTTGCAAGAGGTTAGGTTCTATAGAAAGCAACTATCGCTGCGATAAGACGGCCGCGCGGGCAGCGCCTTAAAGTGCTTGAAGCAAACCGCACTTTTGCGCCCACTAAATCGTAAAGTAGCACGCCTCCGGATGGTGGACGATAATAGCCGAAGTTGACTGCTCTGGGACAAGCTGAAACTCGGAGCTAAGCGATACTCCGATGTTCTCTGGCTTAAGAAGCTCAAAGATGTGCTTTTGGTCTTCTAGGTTAGGGCAAGCTGGATATCCGAAGCTGTATCGTTCGCCTTGATAGGTTTGTCTAAACAGCGATTCAATCGTTGCTCCATCTTGCGATGAGATGCTTAACTCATGACGAATGCGTCGATGCCAGAACTCTGCTAGAGCTTCTGCGGTTTCAACAGAAAGTCCATAGAAATGCAGATAATCGGTATACTGATCGGCCTTGAAAAGCTCCTGACATTTCTCAGAAGCCAGTGCGCCGGAGGTCACGACATGGAAAGCAACTACGTCACGCCGACCGGAAGAAAGTGGAAGAAAGTAGTCTGCGATACAGCGTCTGCCATCTGCAATCTGTCGCGGAAATTTGATTCTACAGGCCTCTTGCGCGTGATCCTCTGCAGTATAAATCACCAGCTCATTCTGCTCGCTATTACACGGAAAATATCCATACGCTACTTTAGGCTGCAACCATTTGCGCTCTTCTGCGCGCTCGCACCACTGGTAAAAAAGCGGATCAACATGGCCCTGGATAAAATCTTTGTACTCCTTCGTAGAGCGACTACCGCGCCTATACATCCACTGATTAGCATAAAGAGCTTTTCGATTTATGAACGAGAAAAGCTCTTTGATATTTAACTGCGGCTGCTCTACATACTGAACACCCCAGAACGGTGGCTCTGGAATAAACTCAGCTCGCGGAACTTGCGTATCGAAAAACTCCTCTGCCTTGGCTGCCACGCGCGCCTCTCGCTCAGCGCGCATCTCTCCTTTGCGCTCTTGTTGGCCCTGCTCAAGCGAGGTAAGAACCTTTTCGGTGCTGCGTCCCGTCAGCTCATCCATAATACCGAGCCCTGTAAATGCATCGGCGCCGTAATATACCGGACCCGTTGTATAGACTGCTCGAAGATCTACCTCTACGTAAGCTCGGTTAAGCGCCGCTCCTCCACAGATAACGGGCGTTGTAATGCCGCGCCTACTCATCTCTTCAAGGTTCTCTTTCATTACCAGCGTAGATTTAACTAAAAGGCCCGACATACCGATGGCATCGGGCTTGTGTTCATCTGCTGCAGCAAGAATGGCTTCTAGCGGCTGCTTTATTCCCAGATTGACGACCTTGTACCCGTTGTTGCTCAAAATAATATCGACAAGATTTTTGCCGATATCATGCACATCGCCCTTTACTGTGGCGATAACCATGCACCCCTTTGAGGGGCCCGCACTCTTATCCATATACTGCTCAAGATGCGCCACCGCCTTCTTCATCGTCTCAGCAGATTGAAGCACAAAAGGAAGCTGCATCTCGCCGCGACCAAAGAGCTCACCGACCACCTTCATTCCGTCTAGCAATATATTGTTAATGATATCCAATGGCTCGTAGTTCTCGCGCGCTTTATCAAGATGCACCTCGATGCCCTGCTTTCGCCCGTCAACAATCGCTTTCTTTAGGATCTCGTCTATCGGACCGTCTACAGCAACTGCGTCTGTCCGCTCTGCTACCGCCCCCTGTAGCTTCTCGATGAATACAAAAAGCGGATCGTATCCCTCACTGCGCCGATCATAGACGAGGTCCAGCGAGAGCTTGGTCAACTCTTCTGAAATCTTATGAAGTGGCAAAATTTTTCCCTGATGCACTATAGCCGAATCTAATCCGTGCTTTATCGCCTCAGCTAGAAAAACCGAGTTCAGAATCTGGCGTGGATACGGCTTTAAACCAAACGAGATGTTCGAGAGTCCAAGCACCGTGCGAACGTTTGGCAGGTGCTCTTTGATCAGCTTAATCCCTTGCAGCGTCTCAACACCGGCTTTTCTGCTATCTTCATCTCCAGAACCGATGGTAAAAGTGAGAGGGTCAAAGATCAGCGCCTCTGCAGGAATACCGTGACGCTTCGTGCATAGATCGTAAATTCGCTTCGCAATGGCGAGCTTCTGATCGGCAGTTTTCGCCATGCCCTGTTCATCAATCGTCAGCGCAATAAGTGCCGAACCGAATCGAACTGCAAGTTCGCAAATTTTATCGAACTTATCTTCACCATCTTCAAGGTTAATTGAATTAATAATCGCGCGACCGCCTATAAGCTTGAGCGCACCCTCTAGAACATCAAGTTGGGTTGAATCAATCATCAGCGGAGCCGTCACCTGGCCGACAAACCGCGAAACGATCTGAGTCATGTCTCGCAGCTCGTTTCGACCCACATACGCCGTGCAGATATCAAGGACGTGCGCCCCTTCTTCAACCTCAGTGCGACCCATTTCAACGATCGCTTCCCAATTCTCAGCTAGCAGATGTTCGCGAAACTGCTTTGAGCCATTTGCATTACAGCGCTCGCCAATAATCAGTGGCGATGTTCCAGGTTGATCGAGGGCAACAGCTGCGTAATTTGATGATACGTGTGGCTCAAGATCTCCACGAACAGCTTTTGGGGCTAGACTGCCAACGCGCTCATAAATCTCTCTGATATGTGCTGGCGTTGTTCCGCAGCAGCCACCAACGATTGCAGCACCGAAATCCTTAACAAATATCTCATGATAATCTGCCAACATGGTGGGCGAGAGGTCATAGACCGCACGTCCACCATCATTACGTGGAAGACCGGCGTTCGGGATAACAGCCACCGGAAAGTGTCCACTGGTGCAGAGATACCTGACATTCTCTTGCATCATGTCCGGGCCTGTCGCGCAGTTAAAGCCGATGATATCAACAGGCAGACTCTCAAGGACCACGAGCGCGGCAGCAACCTCAGTTCCGACAAGCATAGTTCCGGTTGTTTCAACCGTTACTGTCACGATAATCGGCAGGCGCTTGTTGCGCTCCTTCATCGCTGCAACTGCCGCAGCAACAGCGCACTTTACCTGCAACATGTCCTGGCAGGTTTCAATCTGAAACACGTCGATGCCGCCATCAATCAAACCGAGCATCTGTGGCAGATAAGACTGAAACATATCATCGTACGATATGTGCCCAAGCGTAGGCAGCTTGGTGCCAGGGCCGATTGAACCAGCCACAAATCGTGGCCAGGTGCGTGAAGAGAATTCATCAGCAACTGCGCGAGCCACAGCAGCGTTATCTCGGCTTATATCATATGCTCGATCTGCTACATCATACTCTCCGAGCACCAGCTTTGAAGACCCGAAAGTGTTTGTTTCAATGAGATCTGCCCCTGCCTCAAAATACTTCGCATGGATATCACGGATGAGGTCAGGCTTCGTACAGATGAGGTATTCATTACAGCCGTCTAACCCACCGTAGTCATCATTACTCAAGTTAGCAGCCTGAATCATGGTCCCCATGGCACCGTCAGCGATTATTACCTTCTCTCGCAAGCGCCGAAGAAAGCGCTCATATGTAGCTGTCATGCAGGTCCCTTGTGTGAAGCATTAGAGGTTAAGGTGCTTTTATCGTTATTTAGTATCAGCAAAGTCGCTTCGGCTTTTACTTCGCATTATACATGGCCACCCGCGGGCTGAGGCATTCCCTGAGCGACCTCTCGAAGCTTGCGATCAAGCTCCTCAAGAGAGGCACGTCTAGAAGCAACCTCAGCCGCGCTTCCGTTCAATAATCCCTTTTCAAGCTCTCCAGCCAAGGCGCTTAACTCGGTCAACTTAAAGAAGCCAGCGCCACCCCGAATAGTATGAAATCGACCACTGGCTTCTTTTAACTGCTCAGGGGTCCACTCAGGTTGGGCAAAAAACGTGCTGCTGGCACTTAAGTGCCTCTGAAGCTCCTCGCAGAACATACGGTAAGCCACTCCTGCAAGCATTTTTTTCTCAAAATCTTCAGACATATAAGAAACCTAATGAACAACAGCCCGACAGTAATTCACGCTTTCCCTTCACCATCATTTTCCACTATAAGATAGGAATGGCCTGGCAGGTAACCCCTTACTCGGACCGTAGGGGCACTTTGTTTACTTTTGAGGAGCTTAGACCGCTTGTCGCTTGGGATGCTCTCCCAAAAACAGCGCCTGAGTTTCGCAATTCCGTGGGTGTCGCTAACGTACACTTGCCGGCTGATTTACCTCTAGGGATCTCTTTTACATGAATAAGCTAACTACTGCCCTCCTAGCCCTTACTTTAGTTGCTGGTGTCTACTGGTACGCATCTTCAGGCAAAACAACGCCCGCACCCTCTGACAACTCAAGCACACTCAATCCCTCTACCCCTGGTCAGATACGGAGTGTAGTGCAAGAAAACGACGGGTCAGTTTCGGTGGTCATAGGAGACCCGAATAGTCCCGGGGCGGCAGGAGAGCAGTTTGAAGAGGTCAAGCCGGCAGCCGACACCTACAAGTCTGCTGAGGAGGCTTTAGCGGCTATCCTCAAAGGCGCCAAAGAGTATGATGACGCACTTCTTGAGCAGTTTGCTCAGCCTGGCCCTGATTGCACCTGGTGTCCAGAGCTCTATGCATCACTCAGAAACACAATCGGTGACCCCAACACCCCTCAAGAGCAGAAGAGCTATCTGGCTGAGATTCTTGCAATCAGCGGCCGAACCGAGAACGTCCAGGCACTTTTAGAGGCAGTCTCAGCAGCTCGAACCAAAGAAGAAGCCGACGTTTTTGCTGAAGCCCTCGAACTCACCGTTGGTGGCGACGACGTAACGTCGCTACTCGGCTCTTCGATGACCAGCTCTAATGAGGCAATCCGCGAGAGTTCTGTCGCTGCCGTCACCAATCAGGGCTCGCGCCTTGCTGCAGAGCTGCTCATTCAGAATACTTTGCAGCGTGGAGACCCTGACGGCTACTACGCATCTGGAATCGGCATTGGCGAGTTTATACCCTCTGAAGAGGCCGTTCCACTTTTTCAAGAAATGGTTCAAAAGCGTGATGAGTATTCACATTTAGCAGTAAAGGCTCTCATAAACAGCGGACTCTCTGGCCTCCGGATTGTTTTTGATGAGATCGAAAACACTCCGTCACCTGAAGTAGCCCGAACTATGCTTAAAGATGCTACAGACCACGTAAACTTCGAAGAAGGCCTGCTTGAGCTCGCTGACTCTGTCATTGCTCGAGGGGGCAATTCAGAGGGCGTTAAGTTTGCCCAAGAGATCAAGAAAGAAGCTCTAGCACAAGCCGAAGAAGACCAGAATGATGGGCAACTCGAAGAGCAAGGAGCAGAACAGCCAACTGAGAACTAACTCACGGCTCAAAGATTTATCGCGCACCTACTCGTGACAACTGCTTGGGGCTCTAGTTGGCTCAGGTCAGCGCAACGAATGCGTAGGCAAAAAAGCGCGGTGTGTAGAGGAGCGACAGCGGAGTGATGCCAAGCAGTGCAGGTGCGCCAGTGATCATGACCGACCGCAAAGACTTACAGCAGGCGGCACAAGGCGAACACTCTCAGAAGAGAGGGGCTCTTAGCAACGCCTGGCCGCTACATAACTCGCTGCTTGAGCGTGGCTGCTGCCTTACTGCTTTCCTTGTTCCACTCAAACTGTCCCTCACATACTGCATACTAATACCCTTAATCATCGCCTGGCTCGCTAGCGCTATTAAACAACGCCGCACAGTGCTGCAAAAGGGATTGCCGCTACACACGCTGTGTGTGCCTCTGGCTTTTTTTCTTACGATAGTAGTTGCCTCCGCTCTAACCGGGCTAAATCCCCTGCACAGCTTTAGCCCAACTCTCTCGCTGATTTTTTTCGCTCTTTCCGTGCCGCTTTTTGCAGAATCTGCAAAACCCCTTCCCACGTTGATTGCACTGATCGCGGGCCAATCGATTGCAGCTCTGCACTCGGTGCTCGATGGGGCATTCCCTAGCACACTCTCAACATTTTTTCTCGGTAAGGTAACTGAATCTGGCCAGCTTGCGCTTACTTTTTTTGTTGCTCTCGGCTTACTATGGCGCACGCTGACAAGCCTAAAGAATAACAACAGACGCGCAGACATATGGCGACTCAACTGCCTTGCAGCCACTAGCGCCGTACTCGTCGCACTCTTTGCATTTCGCACTGATCTAGGAACGTTATCGCACGTGGGACTTTGGGCCGCACCTCTTGGGATCGGCGCAGCGCTGCTACTCACCAAAAGAATTGCTACCGGAAATATTGAACTACGGCTTTATGCCTGGCTTGCGGTCGCAGTCATCCCACTACTGAATGGCGCATTGCTAGTAAACTTAAAGCGCGGACCGTGGTTTGGAGTTCTGATCGGCTCCCTTGTTTTCTGTGGCTTTTTTGCGCGACGGCTCTTGGTTGCCATCATTGCTTTAAGCGCTCTTATCTTTGTAGCACTCCCACCGGTTCAAAGTCGTCTGGGGGCGTCGTACGATGACTTTACTATGAGTGGCGGACGAAGCACCATTTGGCGAATTGGAGCCGAGCTGTGTGCCCAATATCCTCTCGGAATTGGCTATCGAAACAGCGGCATCTTAAGAAAATTCGCCACGGAGATTCCAGAAGAGCTTGATCACTTTCACAACAATCTGTTGAACATCACAGCTGAAAGTGGCTGGCTTGCAACCCTGCTTTTTCTCTGGTTCATCGCGACCGCAGTGCGAATATGCTGTTCAAAACCATATGATCCCCTGTTAGTGGCGATTGGCTGCGCGGTTATCTCGTCGCAAATGGCAGGAATTGTTGAATACAACGCAGGCGATGCAGAGGTGCTTATAGTGACGTGGGTGCTTCTTGGAGTCAGCATGCGGCTGCGCACCCTTACACAGCCTCAAACCAACGTCGGTGCTCAAGAACACCACAACCAGTAAAAACAACCACTTACAATCACCGCGCTATCAGTTTGGTGCCAGATTTGTTTAGCCCCGCGCAAACTCTTACAATTGGGGTATGAGAGATTTACCACCCCAAGCATTAACAAAAACAGCTGAACCGCTGTCAAATCGCGCTCAGCTAGAGATGGTACTAGATCGAAGCTGTGAAATTTTTCGTAGGTGCGTTGCTGAGCTTAAACAGACCCCGCACAAATCACTGGCAGTGACCTTTGATAGATGCGATGCGCCTGCTGAATGCACAAGAGCTGCTATTGAAATTGCCGCCACTATGGTTGATTTCTCGATGATCGCAAGCACTGCGATAGTCTACAGCCCTCAAAACAAAAATGGACTTCCGACGATTAAACTGTCAGCTTCATCAGATGCTCCAACGAGCCCACCGCTGTCTACCGAGTGGATTCTCGATAAGACCAGAAAATTTACGCTTAACCTCTTAAATCAGCTTGATAGAGCGCCCTTTGCTGAATCGGTCAAGCTAGAAATCCCTCACCCCGACAATCAAGCGCAGCAAGATGTAACGGTGCTTGCTGCTCGTGTTGCAGCGCAGATTGTACAGAGCGACTTTGCAGCGGATGCGCTATCAGCAAAAACAGACGAAACCGCTTGGCTCAAAGGTGGCCGGCTAACAATCACTGTTGATCGCCTCAACTCACTCGTTCATGCCTAGACTTTTAGGAGCCTGGGACTCGCACCACGATAACCTTTGTCTTGCACATATAGGTTCCGAATAGGTAGTGGTGAGGCCACTTTAAAACCTACTCAGTGGCGCGCATCATAATAGAGCCCCAACTGAGACCAGCGCCGAGCACTCCTACGACGATATGCTGATGAGGCGCAATCTTATCCCAGTGCATCGAAAGCACTGCCGGTGCTCCGGCTCCAGCTTGATTCCCCAAGTACGTAACATTGTGCCAATGATTTGCAGGTGGAATCTCGCGATTGTTAACTATCTGCTCGAGCATTGTGCGATTTGCCTGATGACCAATAAAGACATCACGGTTCCAATCAATCGGATAACGCTCCTCGAGGGATTTAATCAACCGCACCGTCTGGCGCACTGAAAAATCTCGCACCGCGCGACCGTCCTGTTTAAAGTGGCCATACGTATCAACAACAACGGCCTGACAGCGACTCGGATCTGCAGTAAAGGAAGAATCGACTATCTCTAACTTTCCGTTATGTCTGGGGGAGACGACCCATGCGGCAGCGCCATCACCCCAAATAGCGCCATCAGACCGATCATTGTAATTTACATGCTGCGTCATCGTTGCTGTGGAGATACACAGCACAAACTCTGGCAGGCTCTCTTCTTTGTAGTTACGCAGAAAATCGATGTGCAGTGCAAAAGCAGGGCAGGCGGAATAAACATCAAAAGCAGCAGCTTGTGTATCGAGCCTCTCGGCTATTCGCAAAGCCTCGCCAGGAATAGTTTGGCGCGGAGAGCAGCAGTTTACGATAATCATGCCGACGTCACTGGCAGAGATTCCGACTCTTTTCAGCGCATCCTCGGCTGCACGCACCCCAAGATCCGTGGGTGACATTGACGCTAGCTCTACCCCCTGGCGCGGATCTTGATTTCTTGTCGCTCGTATATACTCAAGCGGCAACGTTGTTACCCGCTCAATAATCCCGATCTTCTCTTCAATCCACTGCGCAGTCGTCCCAATATCGAGCTCTTCAAGAAAGAGATTACTAATAGAGGTCGTCGGATGACATGTGCCCATTCCTAAGATATGCAGCATGATGCGCTCCTTCCTCTACGATACCACCAACAAACTACCGCTAAACAACCCGTCCCCAGAATGCAAAATAGCAACGGCTCTTTCAGGCAAAAGGCTATCCCATACTAACGAAAGCGCCGCACCCGAGCTTGCCGCCATAGCATACCCAGTATCACGACTGCCCGAGAGGATATGCGCCTCTGGAATCCCTAGCTCAGGGGCAAAGGCAGATATCTCAGCGCTAAAAAGCTGTGGACCTATCAGAGCAGTTGTTGCAGCTACAAACTCACTTTGCTTAGCCAGCGACTCGAGTCCTGCTACTATCTGCTCTTTAAGCTCCGCCTTGGAAGGGAGCTGCTGGGGGTCAATTGATACGTGCTTTTCAACTACAACGGCGGCAGGACCTCGAAGTCCTCTTTGCAAAAAAGCCGCCTGAACACGGGCCCTGCCCGCGTGCTTCACCGATAATACCATCGCAAAAGCAGCATCACCAAAAAGATATGCAGGCAGAGCAGCCCCCGCATAATCAACGTGCTGTGACGGCGTATTTGTTGATACGCACAATACGTAGTCAGGAACCCTTTCAGGCTTCCAGGAAGAGAGCATCTCGATGTAGTGAGAGAGCGTCCCAGCACCAGCAACCACGTCATATGCTGGAATCTTTACGCCCAGTAGCCCCCCTATGCGTTGAGCCTCTGAGGGGCACGTCTGGTCAGGTGTTGAGGTATCAGCTAAAAGAAGGCCAACCTGCTCCAGCGAGATTCCGGCTCGAATAAGGGCCTGGTGCACCGCTCTAACCGCCAAGGCGCTAGGGGATATCAGCGCATTAGACCGCCCTGCAACAACATCTGCATTATGAGTCTCTGTTATGTAAGGCAACGGCAGCGATATCCTACGCGAGACAACTCCGCTTCTGTCTATGAAGTGCTGCTCTTCAGCGCTGAGCGTGAGCCCCAAAGATGCAAGGTCTGCGTCCGACAAGACCGTGTCTGGGCAAGCTGAACCAACACCAAGGATAAACATTAAACAAGCTCCTCCAGAGACCAGACCACAAAACTTTGCGCTTGATCTCTTTATTTCGCCCCTCTTTGGCGATCTCAAAAGAGATGTGATACCACGTTAGGCTATGCGAGTATAACCCCGACACCACCCCTATTTTCAATAGGTTAGCACTAGCTCTTAAAAAAATTTGTGGCCTTTACAGACCAAAAGAACGGCCAAAAAGACTCTTCATCTTGTGATGGTGGTTTTTTTGCCTATCCCCCATATACAATTCGCCTATGAACTTTACCTTCTCTTTTAAAATTACCCTCACCACGCTGCTGCTGGCTTCCGGTATGATCGTAGCGTCCGTATGGCAATGGAATAGACATCTCCAGAAGCAAGAGTTGATACGACGACTCGAAGAGACCTTACTGCTTCAGCCCATAGAGCTTAGCACCTTACTTAAACGAAAGACCGACTGGTCTTCGATTGTTTTTCGGCGCGTGAAAGTTGCTGGAGAATACGACTTTAAGCACGAAGTCCTTCTGCGCAATCGCAATCGCGAAGGCAGGGCAGGATTTCACGTTGTTACACCACTTAAACTTGATTCAACCGATGCCTATATCTTAATTGATCGAGGCTTCTTACCCCTTGGCCAAGAATCAAAAGAGCAACGTGCGCAGTATCAGCAGCCTGCGCGCGCTGAGTTTGTTGGGCTGCTTAAAGAGCCCGCGACGCCCAAGATCTTTGCGCCCAACGATCCTCCGGCCGGCCCTGATAAGCCGTGGGTGGATCAGTGGTTACGGGTCGATGTTGCCGCGATTGAGAAGCAGATGCCCTATCGCCTACAACCCATCTTTTTAGAGATCATGAGCAACCCTGATGACCCCATGTTACCGTCACAGGTTGTTCGCGAAAGTGCCGCCGGACGAAGCGATGTTCTTATGTACACCGGCAAGCAGGTAGAAAACTTTGGACTATCTTCAGCCCAAGGTGAGTATCCGATCCCAACTTACGACATTACACCACCGCCGGACATTCACCTCGGATATGTATATGAGTGGGCATTTATGGCGCTATTAACCGTGGCTATCGGCGCTGTACTGCAGTTTCGCCGACCCAAAAGCCCTAGCACACGCTGACTTGGAAGATCCGCACCGCCCGCCCTTACCGGCGTTATTTTCAACCTTCTAAAAATTAAGCATTGAACTCACGCGAGAACGGTATCATCATGGCATCATGCCAAATCAAGCTGGGATTCCCACTGGTGCTTACGAGCTTGTACGAGTCAGCACACCCCTTGACCCTGCTCCTTCGGGCCCAGTTAATGATGGCGGTCTTGTAATTCCAGACAAAAGAATTTTTCTAGCCAATAAAAATGGCAATGACTTAGTAGTACCAGCATCTACTCAGCGAGCATCAGCCCTGCTTCCTAGTGTCGTTGAGAAAAAATACGCAGTAAGGACGTATAAAGACGATCATACGGTATCCTTTACTATTCCGCAGAGGGGCTCTCTTGCCACTGCTATTCACGATGCAACTGAAGCGTGCGAGTCCACCAAACGACTGCCGCCCTTAGAGGACTACGAACTCGCCCGTCTGGATGCGCGTCCGATTTTAAGGCAACAAGTCGCATCGCCAAGAACGATTCATATCTGCAGCTTCGTCCCACAAACCAACAAGCTTCACGGCGAAGCACTTACTAAATACCTTCGCAATCGTGAGGTAATAGTCCCCGCAATTGAAGAGCTCATAACATGCTGCGCTATCTACTACGCTGTTACAGGTAGGCACCTGATTGCATACGGCTGTTTCACCAAAGCACACAATGGTGCAATTGAATTGCAGGGCGGTCAAATTCGCATCCACCTAAACCGCCTAGAGCGCTTCGACAACCACAAGGGGCTTGCGGTTGCTGGGGTTGTGCAGGCTGGTAAGCAAACTGCCACAACTAGCACTTGGCAGAAAATTATACGATGGGCCAATAGTGCCATGGGGTAGGGCGAATACGCCCGAACCTACCGCCACTTTTTTCACTGCATATTTTTGGACCCAAGATGCTAGGTGGTGACAGAGCGCTGACTGATTCTGCCGATGAGTCCAACAAGCTCTCTCTCTCTCTCTCTCTTCTCAGCGCTCAGTTCTGTTACTCCCTCGATAAAGATACCAGAGCCTTAAGGTGCGTCATTAAGTGAGTCGCTTAACCTTGTGAGCATTTACTGGGGATTTTTTCCTACGCTATGAGCACTCCGCGCTTAACGAGAGAAAATAGCACATCACGGCTGTGCTCAGCGTTTATACCATCCTCAATTAGATCTGCCAGCAAAAGCTTTCCATCACACCGACACAAAACCTCGCGCTCTGCGGCAGAGGGCTCAAAGCTCTGATGCCGCAATGTAGCAACTGCTTCACCGCGCTCTGCTTGCAGATGCGCGAGTTTGGAGATGTGCGCTATGCCCGAGAGATCACGCGCTGCGGGCACAGGAAGCTGCTCAATACCAATAAAACCTGATGACCACAAAGCAGCAAGGGCAGCCATAAGCTCGCGCTCGTCTCGCGCCTTGCCCTGCAGCGCTTCGGCAATCTGTGTCAGCTTCATACCGGCCGCACACGCTGAAGAAAGTGCCGCAAGGATATGGGCATGGAGCCCCGCCGGAAGCGAAATCTCTTTACCAGAAGAGAGCTCTGCAAAACGAATGACGCTATCTCGCTGGGCAATCCCTCCCCCAAGCGCTACATAGTCAGAGACAAATACAGACTCCATAAAAGCGCTCGCTTTCAGATCCCGCTTTATCAGGTGCTGCTCATGACAGAGGAGCGTTTCGCGAAATGCTCTGTTTCGAAATATATCAAGGGCCTGCTCACGCAGGATAAGGTCATCACCAAGCTGGTCAAAAAAGTCTCTTGGCTCTTGCCCTAGATCGTTAAAAGACATGTACACCGGCTTTGCCTCAAGCAAAAATTGAAGGCCACGTGCTCGAGCGTCTGCAACAAACTGGGTAAACGTGCATGGATTATTACTCTCTTCTAGGTACTCATGCGCGATATATGATGGGTCTTGAGCCTGCAGCCGCTGCAGAGCCTCTTGCAGATAGCTGCCATACATGTCCTCTCTTCCCGCACCTTTCTTCTGCTGGCGTGAATCGGCAACAAGCTTTAGAAATTCGAGAGCGGTCTGCACCCTTGTTTCAGGGCCCTCGCCCCCTGCAATCTGGGCACCGAAGGCGAGCACATCGCGAATCATGCCTCTTTGATGCCACCCTGGAAGAACGTTGTAACTTAAATAAGCGACGCCATGTAAAGCCAAGGCTTGAGCCACGAGTGCCATCAACAGCTGCTGCTGTTTCTCTGGTATCCAAGAATAGACCCCGTGGCAAATAACGTAATCGAACTCTCCTTTTTTGCATGAAAAATCAGAGAAATCAGCACATACAAGCTCAAGGTTCTTGAGTCCAAGCTCTTGGGAGCGTGCGATTCCATCTTGAATATGCCTGCCAGAGAGATCGATTCCAACGAAACGACTTTCAGGAAACCGCTCGGCCAGTGGAAATAGATTGCCACCGGTGCCACATCCGATCTCTAAAACTGAACTTGCACCTGCTGAGGGAGCATCTATTCCAAGCACCCGGGCGATAGCGCCCATCCGCGATGGATTTGTATCGCGTTGCGGCAGGGTCTTGTAGGGAAGAAGATCGTATGAATTACGAGACATATGTTAAGACAAAAAGCCTTCTTTATATGTCGGATATCTAAGCTCAATACCTAAGACTTTCTTCATTAAGGAATTCATAACTCGCTGATTCGAAAGCATCGTGTAACCACCGCCCCGCAACACTTCATCTTCTGAAACACTACCTGGCTGTGGCAGGCCGTGCTGCATACAGAGATGCTGCACTATCTCACGCGCTTGCGTAGGCTGATCATCTGTGATGCATAATACGGGCGGCAACTCGGGGGCTGCTATCGCTTTTTCAATAGCAGATACCAGATCATCAACATGGATGCGGTTGGTCCACATCGAGCCGTCCCCAACCATACGATAGGTGCCATTTCTCATCGATACATGCACCCCGCGATCAGCCCCGTATATCGCCGGCAAGCGCAGGGCCACGACCTCTCGTGCACTAGCACGATAAGCCTGCTCAGATAGGAATCGTGCCTCGCCCTGCTCATTCCAGGGTTGCGGAAGCGTTTCTTCTGATACTATCGAGCCATCGCGCACACCGAAGACTCCGGTGGTGCTAAGATAAATAATTCGCTTCACTTGCGACTTGTCCATCGCAGCAACGACATTTTTGACTCCCGCTGCTGGGTCAGCACCGGCGCGCAGAGGTGGAACACTATCAACTACAACCTCGAGCGCTGGATACTTATCAAATAGCGCTTGAAGTGATCGCTGATCTTCTAGATCCGCCTGATGCGAAATCCATCCAAGCGTCCGCCAAGCTTCACACTGCGCACTGCGACGGGACGTTATGATGAAGCTGCGATCTGTCAGCCTCGAGGCAAGGCGCTGAAGCGTGTAACCGCCGCCCAATAAAAGAACCTTTGGAGTGCTACCTATGACCATAATCGCTCTATGCTCCAACCGACATCTCGTCGCTGATACTGTATTCGGTCGTGCAACCGATTCTCTCGTCCCTGCCAAAATTCATATAGTTCCGGACTCAAGCAATATCCGCCCCAATGGTCAGGGCGCTCAATCAAGCTCTGTCCAGCTAGCCGTGCCTCAAGCTCGCTAAGCGATAACTCCATCTCTGTTCTCGTTGGGGCACGCTCGCTCTGGTTTGAAACAAGGGCTCCAAGTTGAGATGCTCGCGGTCTGCTCGCGAAGTATGCGGATGATTCCTGCGGCGAAATCTTGGCGAGCGTTCCCTCAATACGTACCGAGCGCTCTAATGATGGCCAGTAAAACAGAAGAGAGCCCTGAGGGTTTTCTTCGATCTGTCGGCCTTTTTTGCTCATGTAGTTACTAAAGAAGGTAAAACCTCGCTCGTCTAGCTGTTTAAGCAAAACCATACGACTTGACGGCTTGAGGTCCAGACCAGCCGTTGCCAAAGCGCAAGCATTCGGCTCGTGCGACTCGGCCTTTAGCGCATCATCAAACCAGCTTCGAAACTGCACTAATGGACACGGCGCCACTAAAACCTCATCGAGAATGCCCTGGCGATACTCCTTACGGGTTGCTGTAAATATCTCTTCTGTCGTCATATACTCACCTACTACCCCACGACCTGACTGATTTAACCTTGATTACTCACGCCTTGGAAACTACTCTGTTCTCAGATAAAGCTTTACCATATTTTCACGTTACTTTTTCTTCCAGGTACTGTTATGAATCGCCGAATCTCCTCACTTTTTGCAGCCCTCATCGCAAGTATGACAGCATGCGCCTATGCCGACCAAGCCTCAAAAGCAATCGCAACCGTAAATGATCAGACGATTACCGAGCAGGAGCTGACAGATGAGCTTAGTCGGCCAGACCTAAAAGCAACCCTTGAATCAATTCAGGAAGATCCTGCAACAGTTCAAAAACTCAAGGCCGCCGTAGTGTCATCCATGATAGACCGCGAGCTTCTGCTAAGTGCGGCAAAACGCTCACCGGCGATCAAAGAAGACGAGATTAAGAAAGACCTTGATACCTTAATAGCCCAGCAGGGCGGTCGCACCCAGATTGAGCCCGTTCTTGCAAGCTACGGAGCCTCCTGGGAGCTCTTCATCAAAGGGATGAGCGAACGAGTTACCATCGAAAAGTATATCACAACAGAGCTCTTACAGGGGCCATCCCCAGACGATGCAACACTTCAAAAAGAATTTAGTGCCCACCCAGAGCGCTATGCGATTCCCGAAATGGTGAGCGCGCGACACATCCTTGTGCGTCTTGCGCCAGGCGCATCTGAATCTGAAGCAGCGGCCGCTCTTAAGAAAGCGGAGCACATTTACACGCAAGCCACAGTCAAGGACGGTGACTTTTCGAAGCTCGCCGCAAAAACATCTGAAGATGAAACAACAAAAGCACAAGGGGGCGACTTGGGGCGTTTTCAGAAGGGTATGATGGTTCCAGAGTTTGAGCAGGCGTCATTTGCACTGCCAGCTGGTGGGATCAGCAGGCCAGTAAAGACTGCTTACGGTTACCATATCATCAAAGTGGAAGAGCACACCCAAGCCGCTACTCCACCATTTGAGTCGATCAAAGAAAACATCCGGCATGCAGTTATGGCCCAAGCTCACGAGAAGCTCGTCGGTGAAAAGCTCAGTCAACTTCGTAAGGATGCATCAATCGCCTATCTAGACGCCACCTTAAAGCCTCTGGTTAATTCACAAACAAACTAGAGAATACCTTATGGTTCGTTTTCGAGTCGAGAAGGGCACCACTGAGCATATAACTTTGAATGGCCGGCGAGTGCGAAATCCGACGGTATTGCTCAAAGTAGGAAAAGCGAGCCTTTCATCGAAAGCTGCTGGCCTCGGCATAGCCTTGGTGATACTTCAGCTGCTCGACGGCCTTCTCACTTTCTGGGGCCTCTCGATTTTTGGGGTTGAGATGGAGGGCAATGCTCTGCTGCGAGACCTCGCTATAGTATACGGGGCAGCGCCTGCCCTCTTTTTTGTTAAATTAGTAGCGATCGGATTCGTTATTTTTCTGACCCTGTTTGCCCATCGAAGACGCTGGATTCGCCCAGTAATCGTTGTGCTGGTGGTGCTCTACCTCGTGCTGGCCATAATTCCCTGGGCGTACCTTTTATCAGATTACCACGCGCGGCATGGTTGAGAGCAACTAAAGTCTCACCTATCTATCCTGTGAGCGGGGCGTGAGCTTGGGCGCCCCCTCATCACAATATCGCCACAGGAGGTTGCAAGTGGACGCAACCTAAATCAGGCCGCTGAGCGCATTGCGCTGATAATCTCTGCGACCTTTGCTATCCTTCCAAAAAGCTCCGAAGCCTCAAGGTAATTAAGCGTCTGCGCCGCGTCTGACATAGCACACTCAGGCTTCTCATGTATTTCCACAATGGTACCGTCAGCACCAGCAGCAACTCCCGCAAGGGCCATAGCTCCAACAAATCGACGCACACCGATGCCATGAGATGGGTCAACAATCACTGGAAGATGAGACTTCTCTTTGAGGTAAGGCACCGCATTGAGATCGAGCGTATTGCGATATGACTTTTCAAATGACCTAATACCGCGCTCACACAATAGAATACGCTCATTTCCTTGCGAAAATATGTACTCCGCCGACTGCAATAGCTCTTCGAGAGTTCCTGAGATCCCACGCTTTAACAAAACAGGTTTATCTTGCTTTCCCAGTGCATCAAGGAGAGTAAAGTTCTGTGAATTTCGGGCCCCCACCTGAAACATGTCGACGTACTCATACATCGATTCGATTTGCGAAACGTCTAGCACCTCTGTGACTATCTTTACTCCGTGAGCATGCGCTACCCCAGCAAACACTTTAAGGCCCTCCAGCCCGAGCCCTCTAAATGTGTACGGCGAGCTTCGCGGCTTAAATACACCGCCTCGCATAACGCGCACACCCTGCTCAACCAAGAACTTTACGGTACTCTCTACCTGACTTTCGCTTTCGATTGAGCACGGGCCGGCCATAATTGTATGAATGCCCTCTCTAATGACGACACCATCGCCCAGGTCAATGGCCGTTGGGTGTACCTTCCATGTGCGGGATACCAGCTTGAAGGCATCGTGCACTCGATGCACATCGCGCACTCCAGCTAAACAACCGATGCGTCGGATATCAACCTCCTTTGAGCCAATAGCGACAAGATAGCGACCCGTCTGGGTCTTTACCTCGGTAGGCACAAAAGAAACCGAAGCTAGCACCGATCGTACGGCTTCTACTTCAGCGCTAGTTGCGTCTGGTGCAAGGCTCACTATCATAGAAACTCCGCTACGAAATCGTTAATAACCGAATCCAATTGCCGCATATCGGAATGATGCGGACTATCTCCGACCTTCAGGTTTTCAAGGGCACGAACAAAGGCACTTCCAACAATTGCGCCTGCCGTGTGGCGTGTAACGCCCTCATAGCTGGTTCGATCTTGCACTCCGAATCCAACAACGAGCCTACTTGAAAGCCCCATCTCTGCCAGTTTCTTGAAAAAAGCCTCGCGCTCTACCGATACCGTTGCCCTTCCTCCAGTAATGGCGTCTGACGATAGCACATATAAAAACGCAGGCGCCTCCTGATCAAAGGCCCGAATGCGCGCCTCAGAGGTTCGCGAGGTCACAAAAAACACTGGTCGAAGTGAATATCTCTGATACAAAATCTTGTAGCGCTCAAGATAGTCCTCAAAGGGCATATCGGGAAGAATAAGGCCATCAACTCCACACTCTGCTGCCGCTGCAAAAAAAGCTTCTGCGCCATACTGCTCTACTGGATTAAGATATCCCATCAGCAGCACTGGGATAGCGATCTCTTCGCGCATTCCTCGCAGCTGCGAAAAGAGCAGATGTGAGTTCATTCCCTGCGACAACGATCGCACGTTTGCAGCCTGTATGGTTGGCCCGTCCGCCACCGGATCTGAGAACGGAAAGCCAACCTCGATCATCGAAGCACCTGCATTTTCAAGGCTTATTAGCACTGCCCGTGTGTCATCACGACGTGGAAAACCAGCGGTGCAAAATATTGAAACTATCTTTTTCTGAGGCAACGCAGAAAATCTATCTAACGTCATCGCTTATCCCTTCTCCAAAACGCTCTAGATAGGTTGTCATGTCCTTGTCACCACGCCCAGAAACAATAACCACAACGCGGTCATCTTTTGAGCAGGCAAGTTTCGAAAGGTACGCAACTGCGTGCGCACTCTCGAGCGCCGGAATAATGCCCTCCAGCCGCGCCAATATCTTAGCGCCTGTTAACGACTCTTCATCCGTTACATTCACATAACGCACTCTGCCGAGCGTGTGCAGATGAGCGTGCTGCGGCCCAATTCCTGGATAATCAAGACCAGCCGATATCGAGTGCGCCTCGTCAACCTGTCCGTCCTCTGTTTGCATAAAAAGTGTTCGACTTCCGTGTAAGATGCCCGAACGACCAAGTGCGGTCGTAGCAGCCGATCGGCCAGAGGCGATACCGCAGCCCGCTGCCTCAACACCGATCAGCTCGACATCAGTATCCTCAATAAAGTGATAGAACCCACCCATTGCATTGCTGCCGCCCCCTACACAGGCGATTACCTTAGTAGGTTTTCTGTCGCCAAGAGCTAGACACTGTGCCTTTACTTCGCGGCTTATGACAGACTGAAACCGCGCAACCATGTCTGGAAATGGATGAGGACCGACAACCGAACCAATGATGTAGTGCGTGTCATACGGATGAGCGATCCAATCGCGCATCGCCTCGTTTGTTGCATCTTTGAGGGTACGACTTCCGCTTACTACAGCACGAACCTGCGCCCCAAGCAGGCGCATTCGCGCTACATTAAGCGCCTGACGCGCCATGTCTACTTCGCCCATATAGACAACGCAGGGGATACCCATCAGGGCGCATACGGTAGCAGTAGCTACACCGTGTTGACCCGCCCCTGTCTCTGCAATAATTCGCTTTCGTCCCAGCCTCTGCGCCAGCAGAATTTGTCCCAGAGTATTATTTATCTTGTGAGAGCCGGTATGTAAGAGATCTTCTCGCTTTAGAAACACCTCGCAGCCACAGCGCTCAGAGAGACGCCTAGCGTAACCGAGCGGCGTCGGACGACCGGCATAGGTAGTGAGTAAATCATCAAGCTCTCGCCGAAAGCCCTCAGTTTCAATAATCTCTCGATACTGTGCAGCAAGTTCCGTCACGTTCGGATACAGCATTTCGGGCACGTAAGCTCCGCCAAATTCTCCGAAAAAACCACGATCTGTCGGCTCTAACTTCATACCCCTCTCACCCTTCTGATTATCTGTCGCACCAGCTCGATATTCTTTACTCCCGGCGATATCTCTACCTTTGAGTTAACATCGATCCCCCGGCACTGAGGCACAGTTGCCATCAGCTCTAACGCCGCTTCTATGTGTTTTTCGGAAAGACCCCCTGCCAGCAGAAACGGCACCGAAGACCGGTAGTTCTGCAACAAGCTCCAATCAAAGGATACTCCTGTCCCGCCTGCACCACTATCAAGAAGAAACATATCAATTCCGTGCATGGTCGTGAGTGAATGAATGTTACTACCGGTAGCCACCTCAACAGCCTTAAGGATAAAGGCACCAGGACTATGTTTTTTTATATTGAGCGCATAGCTTGCATCCTCACCCCCGTGAAGCTGCACACCATCTAGTCCAAGCTCAGCAATACAATCCAGCACGACCGGAAGCTCCTCATCCCTGAAAACTCCAATTTTTTTAATGTGCTGCGGCACACCAGCCATCGTATCGCGACTTACAAGACCTGCCGCGCACCGTGGAGACCCTGAAACAAAGACAAACCCGAGGAAATCGGGGCCTTCTGCGCACACCTCTGTGACATTGAGGCCGTCCCGCATCCCACAGATTTTCACCAAGGCCCCTGTCATATCTATAGTGCCTCAACAAACGCCCGGCATGCCGCGTCTGGAGATGCAGTTTGCATGAACGCCTCTCCTATTAGGAAGCCCTTATACCCGTACTCACGCAGACGACGAACGGCTTCAGGCGAAGATATTCCGCTCTCACTTATCTTGGTCATCGACTCTGGAATTCTTTCCGCAAGCCGCTGCGAGGTTTCAATCGCTACCGCAAATGTTGCAAGGTCACGATTATTTACCCCAACAAGATCGACTTCTGCCGTCAGATGAGTATCAATCTCTTCCTCAGTATGAACCTCTAGTAGCACCTCAAGACCAAGAGAATGAGCAAGGCCTGTAAGGCTCTTTGTCTCTTGTGGTGTAAGCGCAGCCGCTATCAGCAAGACCACATCCGCCCCGATCGATTTCGCCTCTATAATCTGATATTCGTCGACAATGAAATCCTTCCGCAGAATCGGACAGTAATTTAGCCGGCGCGCCGTTGTAAGATCTTTGCTCGTTCCACCGAAGAACCTTTGATCTGTAAGAATTGAAAGAGCAGATGCTCCGGCCTGCATATAGCCGAGCGCCAGCTTCTCAACTGAAATATGCTCATTAAGCATCCCCTTGGATGGAGATTTTCGCTTAATTTCAGCGATAACTCCCCGCAAGTCATCGCGGTTGAGGTATTTCTTCAACGAGACCGTAGGAGACGCAAAATAGATGCTGCTCTCAAGCAGCTTTATTGGATAGAGCTCTTGAGCTTCGTGCACTTCCCGCCGTTTGTGGTCGAGTATCTCTTGTAAAATCGTGTTCATAGTACAATCCCTATTTAATACTCTGATGAAGTGCCAACGCTGCTTTTCCAGAACGAATAGATTCGACAGATCGATCAGCATACTCGCGCAAGGTGCCCTTACCCTCAAACTTCCACATCGCAACCGCTGCATTTGCCACTACTATTAACTCCTGCGCAGCGGTTCCTGTACCATTGAGAATCCGGCGCACAATATCTGCAGAATCTTTTACCGTGACTCCGGCGACAAGCTCCTGCGGATCTATTGGATCATGACCAAAATCACTTGCAGAGATATCGAGCTCCCCATCAAGAGCTGCAATGCGAGTAGTTCCAGTCAATGACACCTCATCGTATCCATCAAGGCTGTGAGCAATAGCAAAACGTTGACCTCGGCGCCTGAGCAGGGATGAATACAGCTTGAGAAGCTCTAGATTGTATACGCCTGAAAGCTGAAATTCGGGCCGTGCTGGGTTAACCAGCGGCCCTACAACGTTAAATACTGTGCGAATACCGAGACTTTTTCGAACGGGGGCAACTCGCTTGAGCACTGGATGAAATAACGGCGCATGTAAGAAGCACACACCTGAGCGCTCTAACGCGTGCCGAGCCGACTCACTATCGCTAGCGAACCGCACCCCCAACTCCTCAAGCACGTTTGACGAGCCGCAAGAAGACGACACCGCATAGTTTCCGTGCTTTGCCACGTGATATCCAGCGCCTGCCAACACAAACGCCACGGTCGTCGAGACATTAAAGCTACTTTTGCCATCTCCACCAGTGCCGCATACGTCCATCAGGTGATAACCCCTAAGATCAAGTGGCGCGCAGAGTTCTAGAATTGCCGAAGAAAACCCATCGAGCTCATCGAGCGCTATCCCCTTCATGTGAAGAGCTACGAGCACTGCGGCAACAAGCGAGTCATCGACCTGCTCAGTTAGAAGCGTCCGCATCATTTGTGCGCTCTCAATCACCGATAATGGGTGGCGTAGCACCAACTTTTCAAGCAGCTCTTTCATGCACGATCCAGTTTTCAAGCATCTGTTTCCCCATTTCAGTGAGGATCGACTCGGGGTGAAATTGAACTCCCTGAACAGCATACTGGCGATGCCTCAGCGCCATGACTTCCTGGGCATCATCAACCGCCGTCACAACAAGGCTCTCGGGAATGCTGTCTTTTGCCACAACCCAAGAGTGATACCGTCCAACGCTGACTCGCTTAGGAAGCCCCTTAAAGAGCGGCTGCGAATCGTCGAGTATCTCAATGTCACGGGCTTTCCCGTGTATGGGACTCGCAAGATTATGTAGTTTCGCACCGAAGACTTCACCGATGCACTGATGTCCCAAACAAACTCCGAGAATATTTTTGCGCGGTGCAAATTCACGAACTATCTCTGGCATGAGACCAGCTTCTGAAGGAATGCCCGGCCCAGGCGAGAGCACAACATGTGAAAAGCCATCAACATCTGCAAAGGTGAGCTGATTATTACGTTTCACCGTTACATGTGTCCCATTGCACGCCTCAAGCATGTGGACGAGATTGTAGGTAAACGAATCATAGTTATCAATTACCAGGACTTTCATCTGACTTTCCCTTGGAGCAGCTCACGCCGTGACCACAAACCGCCTCGCTATGAGCAGTGCGTACGCATAACTATTGCCTAAGCGCAGATACTCTGCTTGCAACACACTCAGATCCGCCGCTACGGCCCGTCCAGGGATAGCTGTGCTCATGTCAAAACTCATACTCGGTAGAGTTAGAATAAAATCGCCAAAAGAACTCGTTAGGGAAAGGATTATTTAGTGGGGCTTACGCCCACCAGAAAGCAGAGAAAGAAGCGGAGACGTCTAAGACAGATATCGTCAACATCATTCTAGCTTAGAGGCTTTCCAGCAAGTGGTCAACGACAGATGTAAGCATAGCTCAGGATAAGGCTCTCATAGCATGATAAAGAGCTGATTATACCGTGTGTTTCAGATTTGCTACCACGCTCAGCGCAGTCGAATCAAAAGAGCGGGCTGCATATTTGGCATCCATCCATGACCTTTAGCGGAGATGCTAAACTAAGGTGATGTTCGCCCACCGTTTCCAAATACAAAACCCCTGCAAGAGACTCATCTCTAGCAGGGGTTCCTTCTATCTAACGCACTGAGTGCGCTAGCTTACCAGCTTAGCGAACCAGCTGTTTGGTATTCAGTTACGCGAGTCTCGAAGAAGTTTTTCTCTTTTCCGAGATCGATCGTCTCACTCATCCATGGGAATGGGTTCTTCGAGCCATACTGGGGCTTAAGACCAATTCTCTCAAGACGACGGTCAGCGATGAACTGAACGTAATCACGGAACATCGGAGCAGTGAGCCCGAGGATTCCACGAGGCAAGCAATCCTTTGCGTAGTTTACCTCAAGCTCTACAGCCTGCTTGATCTTATTCAAGATGTGCTCCTGGAACTCTGGTGTCCAGAGCCCTGGGTTCTCAGCCTTGATGGTGTTGATCAAGTCGATACCGAAGTTCAGGTGGATAGTCTCATCGCGCAGGATGTATTGGAACTGCTCGCCAATTCCAGTCATCTTGTTCTGGCGGTGGAATGATAAAATCATCACAAATCCGCTGTAGAAGAAGAGCCCTTCCATAATAACGTAGAAACCAATCAAGTTCTCAAGAAACTTCTGCGCGCCCTCAGGTGTCGCTGTGCTAAAGCTTGGATCGAGAACTGCCGCCGTCAACTCCATCTCAAACTTATCTTTCTCATGGATCGAGTTGATCTCATTGTACATGTTGAACACTTCACCCTGGTCGAGCGAGAGCGACTCTACGACGTAGTGGAATGTGTGAGTATGAACAGCTTCCTCAAACGCTTGGCGCAAAAGATACTGACGGCACTCGGGGTTCGTTACGTGCTTAAAGATCGCAAGCGTAATGTTGTTTCCTACGAGGCTCTCAGCGGTGCTAAAGAACCCGAGGTTACGCAGAATCACGCGACGCTCATCAGCGCTTAAGCGATCCGACTTCCAAAGCTCGATATCCTTGCCCATCGAAACTTCGCTTGGCAACCAGTTATTGGCACACCCGTTCAGGTAGTGCTCCCATGCCCACTTGTACTTCAGCGGCATTAGCTGATTAACGTCAACAGCAGCGCAGTTAATGATGCGCTTGTCTGAGACCTTAACCCGCGTCTCTTTACCTTCGTTACCGTCGCTATCGCTGTTGTTAGATCCGCTTGAACCTACGGCGTCCATATCATCAAACGTAAGCATTGCTACTTCTCCTTATATATAACCCAAAACTCTTC
>JBIKWG010000088.1:0-11050 GCA_044356425.1 Bdellovibrionota bacterium | reverse complement strand
GATTCGCAAACGATTGTAGAATACTGAGGCGATGATCGGCTGTTCATCTACGTTTCCTGATTCTTTTTCAATGATTGATGCAAGGGTTAGCAGCTGGTGGCGCGTCAATTGAAGCTGTGTAAGCTTCTCATCCCAAGCTGGGTCCCAGAGCTTGTTGAGCTGGTCAGTCATGGCGCTAATAATTTTTTGTGGCTTAGTGCCGCGCGGAAATTGGTAGGTTTCAGGAAAGAGATACCCTTCAAAAGAGCTAGCTTGGATGTTTAGATCTTTTAGAAGTGTTGGATTCTCTAAGCCACGCATGAACTCATCGGCAGAGGTAATGCCTGCTTGTTCGAGCAGCGGTCCGATCTCTTTTATCGACATGCCTTCACGCACGGTGAATCGACGCAGAAACATCTTGCCCTCGGCGATAATTGCTAAGATCTGCCGTGGGGTCATTGAGGCCGAGAGCTGATATTCGCCTGCTTTAATAGAGGTCTCTTTATCATCAATCTTAGCAATTATTCGGATGGGCCATTGGCTCTTTACAAAGAGCTTTTTTTCAAGGGCGGTAGCGACATCCTTGAATCTTGAGTTTTCTGGGATTTCGAAAAGTTCGAGCGTGGTTTGCGACGGGTCTGCTGGTTTGAAAAAGTAAGAATCAAGGGTTGCATATGCAGCGAGCGCCGCAGCAGCGGGTAGTGCAAGGCAGACAAGAGCGAGAATAACCTTACGAATCACAAGTAACCTCGATGCACTAAGCAGGATTAAGCTCAAAGTATCTATCAAGGATCAGGCAGGCTGCGTAGGCATCTATTTCTCGGGTGCTTCTTGAGGCGGTTAGTTTGTCAGACGCCTCGGTTGATGAAAACGATTCATCGACCAATGCAATTTGAATCCCAGAGCGCTTCGATACTCGACGGACAAAGCTTTCAACGTGGTCGCACATGGTAGTGTGCTCTCCATTTGGTCCATACGGCATTCCGATAACCAATAGGCTCGCCTTGCGAAGGGTAATCTCTTGCAAGAGGGCCGCCTCCGCCTCGTTTTTAGCCCTCGGCCACACGGCCACGGGAAAGGGGATGCGAACCGAAGAGTCAGCCGACGCACATCCAACTCGAACAGTACCGACATCGACTGCAAGAACAACCATAGCCCACTATTATATATGTAGTGCTGGTTTGAGTGTAGGCAAATCAGTGGGTTAAGTTGTTTGGTGCTCGTTTAAATGAATTGATGATGGCATGGATGGAGCTAGGTTGGTTGGGGATAAGATGTTGATAAGGTTGGTAAGTGCGCGAAAGGGCTTGTTTTATTTGTGTTGTCGGACTAGCCCGGGAGCTTTTTTGTATACGGTGGCTTTGAGGTTTATCGCTATAGGCAGGAAAACATGAGGCTGTTCCTGATAACAGGTAGATAGGCGGTTTTTGGGGGTTGTTCGTACTGTAGAGTTCAATATACAGTCTCGCCTGCATGCGTAATGTTGGTTGGATAGTTCCAGCGATTCTTGTCGCGCTGGGATCTACTTTTATAGTTCGGGGAACAGCACCCGGAAATGCTTTTCTTAGCAAAGTGAGCCTTCACCAGGCCTCGCTGGATATGCTGTACAGCAAAGAGAGTCCGTTTCGTGGTGCCGTGATACAGGCTCCAGACTCTATCGAGCATCAACCTCAAGGTGATGTAGAGCAGGCTGCTTTAGATCAGGCCACACCAAACTCAGAGAAAATTTTTACACACCGCATTTCCCGTGGCGACACCTTAGCGTCGTTCTGGTCTGATGTTGGTGGCACCGCTGATGCTGCTGCCAAATTCTTTGATGCTTTTTCAGGCGAGCACAAGGCACATGCTCTTTTGCGAGCTGGTGAGTCGGTCTCAGTCACTCAGCGAGATGGCAACGTCGTGGAAGTCAGACGCAAGTTGTCAGGGGGCGATATTTTTATCGTTAGTGGCAGCGCCGATGATGGATACCGGTCGCGAATAGAGAAGCTGCAAATTACCGCCCGCGATAGGCAGGTAACAGGTGTAATCTCTTCGTCTTTGGTAAACGCCGCTGAGTCGCTAGGTATCCCCTACTCTCTTGTTGATGAGTTTGTTGATCTGTTCAGTAGCCGCGTGGAGTTTCGCAAGGATCTCCAGCCGGGCGATACATTTACGATTCTCTTCGAAGAGCGCGTTGCAGAGAGCGGTGAGGAGCTTGAGCCGGGAGCTATCAAGGCGGCATCGATCAAAGTTGGTGGCGAGATATTGGCCGTTGTGCGTGATGTTGATAGTCGCGGAACAGTGCGCTACTTCGATGAGAAGGGGCATATGCCAACAAGCGCGTTTCTTCGATACCCGCTTAAGTATACGCGTATCTCTTCGATGTTCTCGAATGCCCGGTTGCATCCAGTGCTAAATATTAAGCGTCCGCACAATGGCGTTGATTTTTCCGCGCCAACGGGCACTCCGGTTCGAACTATAGGTGACGGCGTCGTTGTGTTCTCGGGCTTCAACCCTTCAATGGGAAATACCGTTAGGATTGCACACGGCGATCGTTACACGACCGAGTACATGCATCTTTCAAAAATTGCTGTTCAGAAAGGTGTTCGAGTTGCGCGCGGTTCTGTAATCGGAGCCGTAGGGAAAACTGGTCTAGCTAGTGGACCACACCTGCATTTTGGCCTCTTTGATCGTGGAAGATATATCGACCCACTTAAGTCAAAGATCGCCGATGTTGTTGATGAGATTCGTGCACCAAAGGCTGTCCTTGTTATGATTAAGGATATCAAGAAGCTTCATGAGACCATCGCTGTTGCCTCGAACGCGACTTCTAAAAAGAAAGCATGACCTTCTCTGTTTCGATCCTAGCAACCGGCTCAGAGCTTCTTGATGGCCGGGTCGTAGATACAAATTCTAATTTTGTGGCCCGGGAGCTGACTGAGCTGGGCCTTAAGCTGCATAGAGTGCTTGTCGTTGATGATGATCTCGGTGAGCTTGTAGAGGGTTTGCGCGAGCTGTCTCGAGTAAGCGATCTGGTTATTACATCTGGTGGTTTGGGCCCTACTGATGACGATATGACAAGAGATGCCGTTGCGCTCTTTTCGGGTGTTGGGTTGCGAGAACATCCTGATGCGCGTAATCACCTTGAGGCCTTCTATCGTAAGCGCAATCGGGTGCTTGACGATACGAATTTAAAGCAGGCGCTTCTGCCGGCCAACGCAGAGATGATCCCTAATGAATTGGGAACCGCCCCTGGTTTTAAAGTAGAGCCAGCTGTGGGGCGTACGGTGTGCTCTCTCTCTGGAGTTCCCCGTGAATTCAAGAGCATGTTCTATGCCTCTATTCTTCCTTTGATAGCAGCTCGCGTAACGAACGCTCCCAAGTGGCAGCGGGTAAGTTTAAAATTATTTGGGTTGCCTGAGTCGCTCGTTGGTAAGCTCGTAAAAGAGCTTCAACTGCCGGGCGAGATCGTTGTTTCGTATCGGGCCTCTTTTCCTGAGGTCCACCTTGTTCTTAAAGCAAACGCTGAATTCAATCTTGCTCCGCATGCTGAACGAGTAAGAGACGCAGTTAGCCGTGGTGTAATTTATACAGAGAGCTACGAAGAGAGCTTTGAGGGCGTGCTGCATGCGATCTTAACCAGCAAACACGAAACCATCGCCTGTGCAGAGTCGTGCACCGGTGGCCTAGTATCTGAAATGTTAACTCGCACGCCTGGGTCGTCCGCGTCCTTCATAGGCGGAATCGTTGCCTATTCGAACCAGGTAAAAGAGAGTGAGCTGGGGGTTTCTCAAGAAACATTGCAGCACCACGGTGCGGTGAGCGCCCAAGCGGTGAGAGAGATGGCGAAAAATGTTCAGACCAAACTGAGCGCTACCTATGGGGTCTCTATCAGCGGAATCGCCGGTCCTGCTGGTGGAAGTGAAGAGAAGCCCGTCGGTACGTTCTTTATTGGAGTGGCCGGGCCCGCGGGAGTCTTCGATTACAAAGTGCTCTATGTGAGTGACCGACGCGGCATCAGAACCTATGCGGCGTACGTAGCGCTTGATCTAGTCAGGCGCATCGCCTTAGGTTTGCCCATACCACACGGGGGATATCCGATCGCCCAGACAATCACATCGGGTGCATCGTAACCTTGGGTTAGGCAAGTAGCCCCCTTTTCTAAAGCTTTTAAAGAGATACGCCGATGCTCGAGAGGCATGGGTAAAAGAGTTCTTGTAATTGACAGCAATAGCGACACCAGGTCAGTAGTTGTTTCAGCTATTCCACGGGCTCATATTGTGTCGTACGCGGCGCACGGGGATGAGGCCCAGGCGATGCTGGCAGAAGCAAGTGAGCGACTGACTCCATATCATCTGGTTGTTATCGACCTTGATCTTCCAGGGATTAGTGGACTTGAGGTGGTGTCGCTGCTGCGTTTGCTTGAAGAGCCGCGAAAGCTTGCCGGAAGGCCGCTTACCACAAAAATTCTTGCATTAAGTGATAGTCCAAACGGGGAGCTTATTTATGGAGCAAATGCGCTAGCATGTGACCTTTTTCTGGTAAAGCCCGTTGATCGAGCGCGACTTCAAGAAGCGGTTGAAAGTCTCTGCCCAGCGGATTAGTTCAACGGATGGCTAAAAAGGCTGCTCTGTATAGTGGGGGTGCTGCCGAGGCGCGCTTTTATCTAGGCACAAGCTTTGCCTTGTTTACCCGGGCGATGTGTGTCAAAGAGAGGAAGTAAGAGAATAGTTCTCGGCGAGCTCGTTTTGTGCGTGCAGCAGTAAGGTGTTTTTGTGGTATAGTAGATCTACATGACAGGATACGGAAGACGAGCAGGCGACCCGAAAGGGGCAACAAAAGAGATGGGAGTCGCATTCCCAGATTCAAGCGTAATGCAGGCCCTTGTAGGGGACGCAGACGAGAATATCAAAACAATCGAGCGAGAGCTTGGTTTAAAGATTGGTAGGTCTGTTGACGGGCTCACTCTAGTTGGACAAGACACCGACGTAGAGCTTGGCGTCGATCTCCTTAGCCAGCTGCGTGAGCTGGTGCAAAAAGGCGAAGTAATCTTTAAAGGTGATGTTGAGCGCGCTATTCGTATGCTCTCTGGCAATCGAAAGCTGCGGCTTGAAGAGCTTTTTCGCGATGAGATTCGCACGTCAGGAAAGCGCACCAAGATCGTTCCTAAGACATTCAAGCAGAAGACCTACATCGAAGAGATTAAGGAGCACAACGTTGTGTTCGGTGTTGGTCCAGCGGGAACCGGAAAGACCTACCTAGCGATGGCTATGGCGGTGACTGCTTTGATGAATAAGGATGTTAAGCGCATAGTCCTCTGCCGTCCGGCAGTTGAAGCGGGAGAAAAGCTTGGCTTCTTGCCAGGAGATATGGCCGAAAAAGTTAACCCATATCTTCGGCCGCTTTACGACGCACTTCACGACATGGTTGATTTTGACCGCGCCAAAGAGATGGTTGAAAAGGGAATAGTTGAGGTTGCTCCCCTCGCCTTCATGCGCGGACGCACGCTTTCTAACGCATTTGTTATTCTTGATGAGGCGCAAAACACGACACCTGTGCAGATGAAGATGTTTCTTACCCGGTTGGGATTTGGCTCGACGTGCGTGGTCACTGGTGATCCTACGCAGATAGATCTGCCGCGAGGTATGCAGTCTGGATTGAGCCATGCGCTCAAAATTCTTACCAATACTCAGGGCATCTCAATCGTGCATTTCTCGGACGAAGATGTTGTGCGACACCCGCTCGTATCGCGCATAATTCAGGCCTACGATCGAGATGAAGCTACTGATTAGCGCGCCTCTGGTTGGTTCAAAAACATAGGGTGCTCTCGTGGTAAAAGTAAGGATGAAGCGCGGTGAAGCATTAGCTGCTAAACGCACATGGCGTGTGCATCTCTCTGTGCAGAGTAAGAAGCTGAAGATCCCTACTCGATGGATTCGAGATTTAATATCTGAGGTGCTTGCACTCGCTGAAGAAGATATTGCTATTCAAGAAGTGTGCGAGCTGAACGTAGTGCTTACTGATGACAAGCGCATCCGCGTTATTAACCGAGAGTATCGCAATAAAGATAAGGCAACGGATGTGCTTTCGTTTCCGCAGTTTCACCCGAAAGAGATTCGAGGCGACCGCAAGGTGTCGGGAGTCGTAGGCGCATACCTGGGAGATCTGGTTATTTCGACAGAGACCACCATCTCGCAAGCGCAAGAGTTTGGCGTGTCGGTAAAGGAAGAACTAGTTCGGCTAGTGGTGCATGGAGTCTTGCATCTGTGTGGGTACGATCATGAGAAGGTCCCAGCACGAGATGCACAGGCTATGCGTCGTCGAGAGCGTAAGCTGCGGGCGGCTGTCTTGCGAGGGATCTGTTGACGAGACGCTAGCCAGCACGTATACGCCTTAGATATATATGTCGCTACCGTTTGAACCATCCGAATATAAATACAAGCTCCAAGGGCTCGGCGAACGCGTCGAGGTCTTGAGGGGGTTTCTTTGACATCCCTTCCCTTGAGAAAAAGGTGGAAGAGTTAGAGCGCCAGTCTCAATCTCCAGAGATGTGGAGCGATGCTGCTCAAGCAAAGACAATCATGCGCGAGCGCGGGCAGTGCTCTGATAGGCTTAATCAATTTAAGAGGATCGAAGCTTTAAAGGCAGACGCCGAGACCGCTTTTGAGTTGAGTCGCGACTCGGGTGATGAGGAGTTTGTGCAAGAAGCCTTGCGTTTAATAGCCGACCTTGAGGGCGCGATCGGTGCACTTGAGTTTAAGTGCAAGATGAACGGAGAGTTCGATAGCCAATATGCAATTATTGAGATAAACGCAGGTTCTGGCGGAACAGAGGCTCAAGACTGGGCGGATATGTTGTTGCGGATGTATCTGCGGTGGGCCGAGAGAAAGAAGTTTTCCACCGAGATCATGGATTATCAGGCAGGCGACGGTGCTGGCATTAAAAGCGCCACAGTGTTGGTTGAGGGCCCTTACGCATATGGTCATATGCGCAATGAATCGGGAGTTCATCGCCTTGTTCGGATATCTCCGTTTGATTCTAACGCGCGACGCCACACATCCTTTGCTTCCGTAAGCGTCACCCCCGACATCGAAGAGGAGATTGAGGTGGAAGTTAATGAGGCTGATTTGCGTGTTGATACCTACCGCTCATCGGGTGCGGGAGGTCAGCACGTTAATAAGACTGACTCTGCTATTCGGTTAACACACCTTCCAACAGGAATAGTGGTTGCGTGTCAGAGCGAGAGGTCGCAGCATAAAAATCGTGCGCGGGCGATGAAGATTCTTAAGTCAAAGATCTATGAGGTAGAGCAAGCTGCGCAACGAGAGAGGATGGATCAGCTCAAGGGGCAGCGGAAGAAGATCGATTTTGGCAGCCAGATTCGAAATTACGTAATGCAGCCCTACCAGCTGGTAAAGGATCTTCGAAGTGATTATGAAACGTCGGATGTTAATGCAGTGTTGAATGGGGAGATCGATCGATTGATAGAATCTTGCCTTTTGATGACTGGTTAGTCTCCGTGATAAGGATGGCTTATTGATCGTGAGATTAGGCGTTAAGAAAGAGCTGCAACGGGAGCTTGCGCTTGAGATTGCGCACGGTGCTTCGGATATTGGAGTTCGTGCTGGTTTGGACCCATTGCATCCTGTGCATCGAAGCTCGCCAGTTGTGAGTTTTGCTTCGTGGGACCTGCTTGGTCTCGTGCAGCGGCGCGAAATTGCTACCGCAGCCGCGCAGGCTCTTTCTGAGTTCGGGACCTCCCCTTCGAGTAGTCGGTTTTCGGGCGCGCTCACCAGCGCACATCAGCAAGCAGAGCAGCGCGTAGCTCAATTTTTCCTCGCTGAAAGCGCTACCCTTTTCTCTACTAGGAATCAGGCCGTTCTAACTACCATAACGGCGTTGTGCTCAGAGGGGGTGGCAGTTATCGGTTCTAGTTTAACAACACTTCCCCTTGCAGATGCTTGCACGCTGGTTGGGGCTGAGTATGTGGAATTCGACGGAGATGTTCAGCTGCGGGCGCTTCTTGAAAAGTTCGCATTTGCGAAGCGCGTTCTTGTGGTTGTAGAGAGCCTGTCGCTAGTGACAGGAGCTGCTTGTGACGTTGGATTGATTGCAGCGGCAGCAGAGGCTGGTGGTGCGTGGCTTTTGCTTGATGAGACCGGGCTGGTTGGTTTGTCTGGGCTACGGGGAGCTGGCTCAGCTGAGACGCTACCAAGCTCCCCTTCTCTTCTTGGACGGCTTGTTGGTTTTTCCAATGCAGCGAGTGTGAACTGTGCGGCGGTGGTTGGCTGCCTTGAATTAAAAGAGCTTTTGGCCAGGCGCTCAAGGTATTTGCGGTTTGAGCAGCCCCCTTCTGCCTCAGCAGCTCGCGCGGTTCATGCCTCGCTTGATGCTATTGAGCTTCTGTTGTCAACGCGTGAGCGGCTGTCTATGCGGGCAAAGTTTGTTTCTGGTTGTTTAATAGCCCAGGGGTGGAAGGTAATCGGCTCTGGCGATCTTCCCGTGCTGAGTTTGTGGTTCGATAGCGTGGCGGCTGCCCACTCTATTCAGGAGGCGCTTCTTCAGCGTGGGGTTTTGCTAGATTCAATTCCTGCAAAGGGGTTCCGAAAGAATGGCGCTGTTGTGCGCATCCTGCTCTCTGTGGCACACACCGATTCGGAGGTTGAGAGCCTGCTTGAAGGGCTTGCGGAGATTCGCAAGCGATTGTTCGCATCTGATAGCGTGCTTGGGTGAACAAACGGCAATGGCTGATAGCGTAATAGCCGCGTAGGTTGTCGGGGTTCGTTATCAAGGTATCTTTTTTGTTCCACGTGGAACACTCTCCTACTCTCGTGCTTCTATTTCAGCGTAAAAATGTTCCACGTGGAACAAAAAGTAATTCACTTTGAAGTTGTTCCTGTCTTCAAGTCGTGATACCTCTTCGACTCCTTCACGAATTGGCGTTCATACCTATGGCTCACATTATCGCTCTCGCAAATCAAAAAGGCGGCGTTGGCAAGACGACCAGTGCTGTTAGCCTGTCGGCGCAGCTTGCTCTTCTCGGATTCAAAGTCCTGCTTCTTGATTTTGATCCGCAGTCGAGTGCTACAAGTGGTATTGGGCTTGAGAAGCACCCAGAGGGAGCGGACCTCTATGATGTGTTCTTTGGCCGGCTCTCGTTGGCTAGCATTGTAGTTCCGGCATCGACGATAAACGACCTTGACGTGGTGCCAGGCTCTCCTGATCTTGTGAGTCTGGAGCTTGAGATTGGAAAAGCCCCCGGACGCGAGTTGATTCTTCGCTCGGCGCTTGCAGAGTTAGAGCCACGTTATGATGTTATACTTATCGACTGTCCCCCCTCCTCTGGTCTTTTGACTCTCAATGCCCTTGGCGCTGCTAAGTGGGTTATGGTGCCTCTGCAAGCTGAGTATTACTCGTTAGAGGGCCTAAGTGGACTTCTAAATACGATATCCTTTGTACAGCAGACCTTTAATCCCAAGCTGCAGATGCTTGGAGTTTTTCTTACTATGTTCGATGCGCGCACAAACCTGTCAGTTCAAGTCTATGAGGAAGCTGCAAGGCACTTCGGGGATGGGCTGTTTATGACCCGTATTCCACGCAACATTCGGCTCTCGGAGTGTCCAAGTCACGGACTTCCCATATGTAGCTATGATCCGCAGAGTGCTGGCGCAAAGGCTTACCTCGCGTTGGCTGGAGAGCTGATTGAGCGGCTTGGTCTCAACGATACTGAGGATGAGGCAGGCGGTGGTCCCATCGGCGGATCTGCCGAGGCCGCATAGGTATATTGTTTTTTGTTCCACGTGGAACACTTTAAGGGGTATAACATGGATTTGGCTGGAAGAGCTTTTAAAAAGAATCAGAGGTCTGCGCTTGGTCGGGGGCTTAGCGCGCTGGTCTCTTCCGCGGCTCCAGTGGTAGTGGCCCCAATCCCATCGACTCTTGCCGTTGAGCCCGCAAATAGCGCAGATGCTCATAGCGAGCCCAGTCTTGTCGCGGCCTCCTCTGCAAGAGAAAGCGGCGTAACATTCATAGATATCTATGAAATCGCACCGAACCCAACCCAACCCCGATTCGATTTTTCTGATGCTGAGATTGGCGAGCTTTCCGAGTCAATTCGAGCACTTGGAGTGCTTCAGCCAATTCTAGTTCGTCCCTTTGAGGGGAAGTATCAAATTGTTGCAGGAGAGCGACGCTTTCGGGCGGCAAGCAGGGCCGGACTTTCTCAAGTACCTGTATTGATTAGGGAATTAAACGACAGAGAGACCCTTGAGGTAGCTATTGTTGAGAACGTCCAGCGGCAAAACCTCAATCCGATTGAAGAAGCTAAGGGATATCAGCGACTTATGGATGAGTTTTCGCTCACCGCCCAAGAGGTTGCCGAGCGAGTAGGAAAGGATAGGGCAACCGTAGCAAACGCCGTTCGAGTTTTGCGACTTCCGCAGCAGGTTCAAGACCTTGTTCGCGAAGCAAAGATATCCGTGGGGCACGCCAAGGCGATCCTAACGGTAAAGGAGCCCTCGGCGCAGATAAATCTGGCGCTCAAGGTTATTGATGAAGCGCTGTCGGTTCGAGCTCTTGAGTCTATTGTTAGTCGCGAAGTTGTTCTTGATGCACCGAAAAAAACGATGGCGGGGCGCGAGCAGGTTAGGGAGCCGCAGTTTCCCGAGATTGAGGAGCGGTTGCGGAATGCTCTTGGAACAAAGGTTGCGATTCGAAAAGGTAAGCAGGGTGGATCGATAGAGCTGCATTTTTTCTCGGATGCTGAATTGGATCGGCTAATTGAACGTTTGAGCAGCTAATTAAGGCAGCTTTTGCGCTATTTTAAGGGATTGTATTGAAGTGGGATTTTCACGGGCTGGGGAGGAAACGATGAAGAAGGCAGCGATAACTACCGGAGCGTTTAGTTTGGGTTCAACTGATTCGTCATCGGCTATCGATTCTCAGGGCACCTACATCGCAGCGGAGGTGCTGATTACCGGGGACCTTCAGGCTTCAGGGGATGTTGTAGTCGCCGGATTGATTGTGGGACAGATCGTCTCTGAAGCTAAAGTCACCATAGTAGAGGGTGGGGTGGTTAAAGGTGCTATTCGTG
>JBIKWG010000087.1:0-11075 GCA_044356425.1 Bdellovibrionota bacterium | reverse complement strand
GAA
The DNA here is from genome assembly GCA_044356425.1 of Bdellovibrionota bacterium. Lineage (GTDB taxonomy): Bacteria > Bdellovibrionota_C > UBA2361 > UBA2361 > OMII01 > OMII01. The sequence goes on along the minus strand of JBIKWG010000087.1, from coordinate 11,072 downwards.
AGCGCGATCAGATTGCACAGTCGTTGCACGAAGCCTATACGGCACGTCATCCTGAGCTCGCTCAGGACTACTCGATTCACTTCTGCAAGTCTGCTGAGTCCACCTCTGTCGCGGTGGTGCCATGATTGATGCGGCGGTGATTCTTGCAGCTGGACGGGGCTCGCGTCTAAAAGAGGTAACGGCAAGCCGCTCAAAAGCTATGGCGCCCGTAGCGGGTAGGCCGGTTATAGCGCGTGTGATTGATGAGCTTTCTGCTGCGGGTATATCTCGTTGTATCGTTGTAGCGGCGCCACATGACCAAGAGCTTGCAGCTTTTTGCGCAGAGCACGGCCTCGAAGTTGTCGTGCAAGAGAAGCCGCTCGGCAGTGCAGATGCTCTTAGGGGGTGCGAGGCGCTGATAGCTGGAGATTTCTTGGTGTGCGCCTGCGATAGTATAGTCCCAGCATGTGATGTTCGACACCTCCTCACAGTGCATCGTGCGGGGACTGTGGCTACGATGAGCGTGATTGAAGTTGATCCAGGTGTGTCTCTTGAGGCTCGCTCGGTTGTAGCGATAGAGAATAGCCGGGTGGTTGATATCATTGAGAAGCCTGCGGCACATCAGCGCATATCGAACGTATCTTCTCTGCCGCTGTATGTTTTCTCTCGTTCTATGTTCGTTGAGATATCACAGCTTGAACCGTCATTGCGGGGGGAGTTTGAGATTCCATCTGCGCTAAGGTCTGTAATTCAAGAAGGTCAGCATGTTGGGTTCGCTGTGGCTTCGCAGCGCATAGATCTAACTGATCAGAGGGATCTGCTTGCCATCAATGAGCACTATCTCAGTCGTATGGTGCCGGCAATTCAGGTGCATCGGTCAGTTGTTGTTCCGTCTAGTGCGCTGCTTGTGGCACCGGTGTTGATTGAGGAGGGCGTTGCGATTGGTTCGCATGCTGTAATCGGCCCATTCGTGTGCCTTGAACGAAATAGCTCTGTTGCGCAGGGCAGCTCAGTGCGCCGTTCCGTTGTTACGCGCGGCTCAAGGGTGCAGGGTGATGTCGATCAAGCAGTGATTGTAGGGCGGTAGGTAAAACAAAAAAAGTCTGCCTAAAAGTTGCTAGGCCAAGAGTTTTTACAGCTCAAAATCACCGCCCAGATAGTAGCGGCGGGCTTTCTCAGAGGATGCAATCTCGGTTGGTGTTCCTTCTTCTAGCACTTTACCGTCAACGAGAATGTACGACCGAGTGCAGATGCCTAAGGTTTCACGCACATTGTGGTCTGTAATGAGAACGCCGATTCCCTTGGACTGAAGCTTGTTAACGATCACCTGGATGTCTCGAATGGCGAGTGGATCGATGCCAGCAAACGGCTCGTCCAGTAGGATGAATTGTGGGTTGCGAGCCAGGCAGCGGCTAATCTCTACACGTCTGCGCTCTCCGCCGGACAGCGCGCTTGCCATGCTGTTTTTCAGCGCAGAGAGGCCGAGCTCTTCAAGCAGCTCCTCCATGCGAGCTTCGCGCGCACGCATACTTGGAAAATCCATAGTTTCCAGGATAGCCATTACATTTTCACGGACCGTTAGTTTGCGGAAAACGGAAGCCTCCTGTGGCAGGTAGCCTATTCCGTTTCGAGCACGAACAAACATTGGGTCGCGGGTGATATCATTGGCATTAAGAACGACGTGGCCTGTGTCCGGCGCAGCCAGCCCAACACACATGTAGAATGTTGTGGTTTTACCCGCGCCATTCGGGCCGAGAAGCCCTACGACTTCGCCGGCGCGCACAGCTATCGAAACTCCGTCGACCACTTTTCTGCCGCCGTATTTCTTCGTTACGTTCTCTGTTCTGAGTATATTTGACATGGGCGTAAGGTGCTTATCGTCTTCTGCCTCGGCGCGAAGAATTTCGCTCTTCCGAGTCGTGATCGTACTCGTCTTCTGGCTCCTGGAGAAGTGGTCGAAGAGCGTTCAGCTTCTGCACGTCTTCTCTAGCTATGCTGCATACTTCAAGAAGAGAGATCAGCTCTGGAAGCAGGGCCGTTCTCTTAAAGTTGCCAGGTTTGAGAGCCTTAAGCTGTATGCCCCGTACCTTTGACCACAAGGAGAGCAGTAGCTGTATCCGCTCTCTCTCCTTGCGAGGCACCGTAAGGCGCGTAAAGCATGAAGAGAGGTGTTCTCCTAGTTCGCCAGCTCCAGGTAGCGACTCAGCCAGGTCCCTTAGCCAGATCGAATCACCGGCAGTAAAGAGAGCGATGATTGTGAGCACGACTGTTGGCGAAAGCTCTCCGCCGTTTGTAATGATGTCGTCAATCTTTTCCAGACAGATGCTGAAATCGCTCTCAGCTCCCAGCAGACGGCGGTTGTTTTCGAGCAGCTCTGGTAAGATGAACTCTAGCAGTCCGGTGTCACCAAGAAGTGAGAGGATGGTCAGAAAGCAGCCTGATGTCAGATCTTTCTTCAGCTCATCAAATACCCGCACCTGCGAGCACTGACTGATAAGCGCAGCGTTTTGTAAAATAGAGAGCCAGCAGCTTTCCTCGATGCGAAAGCCATTGCGGGCGGAGTGTCGCACTACGCGCAGCATGCGCACAGGGTCTTCTGTAAAGCGCACATCCGGCTCTCCGATGACTCTGATGATGCCTGACGATAGATCGTGCATCCCGCCTACATAGTCGATTATCTCCATCGTTGAGACATCTAGGAAGAGGCCGTTGATGGTGATATCCCGTCGAAACGCATCGGTGCTTTCGGTGCCGTAGATATTGTCATTTGCTACCGGTCCAGTTGGAAGCAGCTCTCCTTCTGCTGTTGGCTCGGGTACATCAACGAGATCCCGAAAAGTAGACACTTCAAGGGCCTTGCCGTGAGCGAAGTAAATATGGGCTAGCTTGAAACGTCGGCCGATGATTCGGCAGTTGCGAAACAACGCTTTTATCTGGCGTGGTGTTGCATCGGTCGAGATATCAAAATCTTTCGGCTCTTTGCCGAGCAGCAGATCTCGCACTCCGCCTCCCACAATGTAGGCCTTAAAGCCGGCCCGTTGTAGTCGGTATACAATCTTTCGAGCGTCTTCATCGATCTGCTGTTTTCGAATGGGATGGTTTTCGGGCGGGTAAACAACCGGCTCATTGTGGGAGGTGGCTAGGGTGGTGATTTCTAATTCGTTATCGGAGGACGACATGTTTGAAGGCCGAGAGCTACCCTTTCATAACGGTCGCTCGGGGCAGCAGCGAGTCAGACCGTAAACATTATGCGCTGTCCGTATCAAGAGACGAAGGTTCAGAGCAAAATGGAACCCTCTGTTGCTCACTACAACAGCGCTGTAAGCGGACTCAACAGAGCTAGCTATTCCTGAAGAGCTAGCTAACTGCCAGAGATATCAACGCTTTGCGACTGTTTAAGTGTAAGTCGCTTGGCCTGAATTCTCAAGACATCTGCTGGTTTAACTAAAAAATAGCTCATTATTTGGGGTGCCAATGAGCTATGTTATTGAAACGTCGTGTGGATTCATCCTCAAGTAACTGCTCGATTGCACCGAAAAACTAGAGGTACGGCGGCGCTCTAGCAGGTCTTGTATGCGCCCCCAATAGAAACTATTTGGTTCTTGTAGCTTCAAGAGCTTGGAATCACAGATATCGCAACGCCTGGTCAACTAGAGGAGACTTTCATGGCACGACCAATTTACCCTCACGAACTCTCAGATCCAGATTTTCAATGGCTCCTCAATAGCTACAGAGAAACTCGCCCAGGCGTAGCTGTAGTTGATTGTTCGTGCTTGCCACTGGTAATGGTCAAACTAGAAGAAGATGCCGCAGAGGAAGTAGAGGCTGACGCGTTGCCGGCAGCGCCAGCGGTGCCACCTGTACTAGACGGTAGCCCGATTGAAGACCACGGAAAGAAAGAGCTCTAAGCAGGAGAGAGAGAGAGAGCTAAGAGTGGCAGCTGCTACTAATACTCGTACGAGAGAAATTGCAGTTCCTTGTATGATTCAGGTGAAACTTCGCACGAAACGCCGGGATTGAGCGCCTGCCACAGCTTCTTCTGACAAGATACGATGTAAGCATCCGCATCTTTAGGAGCTACAAACTTTGGCGGCGTTTTTTTCTTTACTTTAGCCTGTTTGCGGGCTTCTAGCTTTCCATCTTTGGTATCCTTGAACCAGTTAAACGAGAAAAACGCGGCAGAGATTAGAGCGCACACAGCAACGAGGGCGCCGAAGATATACAGCTCGCCTTCGCCGGCCTGAGAACGTTTGGAACGGTAGTGGTTCATGCTTCCTCGCTGTTCAACCCACACTGATTGTCTATACTGGATGATGGAACTGTTGGTCCTTAATGGTTATGGTGCATATCGGTTGTGATGTGACCTGGCCTATCACGGGGTAACAGTTGGCTCTGTCTGAGGCCGCGCTTAAGCTCCTTAGATTACTTGATTTTAAGGGACAGGACGCTTTATTAGAAATTTGGGCCTAGGTATACTTCAAGCCGGTGCAGCGTTTGTAACATAATGCCCACAAGCAGTATGGCTCACGGCATGGTGGTCATTCCAGAAATACATCAGAGGTTTGCTAGCGAGCGCGGGCTACCTTAGAAACTGCCAAGACCGCCGAGAGCCGGCGTCGTGCGTCGATAGTCAATCAAACAGAGAGCCCTTAGGAGGTGACCTAACATGCTATCCCACACCACTCAACCCAACTCTTCTCAACGTAAATCGGATACACTTCGTTCTGTCATGTCGGGGGGCTCTGGGCGTAGACCTGAGCCGGATAGCCCAGCTGGGTCTGAAACAAGAGCGCAGATATTGAACGATATTAAGAAGCAAGCAAACGCGAGCCAAGATCAAACTCAATACATATCTGTCGATGGAGTTCCGCTCTACATATACAGTGAGGGGCCTAATGCGCGCGTAGCCGCAAAGTACGGTCAGCTGGGTTGGGTTGGTGGTCCCCAAGCGCATAGTCCCGGCCACTTTCAGCCGTTTAGGGATTGTCATTTAAAAGAGTTGTTGAGAATCCTTCCAGAACACGGGCCCACAGGCGGAGAGAAGAGGGGGGCTGTCGTGCGGCTCAGTGCTGATGCTGGGGTGGAGGATATGCTGCGAGGACCGCAAAGAGACGCTCGGCCGAAAACCACAGAGCGTAAATTCACACCAGGCCAAGCGACAGAGTTAAAACCTTTTTTGCGTCCTTCCACCGTGGCTGCATTGCACTATTTTGGAGCTGCGCTGGTTGGAATCGGTCTGGCGGGAGATTGGTCACTAGGAGTGGGTATTATGGCGGGCGGCTTCGTCTCTGAACTGTACAAAAGTGCCGCTATGAAGAAGTTATTTAAAGAGTCGGGTCAAAATCTTGGACCGCTGTTGATGAGCCCAGCTGCAACAGGAATTGGTATAGGCTGTGCTACCTATGGCGTTCTTTCGCTCGCCCTTGGGCCAGAGGCGATTCTGATACCGGAGCATGCAAAGAGTGCGCCCTTGTTCGTAGGTTTAAATGTTTTCTTTACAATGTGGATTTTTGGCTTAGGCAAATCGGGTAGACAATAATCCCTCGTTATGTGGTCGTGCGTATGGGCTGACTAGCTGTCAACCAATACCACCGCGGCATGTGGTAAGAGGGTGGAAAGTTCACCACTGATCAATTTTACTAAAGCGCTATGCTGCTGCAGATCGAACCCAGCAAAGGCGCCTTCGACTACAACTAAAGCTGGGCGAGATGGGGTTCCGCGCAGAATACCCTGTGCAATCAGAAGCAGGCGATGCTCCCCGGGTGAAAGCAAGCGCATTGGCAGACCAAGTGGGATATCAAGTAGCGTCAATGCCTCTATGATCTTCAAGGTGATAGTTTTTTTAGGAAGTGCTTTAAGCACCGGCAGCGCTTCGCGAATGGTTCCGTTTAGAAGCTGCCATAGCGTTGTGCCTTTAAACGTGATTGTTGTGAGAGGGGTTTGGTATCTCGTGCCTGCACACAACGGACAGGGAGCCGTTTCAGGCAGGGTAAAGCCGGGCACTTCGCACATTGTAAGCCCAGCACCCGAGCACCTTGTGCACACACCGCCCGACCCGCGTAATGAGCTGCTGATCAGAAACTGCTTACTCGATAGGCCTAGCATCAGCGCTTGTTGAGAGCGACTATAGAGGGTTGCCAGCGGCTCTGTTAGGCCAAGTGCTGTTGCAACGATGGAGGTTGCCGCGTGTGAGCGTGGAAAAAGAGGGACGTAGGTGGCTGATTGAAGAGGCTCCTGCTGTTGGTTGTGTGTGCGGTTGCTGCGTGGGATAGCTTGAGAAAGTTTATCGTAGAGCAGTTGCGCTGTGTTTATATGGTGCATGTGTTGCGGCACAGCAACCTTTATGGCTCCTCGGGATGGGGGTGTAACTGAAAGCGGGTCGTGTGTTACCACGGTATGCAGTGGGCACGATTTTGTAGCGTGGTTGTGAGGTGCAGCTCCGAGCACTACAAACATCGCGCGGTGTGCTACACCCTTAAGCTCTCGATCGAATACCTTTTGCAGCTCGTCGCACGAGAAGAGACGTTGTGGAGCATCTAAGATGCGAAGCCCCGAATCCGCATCAGGTTGCAGCAGCATCTCTATGAGCGCAAGTTTTGTGATTGCACGGCCTGAAAGCGAAGCAATTCGAGTGTTGTATGTAAGTGCGCCAAGGTCTAAGTCATGCAGCATTGAAATGAGCGCGGCGCTAGCTATCTGCTGACCTGGATCGATCTGATGCATAGTAGAGAATGGCGAGTTGATGAACGCGTCTAGCGTTGTGGCGCAAATTTGACGCTGTGCGAGTTCTGCCGGGAGCTTTGCGCCAAGGGTAAGCGAGCGGGTAAGCTCGGCCTTTGTGGTGCCGGTAAGGATGCTCTCGCAGCGCACGCAGGCACCTTGCAACGCGTACATCGCACGTTTTGTAGGGGTGTGGGCAACCAAGGCTATGTCGCGACGCACTATAATTGACTGTAGTAGATCGGCTAAAGAAAGGAGCTTCTCACGCGACACTGTGAAGGAGTCCAGATGGGCGCATCCTTGCTGCTCTGTAACTTGGGAATACGTAAATCCCTTGGACGCTGCCCATTCTTTAATTCGTGCTGAAGCGCCAACGAGATTAAGTGAAACAGGCTGGTCAAGCCACTCCTCGGCGACCCGGCTTAGAAGGTGGAGCAGTGATTCAAAAAGAGAGATGTCAGCGCCGCAAGTTGGGCAGGTGCTACTACTGCAGGCTAGTGCTGCCTGTGCCAGGCGCTCTGTAAGCTGTAGTGCGCTTAGCACTGTTGGTGAGGTAATCAGCAGCTTCTGCGGCGAGTGATAGGTAACAGTTCCGGCGGGAGCTACAGCTAGGGGTGGAAAGAGTGGCACTGGAACCTGCCCTGCTGCAACCTGTTCAGTGAATCGTTGCGCCAGCGCCGAAGTTTTCGCTATGCCCTCTCTCCACCCAAAGGCTTGCACGTCTGACGCAAAGGTCACCCCGTGCGAAGGGTAGTCAAGAGACACTCTCGATATGCCAGATGCCGCGCCGCCGTGTCGCGTCTCGGCTAGAAACGCGCGGGGCAAGAAGAGATCTAACAGCCGTTGGGTCGCACAGGATGATGATGCCATAGTCGTTCAATGCGAACGGGGCACCACTAGGCTGCCTTTAGGAGGCGTCCCTTGATCTGCTCTATGCGTTCGATAAACGTGCTCTTATAGCTCTCTAGTAGCTCTGGTGTTTCAGCCTCAAAGCGCATTACGAGCACTGGCTGCGTGTTTGAGGCCCTAACGAGCCCCCAGCCACGTTCAAATGTCACCCGCACGCCATCGATGGTGTTAACCGCGTAGTCTGGGAAGGCTTCTTGAGCCTCCTGAGCGATCCTGAACTTGATCTCTTCTGGGCAGTCGACTCGAATCTCAGGTGTTGAGATCATCGGCTTAAGGTCGCTAAGAAGGGCAGAGACTGAACCTTGGGTCTTGCTTGCGATCTCAGCCATACGACATGAGGCATACAGTGCATCATCAAAGCCAAAGTAGCGGTGCTTAAAGAAGATATGTCCGCTCATCTCACCAGCGAGATCGCCGTTGGTCTCTTTAAGCTTCCCCTTGATGAGTGAGTGCCCGGTCTTCCACATAATAGCGTTAGCACCTCGACTGCTGAGATCGTCGAATAGCTGAGATGAACACTTTACGTCTCCGATAATCGTTGCGCCTGGCTTCTCTGCAAGCAACGCGCGTCCGTATATTAGCAGCAACATGTCTCCGAAGATAACTTCGCCGCGCTCATCGACTACGCCGATGCGGTCTGCGTCTCCGTCCCATCCGATTCCAAAGTCAGCGTTGTTGTCCTTTACTGATTGGATCAGGTCTTTAATGTTCTTCAGAACAGTAGGATCTGGATGGTGGTTCGGAAAACGACCGTCTGGCTCGCAGTATAGCTCTATAACTTCGACGCCTAATCCTTTAAGCACCGCTGGTCCTACCATCCCGCCTACGCCATTTCCGCCGTCTACTACCACTTTGAGTTTGCGGCTGCCCATGTAGGGTTTTGAGTTGTCAATGAGCGATTGGATGTATTGCTGTTGGATCGTTACGGTAGAGATTGCTCCGCGTTTTGTGGCAGGTGCCTTTCGAAGCACCGCCTCGCAGCGTGTAAAGAGGTTTTGGATCTCAGCCCCTGAAAGGGTCTGCTTTCCAACCAGCATCTTAAACCCATTCATGTCTGGAGGGTTGTGGCTGCCGGTAACCTGAATTCCACCACCAAGCTCTAGGGCAAACACTGAATAGTAGAGCTGCGGTGTCGGTCCCATGCCTGTGATGACTACATCGAGCCCTTCGTCTGCTATGCCTTCAGCGAGGGCTTGAGCGTATCCGGGAGAGCTGAGTCGGCAGTCGTATCCTACGCCGATCTTATTGAGGTTGTGGTCGATTGCCAGTGTTGCATAGGCACGACCGAGGATGCGGGCGAACTCTGGTGTCAGCTCGCTGTCCACCATTCCTCGAATGTCGTACTCTCTAAATATTACTGGATTGATCTTCATGCTTCCTTCTTTCTCCCTCTGCCAAAAACAGTTGTTACGTATAGTTCCTCTTTTATATCTTCTTTTCAACAGCATGATTTTTATACAGCTCTCCGATGAAGTAAGAGGAGAGGCGTGTCTGCGTCTTCTGCTGCTGTAGAATTCGGCGGGCCTCTGCGCGGCGGGCCTCAATATCTGCCTCGCGGTTCTCGCTTTCCGCGGAGCTTTCAGCGAAGCGTTCTTCAATAAAGAAAAATTGAACGCCGTTATCGCCTGTTAGTGGAGCAGTGTAGCTGCCAGGTTGTAACGGAGCTACTGCCTCTCTGACCTCGCTGCTGAGGTCTGTCTCTGCAAGGGTACCGATAAGTCCGCCTTCAGCAGCATGAGGGCCGTCAGATAGTCGCGCTGCAACTGCCTTGAACTCTTCGCCCGTCTCTAGAGCGCTAATTACCTGAGCTACTCGCTCTTGTATCTGCCCTTGGTCTCGACCTTGGGCGTTTATCAAGATGTGACGCAACCGAATTGAGGCACCACTCTGGGTCAAGGGATTGCTGCTCGCAAGATAATCGTCGATCTCGCTTTCGCTTACGCTGATTCCGCCGCGAGATATTGAGCCCGCTAGCTTTGTTTTTAGGATGTCGACTTTGATCTGTTGGCGATACGTTTTGATGTCTTGGCCCTGCGCGGTTAGTGCGGCTTCAAACTCAGCTTTTGAGAGCCCGTTCCGTCGAGCTACCTCTTGCAGATAATCCTCAAGCTCGGCATCTGACACAAACACTCGCTTTGCTGCCGCTTCTGCCTCAACAAGTCGCTCCATGATGAGGCCATCAAGGGCCATGAGTGCTGCCTGGTCTTTGCCCACCTCAGAACGCGTTATGCGGCGGGGTGGGGTTAGCCTAGCGTTCAGCTCGCTGAGCATAATTGGGTTGTCGTCAACTGATGCTACAACTGAATCGATGACTATCTCTTGGGGCTCGGCGGGTTTTGGGGCGGTCTCTTTGAGGGGAGCTTTGTCTGCTTTGGCGCCGGCCTTTGCTGCGGCTTTGGATTTTATGGCAGCGCTGGTTTTTGATGGGCCAGCCTGTTTTGAGGGTGCGCTATGCGCTGCGACTACGAAGGCAATATTCGCGCATATAGTGAGGCAGAGCAGAAGTCTTTGGCGAGCTATCAACATACGAACGTGGATGGTAGTCGGTCGGTGGCAGGCATGCAAGTAAGGAGGCCGAAAAATGGCCTCCTTATCCCTTAAAATGCGATCAGCCGCAGAGCGTCTGCCGTTCTCCGGTAGACGTCAACAAACGTAATCTCTTGTGGCGCTTCGAAGATCAGAGAAAACGTATTGCTGCGGCCAAAGCGATAGCGATGGGGCATCTGTTGCACAAGTTGCAGCGCCTTAAGGCCATCAACGCGGGTGTTCGGGGTTGGTTTGTAGCCATCACGTAGCAGGGCGATGGGGCTAAAGGTAAGAGAAGCTTTGAGGGGGGTAACGTCTGCCTTTACAACGCCGTGCCTCCTCAGAAGCCCCCGATAGCGCATAAGGAGCATGAGGTTATCAACTTCCTCTGAGCCCGGGCCAAACCGGTCTTCCATCTCTCTCTGGATATCAAAAGCCTCGTCGTCACTGCGGACATTCGAGAGCCGCTGATACAGCACAAGTCGCTCGCCGATATCTGGAACGTAAGCTTCGGGAATAAAAGCGTCGACTCCCACCACGCGAACATCAGGGTCCACAACATCTTCGAGGGTAGGTTCATCTCCCTTGAGGTCGGCTACGGCGTCTTGAAGGATGCGGCAGTACATGTCAAACCCGACTGAGAGCACATTCCCCGATTGCTCTTTTCCAAGTAAATTGCCGGCGCCTCGAATTTCGAGATCACGAATGGCGAGATTAAACCCAACACCCAGAGCGTCAAGTGACTGAAGTACCTTTAGCCTCTCGTGCGCCTCTCCGCTAAGGTTTCGCAGATGTGGAACGACAAGATAGGCATACGCTTGTCGCTTGCCTCGCCCGACTCGGCCGCGCAGCTGATACAGCTGCGCGAGCCCGAACTGATCGGCTCGATCGATTATGATGGTGTTAGCATTTGGAACATCGAGCCCAGATTCAATTAT
>JBIKWG010000086.1:0-11089 GCA_044356425.1 Bdellovibrionota bacterium | reverse complement strand
CGGATCGTTAAAGGTCTTGAGCGGAATAAAGAGACGATCAACCCCTGTTGGCGTCGGCGACCGTGGGCACCCAGCTTGCTTCCATTTATTGAAATCTTCTTCTGATTTAAAGCGAGGGAGCCACCGCAGAAAGGTCTCTACCTGCCGCACTCGGCCCACATATTCACCCAGATCAAGAAGCACAACAGGAACTTTTAAATCAGGAAATTCCTTTAAAGCAGCGGCAGCAGCTTCCTTTATCCGATCTCGCCGCTCGACCTCGCTTGAGATGCCCGCAGAGCTGCCCTTAGCTTTTACAAAATCAGCCACAAATGTACGCACACTCTGCGCGTCCTGGCTTTTTGCCCATTCCCCCCGCAGATTCTGGGCGTATTCGCAAAAAGGTATCGGCTCTTTATCTGGTGTCTGATTCAGTGCTGCTGCGGGCGGCTCAACAACCACGACTTTTGCCGTTGGAATGAGATTAAAATCCATCCCGCCGTTATCTATCCTCGGACCATGCAGCGCGAGATAACAGCCCGTCTTTATATTACGGGGCAAATTAAAAACAGCTGGAGCTCCTGTTCTAACGTCATTGATGACGTCTACGGAATCACACGATCCCCCTTGAACAATGAATGGCGCGGTCTCTTTGCCTAGAGCGGCGTTGACTGATGGATCTTGAACTGCCTCAACGTCTACTGCGGCACCACCGTACATGTGCCCAGCAAAGTCGCCGTAAGAATTCGATTCGATAAAGACAAACGGAAATGGATTACCGCCGTTGGGCCCGACCACGTTAGTTATCCGACTCAGGATAGGAACATGCCCCAACAACACCTGCCCTGCATCGACCCTTAGCGTGACAGGCGAAGATGAATGTTGCCTACAAACTTCCCGCTGGATGGCTAGGAAGGTCTTATTGAGATCAGCAAGATACTGTTCAGGTGAATTTTGGATTGTCCGCTGTACGGTTTTAGTATCGCATAAGCCGCCCAAAATATGCACTGATGTAGGCAATACGCCAGCTCCCGCCATCTTTAAGGATGCAGAGATAAGTGCAGCGCCCGCCTGTGCGTATGGCTCACTTTTTCCGTTGCTATTTACCACCAGCGCCGATAATCCAAATGAGCTTGCCCCGGCACTCTGAAGGGCACGGATAAGGTTCATTACCTTCTGGGGATCTTGGTAGGGCTGCGCAGCAGAAGCCAACTGACCAGGAGTATCGCCACCATACCGGATCAAAACGTGGACCGTTGGAACGTACCCCAGCGCTGCCTCGAAAGTTGAGTGTTGCCCCAAAAGCAGCTGCAATCCGGCCAGGCTTCCGACGGTTATGGTGCTTGGTCTACCTAACCGCAGCGCAGCAATCGAGTCTGCCACCGGAAATGCCGGAGTATACAACAGCTGTGCTGACGGCACATTTAAATGCGTTAACCGCTCAAGCTGCGACCTCGAATCAGCACAAAAAGGTATACCAAACTCAGACAACGCCCGCACAATCGCTGGCTCTTGCGCTGAGCTAAGTCCGAACATCAACTGAGCTGACGGGACGAGCTGCTGCCAAAGCCTTGTGCGGGTTAGCACTTCCTCAATCTTAATAAACTTAAATGCTCCACAACCAGAGACATCACGCGCAATGTAGTCACGTTCAAATACAAACCCGTTAGAGCTGTCAGGCAAACTAACGCCAGGCGGCTTGCTATTCTTTAGTTCTAGTGTAGCTCCCGACACGTCTATATCTCGTATATCTCGCCTTCGTCTTTCATCTTCTCTGTAAGCTCGCCTGCCGCCGCTCTTCATGTTTGACGGATTATGCAGCTATTGTGGTCGACTGGCATAAACACGACCAAAAGCAAAATACCCTCTTACTGTTTTTTAAGCAAAACGGCCCATAAATGGTTTGAAACGCACTCTTTCAGAGCGCACCTATTACGGCATAGCCTCAGAGGCTGGCGCCCTTTCTTAACAACACACCTGTGATAGAATCAAGGGGTCAATTAGACATGTAAAGCTAGCAGAATCCGCAGAGCACAGAGATGCCTTCAGGCCCAGAATCCGAAACGAGTCCAACCATCAATCCTGTCGGTGCGCCCGCTAATGTTACCGTTAGCGGCCTAAGCGCAGGTGAGTTGGTTGTCCCCTCCTTCGCCGCCAACAGCTCATTTGCGGGCGCTATGTGGGTATCACGGCAAGCTGGCTCGGAAGGGCACCGCTCAATCAGCCCCGCAGTCGTGCTGGAAGACCTTAGACAGTCACCTGCGGTGTGCGAGAACTATGACATCAGCTCACTGCAGCAGGTAGGACAAGGAGGGATGAGTGTGGTTTTTGGAGCCCTGCATCAAGGGCTCCAAGTTGTACACGCTATCAAAGTAATGACTCGGCCGATCACCGACGAAACTCTCGGTGCGTTCCAGGAAGAGGCGCGTCGGCTTGCTAAACTTGAACACCCAAACGTCATCAAGGTTCATCAGACTGGAAGAACTCCGTCAGGTCGACCGTTCTTCATCATGACCTTCGTGCCCGGGGGCCAAACTGTTCTGGACAAGATCAGGAGCTATCACGATGCACATGAAAATAAGGTACCCGCCAAAGAGTGGCGCCGCGACCCCCATCCCCTGCTTAACCTCATCACTCAAGTGCTTAGAGCACTCGATGATGTCCATAAGATGGATCTTGTGCACAGGGATATTAAGCCAAGCAACATACTCGTTGCCTCAACGGCGACTACCCCAGCGCAAGCCGAAATAAACACAGAGGTTGCACCGCGTCAGGTGTTTTTGGCTGATTTCGGACTATCTACAAACGCCACAAAAGAGGTTGGCGATTCCGCGAGACGAGCATTTGAGGGAACACCTCAGTATGCGGCACCTGAGCAAATTGATCCCTCGGTTGGAGAGATCGGCAACACCACCGACATATATCAGATGGGACTGGTCCTTCGAGAAGCCCTAACTGCTCACGCCCCGTTTGAGGGGGAGGCCCGCCTTGATGAGATTATGAGGAAAATCGCATCAGCTTCCTCTGCCCAAGATCTTTATGGGGATCTCGGCGGTGATCGACACGCACTCCCTCCAGAGCTCATAGCCATTACAAACAAGGCACTAGCGCGCGACCCGCTCAATCGCTATCAAAGCGCTGCTGCATTTCTTAACGATATTGAATCTTTTCAACGTGGCGAAAAAGTGGTCGCCTACCAAGAGCAGCTACCTGATAGACAGGTTCCGCTCTACCTCTCTCAACTCATACTACGCACTGGCAAACACTGGATAAACGGACACAGAGCCACTACTGCTGCCCTCGCTGCTGCCACGGTGCTTGCTGGTGGAGGCTTAGAATTTCAACGCCGCGAGCGAGCCGAACGAACAGCAGCCGTAATCGCTGGCGTTAAGCGCAAAGAGCTTCACATACGAGCCCAGGAAGCTTTAGAAAGGTCCCGAGATGCGACGAAGAAAGGTGCGCTTGAAGTAGCACAGGAACAGGTGCCAACGGCACTGCTTAACAGTCTTGAATATGAAAGTGACCCGCAAAGCAAATCACTCTTCATGGCACTCGCAACTGAACGAGAGCACCGCCAGCGTCTTCTTGACCTGCGAAAGGCTGCCGTCGAAGCTTATCTTGCATCCGTGCAATCGAGCGACATAAGAGAGCTTGGGCTTTTTGATCACGCAAAAATGGAACGTGCCTTGCGTATTTATCTTCCCCTAGGATTAACACACGAGGGGCTGCTAGTTATCAAAAAACATTTCTCTGAATGCTCACTAGCCAACGCAGAGAAAGTTGAAGCTCTAGACATTTTGACCGAACTTTCGATGGCCGTTTTTTTTAGAGAGTTCGGAGGTCCAGATGATCTTCCTCAGGAGAGGCGTGCTGCCGCAATTGAGAGGCTGCAACTCATATCAAAACTTGCCAGCGCTTGCGCCATCAAAATCAACGGCAATTTAGTCTACCCAACATTCGCATCCGAATTATTAATACTGCTCGGAGCTACGCCCGATGAATTGCTAGCGAATCCCGACGACTCTCAGGTGCGTATGCGATGCGATTCTTTTTTACAAGTTCTCATCAGCATAGGCGGCCCAAATGTGGCGCAAAAATGGGTCGCCCCGATCACAGAGATTGGGTTGACAGCGCTTGAAAATATCCAAGAGCCGACTGCCTCAAACATTGGAGCTTCGCTAGTAAGCGCCTCTCAGCACCTTCAACATACTTCGGCCGAGACCGCGAGCAGGGCACTCAAAGCGTATATGGATGCGCTTACGGCAGCGCGAAAAGTGAATGTTGAACACCTGCCACTACAACAAAGAGTCATCTTAGTGGCCGGCGACCTCGCTCGACGACTACGTGCTGAATCACCAACGTTTAAGTTTCCTAATGGCTCTGGCCCAAACTTAATTGAAGCTCAAAAGCTGAGTCTAGGTTTTATCGCTAACGGCACCAACGACGTCGACCTTAAACTTGTTGAGGCGCATGTTATCCTTTCGCGTCTCATGAATGTGCCGCCTGCAAAGGGGGCAATTGAACGCCTTCTCAGTTCAGCAGAATACAAGCGACAAGCAGAGCTCATGCAGGCTTGGGTTGAATTGCCGTCTGTGGAACGCACCAATTCAGAGCATTTCGACAGAGCGCTCTGGGAACGCGTAGCGCTGAATCCTCAAAACCAAGCTGAAGAGGCTTGGCTTACGATGCTACTTCTTGAGCGTCTAGGCCGGTACGATGATGTCATGGTCCTGTTGAAGAAACACGCCACTAAATATCCCGCCATGAAGGATTTTCTTAAGCACCGAAGCCCAACTCAACGCTTTAGTGAGACCCTCGCGACGAAGCGCCCCACAGAGCTAGAGGAAATCCTTAAATTACCTTAAACACCTCATATCTCTACAGTATTTTGCGCACTCCTTCCGGCTTGAGTGCTGCCTCTCGTTTAGTAAGGTCATTTTTTCAAAAAAAGCGCTGATTCATTAAGGTAAAAAACAGGGCGCCGACCTCTACTACACCGTAGTGAGGTTTTAATATGCGAATCTTGGCAACGATCTTAGCTTTGCTTTTGGCCAGTGTTTACTCAGCGCCTGAAGTAAGCCGCGCCGATCAAAAAACAGAATCATCACAATGTCGCAACACATGCTCGACGTTTTCGGCAACGTTAGCCGAACTTTCGGGCGGAAAGAAACGCGCCAAATTCTCTCGCTCATTCGATGCATATATTAGATCGTGCAGAAGACTGTGCGCAAAAGAGGGTGTGTTTGCACTAGCTGTGCTAGACGGTATCGCTGATAGCTTGAGCACACTCTCTTCTGAAGAAGTCCGATCGGTTATGGCGCCTCCAAAAGCGCTGCCGCAACCCGTTGCTGCAAACAACCTCCCTGGAGGTGAAGTCCGCCGGCGCGTTACCGCCAGAGCGGTGAGCACATACATCCCTTCACCAATTGCGTCTTTTTCACCTGGCACTACACCTTTTCGTGCCCCCTACAGGTGACAGCATTCGCAGTGCAGCTCCAGTAACAAGAGCGGACCGTGCACAGAAAAATACGCATACGAGATAGAGAGTGTGTGAGCGAGTGAGAGACTTTATACCCCGCCCCATTCTCAATCTAACCAAAACACCGCTGTGTGAGACTGCGTGCGTTTCAAAACATTCTGCGCTAATTTCTGCAGGTCGCTCTCTGCTATCTCAAAACCTCGTAGGCTCTTGCGTGACGAGGGAACTCTGCCCGACTCAAGTGATTCGATCCAGATTGAAGCTGTTCTAAATCTGTGCGCCAGCGGCTCATCATCAGCGATAATCTGTATAGGACTTAATCCAACAAACATCGCTATAGCAGCTTTATCACCGAACCCTAAGAGCTGCGTTAAAAAAGCCATAACTTGCGGATGCGTGAATCCCCAGTTCTCGATTTCATAGCGCAAGTCAAAAGGAAGACGCTGACGCTTTGTATGCGCTGTGTACATATCGAAGAGATCCGGAAGCGCATTCGATATCAGACCTAATGCAAGAAATCGCATTCCCCCAAGTAACATCCCCTCGGCCGCTCCGAGATCTTTCAATTCATGTCCGAGGTAGTACCCCACTTCAGCGCGCGAATGAATCTGGTCTGCAAGCACCTCAAGCTGAGCTTGACTTGAATCCTTCTTGACCTTTCGGTAGGCGAATAGAAGCCCAAGGATAACCGCACAGGCGTCAAATCCGAGCCGCCCGGCGATCACTTTAGGAGAGAAACCCTCATATTCAAATTTCGTGTCCGGAAAGATCGACAAGCAGAACTGTCGCACAGCTTCGCGATAGGACTGCATCCCCATAGCTTGCCGCAACACACGCATCTTTGCTTCAGCGCTCGATTGATCCGAGAGGAGTGCACGAATGAAGCTCTGAACCGGCGGGATTATTGGCTCAAGAGAAGAGACTATGCTCCTCGCTTGCGCCCAGCTGTCCTCTGTAAATCCGCGCTCCCGTTGCCAGTGCGCTTCTTGCTCAATCATATTGCCTAGGGTCCTTGTAGAGTTGTTCGACTCAACCAGATTACAAAAACGGTTTGACTACAAAACAAACATTGCAACAACCCCAAAAATAACAGTGTTCAAGCATCCCGGCTAGACTACACCCGAGCCCCACCTAGCTCGACATAACCGGTTGTATTTAATTGCTATTTTATCTAGCGCCATAGTTACGGGGAGATCCCATCCAAGCGCTGTTGCTTAAGTACTTGAAGTGGATAGTCTGGAGGGCACTAGAAAGGTTAAAAGGCTCAAAGACTACCTTCTCATGGTGAAAGGGTAATCGGAGTCTAAAAATATGAATGTCTATATGTGGTCGGGGTTGGTGGCTGCGATGTTCGTGGTCGCCAACATAGTCTGCCAACAATCCCTGCAAGCCGGGAAGTCCTGGCTGCAGTGGGTGTCAGCTATGCTCGGATTCGGGGGGTTCCTCGCTTTCCGCAAGGTTTGCGAGCAGTACTCCCTCGCCCGAGCGTCCGCCGTCGTTGACGGGGTCATGACCCTGGCGACGGTTGCGATAGCACTGTTGTTTTTTAGAGAGGCCATCACATCAAAACAAAGCGTCGGCCTTGTTTTGATCCTAGTTGGTCTTTACATGGTTCGCTAGGAAAAATTCACGGCGGGAGAGCCCTTACCAAGCTCCTCCCGCCTTTCTTTTGTGTGCTGTTTCTTGGCGCTCTGGGTCTGTCGGACCTCACTAAAGACGATCAGAATCCGGCAGGTTGTAAGCTAGCTTCCTTCGGCCTACAACGGTGCGCACCATGCTTTGCCTTGCATACGTGGAGACCGAACAGGCCTTCTAGAGCTGCGCAGCCCTAGCTTCGCTTGCGACTTCGATGAACCACGTCAGACCCTCTCGCCGCTTCACTCAAGGCTCTGGTGCAAACTCCGCCTTCAAAAAAACAAGCGGGCCCGCACCCCGGATCTCTCAGCTAGCAACATTTAACAGACATGCGCGTCTCTTGAAGAATCGTCGGCGACCTCAAACTTCAGTGTCTGCAACATGCGCTCAATAAGGCGCGCAACAACGAGCACCTGCTCGCTAAGAGGCGTAATCAGCCTCTTGCTCTCTTCTGCCTCACCGCGTTTGCACATCGATTCAATGAGCGATGCGATCGCTGCTGGCTGCTTTGCTCCGACATCCAACAGCAATCCCTTTATAGCATGCGCTGCATACTGAAGCTCTTTCGGATCAGTATCGCTGCGGGCAGCCACTATCTGAGTCAACTGATCCTTGAAGCTCTCTGAGAACACCCGCAGTATAAGCTGAACACGCTTCGTTGAATCGCCGACCCGTGTATAGACATCTTGCACATCAAGCATCTTCTCAATAGCCCAATCCCCATCATCGACTTCTGGAACAACGAGCCGCTTCTCATCGATTTCAAGCCTGCGCCAGACTCGCCGCACGAGATCTGCGAGGTCTTCAATGGTCTCCCATGATGCCCTGGTGCCCAGAGAATCATGTACATTCGTCGGGAAAGTGGCCAGAGCCCCTGGTCCTGGCCTAGCTGGGATTCCCTCGAGTGCCTGAACAAGCTGCTTCGGCTCTATTGGCTTTGTAACTACACCGTTCACGCCAGACCTCTGCATCTCCTCGGTCTCTTCACGCATTGCATGCGCGGTCACCGCAAATATCGGTAAAGCCGCCGATACTCCTAGTTCGCTCTCGAGCTCACGAATCTTCCGTGTCGCGGTAATTCCATCCATGAGCGGCATCTGGACATCAGTGAGAACGACATCGAACTGCTCTGCCCCCTCTTCTCCTCTGAGAGCCCGTTGTATTGTGTTAAAGAGGTCGAGTCCATTTTCAAGGCATTTAACCGTGTGCCCCGCATCCTCAAGCATGTTGCTCAGAATGATGCGATTAGTGCGAGCATCATCTACCACAAGAACCTTCAGATGACGCGCATGGCTCAGAGCTGCCTCTTGGTCTTCCTGCCACTTACATGATGAAGCTTCGCAGACCCCTGATACACTTAAAAGAATATCTTCCACGCTTACCGGGCGCGTTAAGAGGTATGGCACCCCCAAAGCAACAAGCCGCTCGCGGGCTGCGATCTCAAAAGGGGAGAGAATGACTACTATCGGCATACGCTGCTCAGCCGCACACGTCACGACCAGATCGAAAACTGCCGAACGCTTTATAGCTTCGCTCGTTACAACCAATAGGCCATAACGACCCACTGGGGCTGCAAGCTGCGACAATTCGGAACGCTCGCCAGAAGCAATAACTTCAGATACAAGGCCGAATCGTTCCATTTTTTTCGCAAGAAACCGTGCTGCTGCAGACTCTCCATCTACTACGGCGACTGCTGCTCCATGGGGCAGAGGACAGCGCACAGCGCGCGGCATCGAGCTTGCACGAGTGAGCGGAACAACAAGGGTAAAGGTAGAGCCAGTGCCCACGGTGCTCGTTACCTGCACAGAGCCCCCCATCGCCTCAATCGTCTGCTTGACGATGGTAAGGCCAAGACCAGTTCCAGTATACACACGCGTCACCGAATCATCTGCCTGCGTGAACGGGTCGAAGATCTTTGACAACCTATCTTCCGGAATGCCCACGCCAGTATCCGACACTTTAAAGCGCACCTCCACGCAATCTGTGCGAATAACATCAGCCGACACCTCAACAGTCACACTACCTTTGGCTGTAAACTTCGTGGCATTTCCCAATAGGTTTACGAGGCACTGCTTAAGGCGCAACGGATCTCCCACCAAATCATCAGGAAGGTCTGGCGAAATATCATAGAGCAGCTCTAGCCCCTCTTTCTCTTCGACACGGGGAGCAACGGCATAGAGGGCCTCGCGCATCATCTCGCGCAGGGTAAAGGGTATAGTCTCAAGCACGAGCTTGCCCGCTTCTACCTTTGAAAAATCGAGGATCTCGTTGATGGTATCTAGTAATCCATAGGCAGAGCTGCTCGCCATTGATATATAGGCTCGCTTTCCTTCAGACTCCTCCTGCTTCAATAAGATGCGAAGCATACCGATAATGCTGCCAATCGGAGTTCGGAGCTCATGAGAAACTTTCGCAATAAATGTCGACTTTGAGCGATTTGCATGCTCAGCCGAGGTCAGCGCGCTATGCGTACGACTGTTAGCCTCTTCTAGTGCGTTAAGCATTGAGTTTAGATCAGAAGCGAGTGCGCTAATCTCATCTTTGCCCTTCACGGGTACTCGTTGAGAGAAGTCTTTCGTAGCAGAGATCTCTGCAAGACGATCACTAATCAGATGAAGGCGCTTTATGATAGCTGAATGAAAAAGGGTAAGTGAAGTGAGCAGCGCTATGACTGTTGAGAGCAGCAATCCAGAGATAAAATAGTTTCTTACGGCAATTCCCTGCTGATATATATCCCGTTCTTGCGGAATTTTTACTAAGAGGGCCGGCCTTCCAACAGCATCTTTAACGATTCCATATCCAATAATCTCTCTCTCATTAACATCAGAGGCTGTGGGTTTGCTATTGGTCTCAATCGAAGCAAGCGCATTTCTATCGCGCTGATCCCACTCTGACACCTGCCTAACATCGCGCACTTGGATCGCTACCTGAGTTTGAGTGCTTACTTTTTTTATAAGCTCTGGGGTGATGGGCTGGGTAAAGATCAACGTACCTCGCGGTGTGGCCTCGCGCTTACTGTCAACGATCGGAACAGCGGCTACCATCAAATACTGGTCGCCGATTAACATAATAGAAGAGCTTAAATCTTGGTGTGACTTCTGCAAAAACAGCTCATCTCTCGCTACGATCTGTTGCAGCTCTGCAGAGGCTGGTGCGACGATTTCGCCCTTCTCATAGTCAAGCTGCTGTCCCGATACAACCTGACGCTTCGTGTTAAAGAAGAGTGCATGCCGCACCTTAATCGCTGCCAACGTGTCATACGCTAGAGTGCCTTTAACAAAATCTTCGTTCCGGTCGGCGATGAACTGATAGGTGTCGTCCCACTGACCCCAATCGACAGTCTTTAACAGAAGCTCATCGCGCACATTGTCTATGGCATAGAGCACACGATACACGTTGCGCTCAAGCCGAGACCTCTCAAGGCTCTTAAATTCTTTAAGCAGATGTGTCTGAAAAAGTACTGAGATAACTCCAGCCAAGAGTGCCAGCGGAAGGCCGATCGAGAGAACTGTTCGTTGTTTTATGTTCATGACCTCTTGCTCCCCATACCGTACGGACCCCACAGAACCGCGATCTAGCGGTTTGATTTGAAGTCGGAAAAGGCAGCGAAATTCTTTACCGAGAAAGCAGATCCCGGCCCGAACAGCCTTAAACGAACAATGAAGCAGCTGTCTCACTTGTTGAGTAGCTGGGATAAAGCTGTGATACTCCTCATGGTTACGCCACTATTTGCTAATGCGCTGCCGCTATAGAAAAGGAATGAGCTATCCATGGATCCTGTACAAACCCATCCATCCGCAACCAATCCTGTTCAGAATGACTCTGGCCGGCCTACTGGCAGCCCTGCACAGACAGGCCCTTCAGCCTTTCACGAATACAACACCCTCACAAATTTTAATGGGAAGTATCTCGCTCAGTACTACGGCCCGCCCGCAAAGCAAGATGAGATCTTCATCAACAACTTTGTCATCGGCGAACTAGAGCGAATCAAGACAG
>JBIKWG010000085.1:0-11092 GCA_044356425.1 Bdellovibrionota bacterium | reverse complement strand
GGTGATGTGCGCTGCGATAAAACTTTATGAGGGAGCTAGCGCTCTCGAAGTGCCACGTGAGCGCTTCGTTCCAGTGAAGTCAAACAGCGATCTCCTGTAAGTATGGTCTGACCTGTATGTGCCCACCGAAGCCGCACGTCTTACGCCGACTCCGAGCCAAACACTTCCAGGTTTTCTGATGATAACGCTCGACCCTGCTCATTGCGAGATGATACCCGACTTCCAAGGGCGCGTTAGGCATGTCCCGTCACTGCTTCATGCAACACACGTTACCGTCACAGAAGATCTAGTCATCTCGAAAGTTCATCCGGAGCGCCAAGCGAAGCTGCCGTCACACATGAGCGTTTTACGGGATACGGACGCCTCGCTGAAGGAAGAGTAATCTTCAGGCTTCTCAAGGACCAGCTTGGAGCGCTGCCATTCAGCGAAGCAGCGCGACGTAATCAGACCACCACATGCGCCGACCACAAATTCTGGTCTTTTAGAATTTCTACCGCCCACTGCAAGTGCCCGTTTTCGAGTGAGTCCGATTCAACCAGATAAAGGTCAGGGGTAAGAAGCGCTTGACCTAGTAGCTCAGATACGGTAGCGCTCTTCTCTAATTTTTCGACAAGCCGCACGAAGGACCCGTATGCGAATTAATCCCATTATTGTTGGTCGAGGAATGGCTGGTCAGGCGCTTGAGCGTGCCGTGGGGATAGTTGGCACCCTCGAAGATGACCTTGAGATTCTTCCAGCGACTTTTGCCACAAGGGGGACTGCTCTCAAGGCGTACATCAAGGCGGATGCGGCCCTAAACCTCCTGTGCATCGCCAATCCACACGGCCTACATGTAGCAACACTGATTGAAGGCGTCACCGCCGGGTACCAGGCAGCACTTGTTGAGAAGCCTGTGGCAGTTAGCCGTGAAGACGTAGAGAAGATACGCTCAATAAAGATTCCTGTCGGCGTGTGTCATGGCTACCGTATGATGTGGGGCCCTCAAACGATGAAGTCGATATGCGCGCGCGGCGATATCGGGGAGCTCTTCGCGATCGAAGGTCGCTACGTGCAGAGCTCTTCAGCGCAGGCCGCACTCTCTGCCCACAGCAGCGCACGTCACACATGGAAAAACACCCCTACATTAAGTGGTCCATCTGATGCGCTCTTTGACCTTGGCTCTCATTGGGCAGACTTAGCGGTGTTTCTTGCAGGCGAGTCGCCCAACTCTGCGCAGGCAAAGCGCTTCTTTGTAAACTCAAGTGCTGCACACCGAGATTCGCACGTTCACCTTGACCTTCAGTTTGCAAGTGGAGTGGTCGCGCGCTCTACGATCTCAAAGACTTTTCACGGAATGGCTAATACTCTTGAGGTCTCTCTCCTTGGCTCGAAAGGCGCCCTTACTTGGCATTTTCTAAATCCCGATGAGATAATGGTTGGGCAGGGCGGCAGCTACTCGGTTCTGCGCCGTACTGATTCTGAATTTGGTTCCTGCCAGAGACCATTTCATGCGCTCGGGTGGCTTGAGGGGTACATCGAGATCGCCCGGCAGACGGTCCGAGCTGCGATAGGTCGGCCTGCCAGTCCAGTCCCGTCACTCAATGAGCAGGCTGGGCTCTTTGAAGTGCTATTTGGGCTGATTGAACGAGAAAGTTACACGCGCACGTGATCACTAGGTGAGAGTTTCTGACTCGCCTTTTTGTGACTTCACCATACGCCATCGCTCATCTCGGCGGATCGCTTCGCTCTGCGGAGCTCGCACTTGGGTGGCAATCTTCTTCTTCCGCTTTTTCGTTCGCACTTAAAGCCCCTCCTCGCGATAGAGCCTGTAGACGCACTTTCTGTTTACCTTCCATCCCTCGCGCTGTAGCAGTATACGCAGCCGAAGGTATCCAAACCTCCGACGAGCCGCCGCGAGCTCCTTTAAACGCATTCGCAAGCCTTCTTGCCGGTCTCGGTGCGGTCGATAGTAGTAGAGGCTGCGCTCAATTCGCATAAGCCTACGCACTTGACGTACGCTCACCTTGAAATCACCCCGAAACTCCTTGGCGAGCGTACGCTTACGCGCAGGCTCTAAAGCTTTTTGCGATTACGTCCTGTAAAATGACTTTATCCAGCGTGAGGTCTGCCACGACTCGCTTGAGCCGACGCACCTCCGGTGTGCTCATCCCGGCGTACTTCTTGCGCCAGTTGTAGACTGTAGCCTCGGACACCCCTAGCTTCCGGCAGAGATCCTCTACCTTGGCTCCGTTTTGCAGCTCCTTAACTACCAGGGCTATCTGCCCCTCCCGTTTACCTCTTTTTTGGCATCTCACTCTCCTTTCAATAGGAGGTGCCATCCTAGAATTTTCTACATTGAAATTGTCCAGTTTTCTGGGGGACGGTCAGGCTGCTCTCGGCCCGATCTCGAGTCGAGGGCAGCCGAACGGCATCCCTGACTTCCAGCCTCCGCCTCCTATTCCAAAATTCATCGACACCTCGCACACAAACGATGAACTCCCCTTCTACGACTCCTTCGAGCCTCTTGTTGCGAGCAGAGTTGAGCCAACCTGTGGCGAGCAGATATGATCTATGGAGCTCGTGGTTCGGCCGGATACGACGGCTAAACACTTGCAAAAAATGAATTGATCTTACTATCCTAGAACTAGGGAAGCGCCGTACAACCGACCTGTAGCGAGAACGTAGAGTTCAGGTTTATATGTGATTTTGGTGCGGGGAAATCCGGACTTGTATCCGCGACTCCACTGAGCCGTCTGCGTAAGCTCATATGAACGAATCTCTCATGCGCAAATCTTCTTCACGGGTAATGTGTATCGTTCCTCCAACAGGGCTCTTTGTTCGGGAAGATCGGTGTCAGACTCCTATCAAGAAGCTTAAGACGATCGCGCTGCGTCCTCCAATAGATATCCTGTATGCGGCCGGCGCAGCTGAATCCGCTGGTGCTGAGGTTCTCTTTCGAGACTACTCGGCTGAAGGTTCTAGCTGGCAGGAATTCAAGGCGGATACGATACGTTTTAGCCCGCAGCTGCTCGTTATTAGCACGACAACCCTCTCGCTCTCAGACGACCTGCATGCGGCTCAGCTCGCAAAAGATATCGACCATTCGATCACTACGGCTGCAATCGGTGCGCCCCTACAGGCCCTTGACTCTACCGCTATGCAGTCCTTTCCAGCGCTGGACGTAGCTATCAGGAGCAGATACGAAGACGGTGTGCAATCGCTCGCGTTGGGTGGGCGCCTTGATGAGATCGCAGGCATTACGTGGCGCGACGAGCGCGGACAACTTAACCGCGTAGCGGATAATCCGCACCCCAGCAACCTTGACAGCTTACCCTTTCCTGCCCGGCACTTGGCCCGAAACGAACTCTATCGGCGACCTGACAACGGAGCAGTACAGACGACCATCGTAACCAACCGCGGATGCCCCTTCAGCTGCTCGTACTGCCTGGCCAATCAGGTTGCTGGCACGCGAAACGTCTACCGCTCTGTCGAAAATGTGATGCGTGAGATCCGACTGTGCGTTGAGGAGCTCGGGATAACTAATTTCCTCTTTCGGTCAGAGCTTTTCACACAGAACAAACGCTGGGTGATCGAACTGTGTCGAGCGATCGTTGACTCTGGTCTTAAGATTCACTGGGCGTGCAATAGCCGCACTGATACGGTTTCGCTTGAGGTTCTTCAGTGGATGAAGCGCGCAGGGTGTTGGGTTGTCGCATACGGGGTTGAGAGTGGAGATCAGACAACTTTGGATCGCATCGGCAAGCGCGCTCGCGCTGAAGCAGCCTTTGAAGCTGTACGGCTTACACGGCAGGCGGGCATTAGGTCGAGCGTCTACCTTCTGATTGGCCTGCCCTGGGATGACGAACAGACCATCAAGCGTCAGAGCCTCTTTGCCAAACGACTGGACCCGGATTATCTGGAGGTGTTCTATCCATATCCGTTTCCTGGCACCCCATTACGCGCAGAAGCGATAGACCTGGGGCTGCTCAAAGAGGATGAGCTCCCGCAAGTCGCTTACTCTGATCCAGCTCTACCCACGCTTCAGCTCTCTAAACAAGAGCTCGCGCACGCCCGTACAAAAATCTTGCGCTCGTTCTACTTGCGGCCGCGGGTGGTGACGCGCACCTTCAGTCGTATCCGTTCGTTTCGCGAAGCGCAGAGCTACCTACGCGCTGGCTTCGGCCAGCTCTTCACGAAAGCCGAAAGCACATACACTTAGGTAGTCTGTATCGATGACCTCCTCAACTGACAAGCCAAGCAAGCTAACCCTGACCTACCTTGGAGCACTTGTAGCGCTCTCAGTTGTGGCTGTCTTCTTCCAGGCAACAACATTTGACTTTATAAATTTCGACGATCCGGACTATATCTGGCGCAACCCCACCGTTGCTCAGGGGCTGCATCGAGACGGAATAGTGTGGGCATTCACCGACACATCGACGGGCCACTGGCACCCGCTGACGTGGCTCTCGCTGATGCTCGATGTGTCGCTGTTCGGGGTGAACCCGCAGGTCCATCATGCGATTAACATCGCCTTTCACACCACCTCAAGCCTACTTCTCTTTTTTTTACTAGCTCGGACAACGGGGCGAGCTGCGCTGTCATTCGTCGCGGCGCTCATCTTTGCTTTACATCCCCTCCGTATCGAATCAGTGGTGTGGATTACAGAGCGTAAAGATGTGCTCAGCATGACACTCCTGATGCTTGCCCTGCTTAGCTATGCATCCTGGGTGAAGAGCAAACGTATAGTGTATTACCTGGGCGTAGTAATCCTCTTTTGCCTAAGCCTGCTCGCTAAACCGACAGCCGTTACACTTCCTGGCCTTCTTATCCTTTTCGATCTCTTTCCGCTCAAACGCAGGGCAACGCTATCGTCGCTTTTGTGCGACCAGAAGATCCTGCTTGAGAAACTTCCGATTCTGCTCATCGCTTGCGCCTTTAGCATTTCGGCCATCCTCGGCCAGGCTTCAGGGGGCGGCCTGCAATCATCAGCTGACTATCCGATCCCTCTCCGTATTGAGTCTTGCTTCGTAGGGTACCTAGCCTACGCGGGACGACTCTTTTTTCCGCTCCACTTTGGAATCTTCTATCCCTTTCAACACTACCCGCCTGGGGTTGCAGTCGGTGCCTTTCTGGCGCTCCTTGGGACCACTGTGTGGGTAATACAAACAGCGCGCGAGCGGGTATACCTTCTCTCTGGATGGCTCTGGTTTCTGGTGTCACTGCTTCCGTTGTGTGGACTAGTTCAGGTAGGCGGGCAAGCGATAGCTGACAGATGGAGCTACCTTCCGCACATCGGTCTTATAATTGCAGCAGTGTGGTATGTAGCTGACACCCTTCCCTTGCGGGTCTGTCGGCTCCTTGGAGTAGCCTGCCCGGCGTTTCTGGCGGTTATGACTTTTACCAGCCTGCCTCATTGGCGCGATACTGAGGTGCTGTTTACTGAGACCCTCCGAGTCTCTCCTGATAACTTCATGGCTCATACCAATCTTGGCCAGCACTACCACTCGCTGGGAGACCTTGAACGTGCCAAACCTCACTTTGAGGAGGCTGCTCGTTTGCGTCCAGCTTATCCGCAAGCGCTCAACAATCTGGGCCTGATACACGCAGCCTCTGGCCGCAGAAAGGCTGCTTTATCTCTCTTTACTCAGGCTGTCGAGCTTCAACCTTCAAACGTGACATTCCGCTACAACTTAGGCCTCTCCCTCTCGCACAGCGGAATGACCGCTGCCGCCCTTGCAGAGTGGATAACGCTGCTTAAAGGCGCTCCCACGCACAGCGAGGCTGCGTTGAGCGCTCGATCGATCGCGGAATACCTTCGGTCTGCCCCCTGTTCAACACTCACCGAGGTCGATAACGGCGCTGGGATTCAGCGGGTACTTTCAGAGGGAACCAACTGGTCTCCTGCAGCGAATTTAAGGGACCTATCAGAGTTAGCTCAATCGCTAAAAAGATGTTCCAGCTTTTAGCTTAGTGACGGGGAGTTTTGTGTGGGATACAACCCAATTATGCATTTGCCACAACGAAAAACCTCTGCTCTCAAACACACTTACACGCACTCTCAGTCCATCTTCAGCGTGTCATCTTTGAGATTTATCGTTGCTCTGCTCGTTGCTATCGTTGTCACCCAACAGAGCGCTCTAGCCATAGGCGGAAGCGACCAAACTACCGCCGATCAGATAAACCAAACATCTGCAACGTGTCAGGATGCAATAGCGCTCGCCTCTAAGACTTTTATCCAGAGTCGCACCGCCGCAATTAACGATTGTCTGTCAGCATTTATCGACTGCGATGAGGCCGCTACCGACCTCCTTGCTGAATCGTGTCGCGCGAACCTTACCGAACTCGGAAGCGGCGCCTGCGCTGAAGGGGCGCTCGACTCTGGAACGAGTACTGCAGGGGTAGCTGCCCTCGTTGTTCAAACAAAGGGATCTTCCGCTCTTATAGATCAAGCGCTGATAACTCTCACCGCAAGCTTAGACACCGGCTGCTTCTCGGGAGGTCAAACCAGCAGCGATCTCTCGACAGCTAACACGGGACTCGGTTTTTCGCCTACACCAGCAACCAAGTATGCCTTGGCTGATGCCTTAAATTCGATACCAGCCGGGCTTAGTTGTCACTCGAATGAGGCGGTGCGCAGTAGCTATCCACTTGTTGATGATATCGTGCAGCTCTTACTGCTCTACGACGGCAAATGCCTCGCTGTTAGCAACGGAGTTTCTGCCGGCGCGAGCTGCTCAACGAATGCCGACTGCGGAGCAACCGCTGGCCGATGCGGAAAGGTAGCGCAAGTTCTCAAGAACGGCGGCGATAGCGGGTTTCCTTCCTGTCCTAGCATGTGCGCCCCAGGCGAGCGCATTAGCGTAAACGGATACTCCTGTACGAGGTGCACCACCGGTACCTACTCCACCAACATCAACTCCTCGGTGTGCTTGTCTTGTGCCCAGGGCAAGTACTCTGCAATCTCTGGGGCCACCGCCTGCACAGACTGCTCTCCCGGGAAGTATCAACCTGAATCCGGTCGCTCAACGTGCGATAACTGCCCCGCGGGGAAATATTCGTCGGGCGCAGGCTCCAGCGTTTGCTTCAATTGCAGCGCCGGGTTCACAAGCGTGGCAGGCTCAGTTTCGTGCGCCCTGTGCCCAGCGGGAACAACCTCCAGCTCAGGCGATCCCTCGTGCAGCGACTGCGCTGCCGGAAAGGAAGCAAACGCCGGACGCACAGCCTGTGTTGACTGTGGAACTGGAAAGTTCTCACCAGCGGCTGGCTCTTCGTGCTCTCCGTGTTTAGCAGGAACCTCCCAGTCTGGCACCGGCCAGTCCTCATGCGACTCTTGTCCAACCGGCAAGTATTCAAATTCTATCGGAGCTGTTACCTGTACAGACTGTTCTGCAGGCACCTACATGAGCTCTACCGGAGCAACAGTATGCACAGATTGTCCTCCTGGCACCTATCAAACTCAAGAAGGAAAGAGCTTATGCACCGCCTGTGCTGCAGGCAAATATTCAGCCAACAGTGGTGCGGCATCTTGTGACAACTGCCCGGCGGGAAAAACCAGCGCAGAGGGATCTACCACCTGCTATGCCTGCCCGGCAGGGTCAATTTCCGCCGCCGGCGACAGTAGCTGCACCCTCTGCGGAACTGGCAGAACATCAAACGCCGGCCGCACAGCGTGCACTGACTGCGGCGCAGGATACTTTGCTGGCACAGAGGGCTCGGCGGTGTGCACAGCGTGCGCCTCAGGTACCTACTCTACCAGTGCTCAGGCATCGTCGTGTACAACCTGTGCCGCAGGAAAATATTCCTCGGCTCCAGCGAGCACCGACTGCAATAATTGCGCTGCGGGCACCACGAGCCTTGCTGGATCTACTGCATGCTTCAGCTGCGCTGATGGGTCGATCGCCTCTTCGGGTAGTGGAAGCTGCACGCTGTGTGGATTAGGAACGACCTCCAACGCTGGCCATACCGCCTGTGTTCCTTGCGGCGAAGGCACGTACGCAGATGCAATAGGCAGTGCTAGCTGCCGTAGCTGTCCTTCGGGCACCTATCAGAGTGAGACTGGACAGTCGATCTGCACCTCCTGCTCTGCCGGCCAAAGAGCTCCTTCGTCGGGAGCCACATCGTGTAGCAACTGCCCCGCAGGCACTACCAGCGTAGCTGGATCTCCGACTTGCTTCTCGTGTAGCGATGGTGAGATCTCTGCGGCTGGAAGCGCCTCCTGCTCGGCGTGTGCACTTGGCAAAACGTCAAATGCTGAACACACTGCGTGCACCAATTGCGCTGCTGGAAGTTACGCTCCCACCGTTGGCAGCCCCTCGTGCTTAAGCTGCCCATCTGGTTCATACCAGAGCGGAAGTGGTCAAAGCAGCTGCATCCTGTGCGATGCCGGGCAACGGTCGGCTACCGCTGGTGCCACAGCGTGCGAGAGCTGTCCGCCTGGCTTCTCTAGTCCTGCCGGTTCTAGTTCATGCTTTGCGTGCCCTGCTGGAACCTATACCGCAGCCCCTGGCGCTTCGAGCTGCACCCCCTGCACCGCTGGAACCTTTGCTGCAGACTCAGGAGCTACTGCGTGCGAGCTCTGCCCACCTGGAACATTTAGTGGCGCTGGAGCAAGCGCATGCTCCAATTCTCCAGCTGGTTTCTTCACCATCACCGGGTCGGCCGAGGCATTACCCTGTCCACCGGGAACCCGCTCTGACGCCGGTGCAAGTGCATGCACCTCGTGCTCACCGGGAAGCTACTCACCAGTATCAGGGTCGCGGTCCTGCCTCTCGTGCCCGGCTGGATCGATCTCAAATACAAGCGGCGCTACACGGTGCACCTTATGCCCAGCAGGGCGTTTTAGCTCTGCGCAAGGGCGCACTTCGTGCTCGGCCTGCTCTGGAAATCAAATTAATACTCGCGCTGGGTCTTTAGGGTGTATCAAATGTCCTTCGGGCACTCGAGCAAATGCGGCGAAGACTAAGTGCCTACCAAACTAGTGCCTTGCTCGAAGTGCGTCCCGCATACACGCGGTGCGCTCTCGTGTAGCAGCTGCGGCTTATGAAGCGACGCTTACTTGTCAGTAGAGCGCTAGCCACATTGGAAACTTCATATTACTTCAGCGCATGCAGCGAGCTATCACTTTTGTAAGTCGCTTGCCTTTCCGCCAGAGCTTTTGCGCAGGTGGAGGTCTTCTGACCTTCAGGTCTCAAGCCCCGGTTACTATACGTCTCTTCCCTGAAATACACCGATAGCCACGGGGGTTGTAGTTTCTCGTTTGAGCAAGTGCTCGACGCTATTATTTCACGATGCCCGAGAGAAAATATTAACATATCGGCAAACGCCCCGCCTCTGTAGGCCAGCCCTTCCTCTATACCCATCGAACTTGTGAGTATTTTGCTGTATCAGAAAATGCACTACCAGCTAAGTAGAGTTCGCCTATTCGCGACACACGGAGAGTCATTTGAATGCGACACCTATCCAGATTGAATGCGATAAGACAGTGTATGTTGCAATTCCGGATGGCGCCGAGCCGGTCGTAGCAGGCACTCTCATAGCATCGCGCTTTTCCAAATAAATCTATGCGTCAATCACGAGGCACTACGGACGATGCTGCTGTAGGCGACGGGGCGAATGCGCTCAGCTTACCCCTCCTCCAGCTGAAGAAACCGAGAATGATTATCGAAGAGACTTCGGCGAGCTCAGTCGAGTCGAGTTCCGTACATGCAATTAATCCTTGCAGGCTTGT
Organism: Bdellovibrionota bacterium; assembly: GCA_044356425.1. Classification (GTDB taxonomy): domain Bacteria; phylum Bdellovibrionota_C; class UBA2361; order UBA2361; family OMII01; genus OMII01. The sequence continues at coordinate 1,386 of JBIKWG010000085.1, read as the reverse complement.
AAGCAATTGCTGCAGGAGATTCTCCGAAGGCATCGCCTGAGCGTGCGCTTCAGTGGTAACGGTCAAACAAGCTCGCACTCAGCAGGTGAGCGCGAATCAAAAATCACGGTAGTTTCGTTTTTCTCGCCTAGCTTTTACACCCACCTGGGTGCGCACACAGTGCATTGTTGGAGTGAACAATCAGAGCCGGCCTGTAGTATGCCGGTGGACACCTGCATGAGGCAGATTCGGCCTAACCTCGACAGTTTTTCAACTTAACTAGTCAAAACAAGAGCATCCCGATTATCACTATATGGCGTGTTTGGTGGATTAGTATTTCGCGTCTCCGCGTCAGAGCGAGCTTGCTCTTTGCCTCTTCAACCATTCAGCTATGGCTAGCCTCACGATAACTGACTAAGGTATTCGGGCAAATCGAATTCTTGCATCGTGTATAGGCGTGCTGTATGCCTATATACATTGAAATTAAGCCTTTCAAAAATAAAGACGCAGCTCTTTTGGCTCCGCGTTGCAACCTGCGCCTACTTCTCGCCGTGACCAAGCTTAGCGGTGAGCACCTGCTCGACATACTCCCGTAGTTCAGGAATGCGAATGGTGGTGAGGACCTCACTCGCAAAAGCATGAATCAGGAAATTACGAGCGTCTTCTTGGCTCAAACCACGCGAGCGCAGATAGAAGAGGGCGTCTGCATCAAGCTGACCTACGGTAGCCCCGTGGGTACATTTGACATCATCTGCCCAGATCTGAAGCTGTGGCCTTGTCTCAATACTTGCAGATGGTGAAAGCAACAGCGCTTGGTTCGACTGAAACGCATTGGTCTTCTGCGCGATCTTATCTACCGTAATAGTGCCGGTAAAAATTCCGCGGCTTGTGTCTGAGTAGATTCCCTTGAAGTGCTCCCTGCTTTCGCAGTGTGGCTCGATGTGGTGAATCTCAGTGGCATTATCTACATGCTGACCGCCGCTCAACACAGAGAGTCCGTTCAGAAGCGTTGTACACCCCGTTCCTCGCAGAGCTACCTTTACATTATTGCGCGAGAGTGCGCTTCCAAATGAGAAGAAATGCGTATTTACTGATGAAGACTGAGCCTGCTCAATGCTCGTTCCTGAAACGTGGTAGGCGCTCTGCGCCTCGTCTTGAAATCGGTAAAGGTCGACTAGCGCATATGCTTCTGCCTTTATCTCGACAACTGGCAGCGAAAGATACTCCTGTGCCCCAGAGGTAACATGAGAATCAATCACAGTTACCTGAGAGTTCTCTTTGGCAATGATGCTGACGCGAGGCGTAATGATCTTCCCCGAGCTGGCCGCTGTTGTCAGGTTAACGATCTGAATGGGAGTCGTACCAGCCGCACCCTTGGCGACCTCAATCTCAATGCCATCGGTCATC
>JBIKWG010000084.1:0-11104 GCA_044356425.1 Bdellovibrionota bacterium | reverse complement strand
ATCGAGGCTGAATCGACGCAGCAGCCGCCCGAATGGAGTGACTCGTGGATCATTCGACATCTTAAAAGCTGGCCCCTGCATCTCATTAAATGCCTTGAGCGCCTCAGTGTTGTGCTCAGAGCCGACATACATTGAGCGAAACTTTAACATCTGAAACAACCGACCATTTAAGCCGACGCGGGTCTGCTTAAAGAGCACAGGTCCAGGTGTCATCTTTACACCGATTGCTAGTGCAGCGAAGATCGGCACAGTAATCACCAAAGCGATGGCCGCAAGCGTCACATCCAACACGCGCTTCACAAACAATTCCCAGGAATCTCCTGGAGGGGTCTGGAAATGAATCAAAGGAGTGCCACAGAAATGGCTTATCTCTGATTTCATAATTCCCATACTAAAGAGATCTGCCGCAATTGTTGTTCGAACGCCCTGCTCTGAGCAGGCTAAGATGAGCTCTTCGACCTCTGTCATCACTGTCACAACATCTGTAAAGATAACCTCGTCAACGGCGTGGTCATTTAAGGCCTGGCTCACAGCGCCAACGCCCCTCAAGACGCGCCCTACTGTTACACGACCTTCAAGCTGATCGCGCAGTTCGGTTGCGTCTCCTACATCGCCCGACTCTTCGCCCCGAAGGTCTGCAAAGGCACGTATGTGAATTCCAAGCTCTGGGTGTGCGGCAATGTTGTGGGCGAGTCGAATCGCCTGTCGTCCGACACCACAGATAACAACACTACGAAAATTTTTGCCACGCCTGCGCCAGTAACGCAGGGCCTTCAGTACAAAGTACCGCTCCAGTGAGAGCCCACATCCACTAATCAATACGAACAGCCCTACAAAGGCTCGGCTGACATCAACCTTAAGGGCAAAAAGCGTGGCTGCTAAACACACCCCCACCATCAGGCTACTAGCAAACGCCACGTACAAGAGCCGACCGAGCGAGGCAAGTCGCATACTGCCGTAGGCCCCCATTGCGCTGAGGATAACAGAATAAGCGCCCAGCCCTACCAAGAGCACCAAAACGTAATCTTTTATGGGAGCAAGCGAAGGCCCTGCAAACGTGAAGCTCAGGTCGAGAATATTGTTCCAGAACAGCAACGAGTCACGGCCGTAGTAGGCAGCGAAAAACGAAAGGATGATAACGATATTATCACCCAACCGCTCAAGTCGCGATATGAATCTCCAGTGCTGCTTTAACATGCCCCTCTAACAACCAGAGAGTAGTCAATCGTATTGCGTCAGACAAGTAATGCCTGCGAGAGAATCACTTTTTCTGCTTGATTTACTGGCGCCCTTTGCCAGCATGACTTCGAAGCCATTCGATGCGCTCGCGAATAGTCTTTTCATTACCACGCTCGCTCGGCTCATAAAACGGGCGCCCCGCAACGCGCACGGGAAGATACTCAACCCCGGGCACGTAACCAAGCGGCGTATCATGCGGATACACATACCCTTTTCCGTACTCCATGCTTTTCATAAGAGCCGTTGGAGCGTTGCGTAGATGCAGCGGAACGGGTTCATTCGGATGCCGCCCAACAGCATCTAGAGCGCGTTGCAGCGCCAGGTAGCTGCGATTTGATTTCGGCGCTGTCGCCAGATAGGTGATACACTGCGCAATCGGGATCCGCCCTTCAGGCAGCCCTACTAGCTCAAAGGCCTCTAGGGTGGATACTGCTAGCTGCAACGCTCGTGGATCAGCATTTCCAATATCTTCAGAGGCAAAAATAACCAGTCGCCGGATGAGGAAGCGCGGATCCTCCCCGCCCTCAAGCATGCGGAACCCCCAATACAGGGCTGCATCTGCATCAGATCCGCGCAGGCTTTTTATAAAAGCAGAGGCGATGTTGTAGTGCTCCTCACCGTCACGGTCGTAGGCAAGCACCCCTGCCTGAGCAAGATATCCGCGCACCTGCGGCTCTGTTATCTCTTGGCTACCAGGAAGAGACTCAACCAATGACTCAATAACATTAAGCAGGCGCCGAGCATCACCACCACTTGCCTCGACCAATAGCGCACGTCCTGCCTCTATGATCTTGCAGTTAAGCTCACGCTCTGCGCGCTGACATATGCCGAGAAGATCCTCTGTGGAGAGCGGCTTAAGCGTAACAACACGACAGCGCGAGAGCAGCGCTGAGGTGAGATAAAATGAGGGGTTTTCAGTGGTGGCTCCGATCAGCGCGATGGTTCCTGCCTCTACATGTGGCAAAAACGCGTCCTGCTGCGCCTTATTAAAGCGATGAATTTCGTCTACGAAGAGCAGCGTCGGCTTTTCAAGTGAGCGCGCGCGTTCAACGACCTCACGAACATCTTTGACTCCGGAAAGAACTGCTGAGAGCTCCTCATAGTGACACTCAAACGAAGCCCCGATTATCTTTGCAAGCGTTGTTTTCCCTGAGCCCGGCGGCCCCCACAACACCGCTGAAGGAATTCGGCCCCGCCCCAAGCGAAGCTGCGATACAAACGCATTATCGATACCAGAGAGCCCGGCATAATCATCAAGCGACTGCGGCCTAAGCCGCTCAGCTAATGGAACCCTGCTCATAGAACTTGCAACAAAGAAACTGTGTAGCGAAAAACCTGCTCGAACTGCTCTAGCGAAAACGACTCATTTGGCGAGTGAATCAGGTCTTCCTCAAGTCCAAACCCAACCAACAGCGGCTCCGCACCCGCAGCCTCCGCAAGTAATGGAATAATCGGCACACTAGCCCCTTCCCACAGCAGCACCGCCTCTTTATCGAAACCTCTTCTAATCGCTTCACGCCCCTTGCGAACAACGGCAGACGACGTAGAAAGTTGAAATGCAGCCCCTCCGACTGAGGCCCCAGTTACTGATACCCGAACCCCTTCAGGAGCAGACGCCTCAATAAACGCAGTAACTTTTCGAAGTGTCTCTTCGGGAACCTGTCCACCAGCTAACCTCATCGAGAGCTTGGCAAAGGCTTTAGCCGGAATTACAGTTTTGCCGCCCGGCCCCTGGTGCCCTCCGCCTATGCCATTAATCTCAAGGGTTGGGCGAAACCCCCTGCGCTCAACCGCCGGCAGAGCACGCTCTCCACCGCACAACGCAACCCCGAGATCGGTTGACATCTTTTCATAATCAATCGGCGCAGACTGTGCATGAGCTCGGTCTTCGGCAGAAGGAAGCGCAACTCCATCATAGAAACCGGGGACAGCAACAGAGCCATCTTCGTTATGAAGTGCCGCCAACATCTTTGAAAGTGCTTGAAGTGGATTAAGCACCACCCCTCCATAGAGCCCAGAATGAAGATCGTACGCCGGTCCACACACCTCAACCTCGCATTTTGCTATCCCTCGCAACCCCATAGTTATAGTCGGCGTATGAGGAGCCACCTGCAATGTATCCGCCACAGCAAGTATGTCCGCCTTGAGGTTACTGCCCCACTTCGAAATTCCGCGCGTGAGCGCACCGCTTCCACTCTCCTCCTCGCCCTCTATCAGCAGCTTTACAGTTGGCAGGTCTACCCCCGCTCCCTTGAGCGCCTCAAGCGCTTTAATGATTGCAAACAGCTGCCCCTTGTTGTCCTGCGCTCCGCGAGCGTACATTCGCCCACCTCGCACACTCGGCTCAAAAGGCCCAGAAACCCACAGGTCTAGGGGCTCAGGAGGCTGCACATCGTAGTGGCCGTAGATCAGCACGGTAGGCTTAGCGGGATTGCCACGCATAGAGCCAAATACAAGCGGCAGACTATCGCTTGCCCACAGATGAGTCTCAAAACCCACGTCCTTCAGGTGTGTCTGAAGCCACTGAGCGCAGGCTTCGCAATCGTCGCGGTAGGCTCGGTCACTGCTGATGCTCTTAAAGCGCAGCAGCTCAACCCATTCAGAGAAAAAACGATCTCGATGCTGAGCAAAATAAGAATCACAATTATGCATAAACTTTTTTACGTTGATTATACCTACCCCAAATCGAGCGCGGTAGATAACAAATACGCCACCTTCACAGCGCCACTACATTTCTACCAATAGTTCAGACTATTATTGGGATCCGTTATTAGGACCCTTATTAGGACCATTGCGCTATCAAGCACTGAATGTCACTATTAAGAGGTTTGTAATTTTTACCAAAAGAGTAATCGCATGAACGCACGCAAGAATCTTTTTATTCGGCCCTTGACCACCGGAATCCTCGTAGCATCCATCACTTTGAGTGGCTGCTCCTGGTTTAGCTCGGGCAGCGGAGAAGGCGAAGGTGATGGTGAGCTTTCCGAATCAGAGCTGGCCGCCCAGCGCGACGGTCGTTTCGGCTCTGGCTCAATCCCAACAGCCGAAGGAGAGGGAATGTTTCGCGATATACGCTTCTCCTACGATTCTTATGCAATCGATGAAGAGGCCCGACAGGACCTCGATGCAAATGCTCGTACCCTCAGCGAACAGCCCGATCTACGAATCACCCTAGAGGGCCATTGCGACGAGCGCGGCACAGTGGAATACAACATGGCTCTAGGGGCTGAACGAGCTCGCTCTGTGAAGAACGCTCTGGTATCACTTGGAATCGCTTCATCTCGCATCAACACGGTAAGCTACGGTGAAGAGATTCCTCTTGATCCAGGACACGATGAAATGGCCTACGCCAAAAACCGTCGCGTTCATGTATCAGCCGGCCAGGATTCCCCATCCGCGCAAGGACGCGGTTCTTCAAAGAGCAAGGGAACGAAGTACTAAATCGTTGTACAACCTTGAACCGCCTCGTTATGACAGCAGTCGTGACGAGGCGATTTTTATGGTTACCCGTGTAAAAAAGAAGCCCTAAGTGTGCAATGGCAAGATAAGAAACTAGCGCGCTGATGCGGCGCGAGTCCAGCGCAAGCGCATACGGTTTACTCAGAGCTTCTAGACCGCCTCTTCAAACGCAGCTACGAGTTGCTCTATAACCGTTAACAGCTCTCCTGACCCGTCCCCATTCCAGCCAAACCCGAAATAGAACCCCGCTGCAAAGATCAATGCTGATAGCACCACCTTCATAGCTTTCCTCTCAAAAAACCGCTGAAGAGCGCCCCTCGTACCTGCGAGAAACCCCTCAGTCACCCAACTCATCGCACACTTAGGCTTAGCTGAGCACTTACCCCAGGTTTGAGTTTCGTGCCCCTTTAATTGAGATTCCGCAGCTCTCGGAACGGTGTTCACCGCTCTGAATCTGCCGTTACGATCTGCATACTTTTCAAACCACGCCAAAAATAGCGACAAGTATCGATTTTGTTTGGTTACTCTGCGCGCAGGATCAACAATAAGCTCTAGTCGAATGTTACGCAGTACACCAAAGTGCGCACAGAAACAGACAAAAAGTTACTTTATGAAATCGCAGCACCTTACATTTGAAACATCCACTGAACTAAAGACTCTCTTTGCTCGGGAGCTGCGAGCCTGGCGAGCCCGTCATGGCCTCAGCATGGACGAGCTCGCACAAAGGTGTGGGGTATCGCGTTCTTACCTCGCTCACGTTGGTAGGTACGGCAGAGTTCCGGGCAAACCCGTTCTGCTGCTCTTAGCCCTTAACTTTGAGCTGCCAGAGCCAGCGTTGCTCTTAAAGGCGGCCGGAGCAAAGGAGCCCTGGCCCTTCCCGGCAACTACCCGACTTGCTGATCACGATACGACCAACAGTGGTTTTCTATCGGTCAAGCTCGACATGAATGGCTTTGTGGATGCTCTTAAGAGCGCTATTAAGGCGTAAACGGACGGTCAGGAGCGCCTAACAGGGTGAGCTTCCAACATCAATACGGAGGATTAAAAAGGGAGAGCTTTTAATACCTTCCCAAGGGTTTCTGGCCCGCGGAAGCCCATTTGATTGAACGCCCTCCACCCTGTATGCTGCAGGGGGTACTTATGACTCAAAAGAAGCTCATCGATACACTGCCGCTTCCAAGCGGCCTGCGTGCGCTCTCGACTGAAGCGCTAGAAACTGTAGCTACAGAGCTGCGCGAGGAGCTCATTGATACCGTCAGCGAATCAGGGGGGCACTTCGCATCGAGTCTCGGTATGACCGAGATATCAGTAGCACTCCACCATGCTTTTAATACGCCTGAAGATAGACTCATTTGGGATGTTGGCCACCAAGCCTACATCCATAAGATGCTTACGGGCCGGCGCCCCCAGCTGGCGTCTATCCGCTCTCGCCACGGACTATCAGGATTCTTGAAACGGTCTGAAAGCCCCTACGATGCATTTGGGGCAGGACACGCAGGCACCAGCATATCTGCCGCTGTTGGAATGCGTGTTGCTCTTAATCAAACAAACCCTACGAGCTACGTAGTAGGTATCATCGGTGACGGGTCACTAACATCAGGGATGGCATTTGAAGCTCTAAACCATGCAGGGGATTTAGCGCTCAAACGCTTTATAGTGCTCCTTAACGACAACGAGATGTCGATCTCAGAGAACGTGGGAGCTTTAAGCTGGCTATTTTCAAAAGCGGTAACGGGCGAAACGAGTTCACGTGCTCGTAACAAAGTTAAAGATCTCTACCGCAAAGGCTATGTTCCTGAGATGATCTATCGCGCGATTGATAAGGCAGAAGAGGCAACTCAAGGATTCTTCTCTTCTCCCGCTATGCTATTTGAAGCCTTTGGATTCCGTTATATTGGGCCGGTAGATGGCCATAACATGGCCGACCTAATCTGCGCCCTTGAAAATGCAAAGCGACAGGACATCCCGGTGATCATTCACTGTCGCACCGTAAAAGGAAAAGGATACGAACCAGCCGAGCACGATCCACTTGCATGGCATGGGGTAGTTCCGTTTGACCGCAGCCGTGGAGAGTTTAAGGGCGGAGCCGTGTCGGGGGCACCCGCTGCAAAAGCACCTTCCTATACCGGCATATTCGCCAAAACCTTGACCGAGATCGCTCGTAAAGATCCGAAGATCGTGGCGATTACTGCGGCTATGCCGAGTGGGACGGGACTCGACAAGATGCAAGAGTCGCTACCAAACCAGGTGTTTGACGTAGGAATCTGCGAGCAACACGCTGTCACCTACGCTGCTGGCCTAGCATGCGAAGGGCTCAAACCAGTGGTGGCGATCTACTCAACATTTCTACAACGCGGCTTTGATCAGATTGTGCACGACGTGTGTATTCAAAACCTTCCGGTAACATTTGCGATCGATCGAGCCGGAGTTGTTGGCAACGACGGAGAGACGCACCAAGGAGTGTTCGATATAGCGTACCTCCGCACGATCCCCTCCATGACGATAATGTCCCCGAAAGATGAAAACGAGCTGCAACACATGGTCTATACCGGCGTATCATTGGGCGCACCTAATGCTATCCGCTATCCGCGTGGAAATGGCATTGGCGTGGCTCTCGACACAGAGTTACAGCAGCTCCCAATCGGCAAAGGCGAGATCCTTCGCCACGGAAGCGCGGCGCTGTTTATCTGCTTTGGGCCGATCGTTAATACCGCCCTTGCTGCCGCAAGTAAGCTGGCCGAAGAACACGGCATCTTAGCAACTGTGATAAACGCCCGCTTCGCAAAGCCACTCGATCACGAGCTGCTACGTGCGGAGCTGCCAAAATACGCGCACGTTTTTACCGTTGAAGATCACGCACTGATGGGCGGGTTTGGCTCCGCAGTAATCGAGTTTGCAAATGACTCTGGTATCGCACTCCAAGCACCGATTAAACGCTTCGGGGTGCAGGATGAGTTTGTGCCGCACGCTACCCAATCTGAACAGCACGAGATGAACGGCTACGATACCGCAACACTCATAGCAACCACCCTACTCCGCTGCTCACAGAAAAGGCTGGTAGCCTAACAAGACAGCTCACGGCTTAAAGAGTCGCTGGTTTTCCGAATACTCTCTAGCTACCACGTTTAAAGCTGGCGCCAAGGAGCCCCACCGCTCTACCTAAGCTGAGCGCTTGTCCTCGATTGCAACAGCGGCTGAATATAAATCACCACCACGCCCTCAAATGACCATTAAAAACCAATCGTTTAAGGCTGTTACAACCTGGCGCAGTTTATGCTCAGGTAATCTAGAAAACCCACTCCTTGAGCTGAAGCACTTACGAGCTTTCTGCAGATAGGGGGGAGCAGACGCCAAATTAGTTAATCAATTAATTGCGGCGCTATCTCGAGGTGGGTTGAAAATCTGACTTACAGATATCGATAACACGACGCACTTCTAGGAGTATTTTTATGAATTGGTCACAAGGTGGTGATTTTACAAAGAGCCTGTTAAGCCTACAGCTTCAGCTGCAAACCCTGCTTGAAGGGGTTGGTGGTGACTCTACAGCATCTCTGCTTGATCACCTTGCTCGCTTAAGCGACACCGAGCGCGCTGCTATTATTCCTCTGATTACTTCGGTCATAGCAAAGGTTGTTGAGGGAGATAAAAGGTTGCTCTCCGCCGAGGATAAAGAGCTGAAAGATTTTGAAGACTCACTCTTTGAGAGTGTGCTATCTGCTCTTGGTAACACAGCCACTAGCGCAGACCCGTTACGCGAGGCAACTCCTAAGCTGGCAGTTGTTAGTGGTGGCAAATCAGCTGGAGAGCGTCTTGCTTTTAAAAAGCCAATCCGTATCCCAGCCCTAATAGACCTTTCCAAAGAGAGGGAATCTCGTCGAAGTGGTCGCTTAGGCGCTTCAACAAGCACATCGAATCACCCCAAGGTGTAACGAGGACGCGGAGTTGGGGTGTTCACTTTTCACCCCTTGCTTGACTCGTGTAGATCAATTACTGATGGTCAGTAGTGACCAAACTATCTGGCCTCAGCAAAAGATCTTATGGAAGCAAAAACCCTCTTTGAAAAATATGGGGGCTTCGGCACTATATCGAAGCTCGTTTCGGCCTTTTACGATCGCGTATTGGCCGAAGAAACTCTCGCTCCATTCTTTGAAAACGTTAATATGGAGCGCCTCATGCACCACCAAACCCGATTCATCGGTATGGTGATGGGTGCACCAGCCAATCAGTATCAGGGGCGAGAGCTTTCAGTCGCCCACCGTGGGCTAAATATCACCACACAACACTTCGACCTCGTAGCGCAGATATTAGGCGAGGTTTTGCGCGACGGAGGCGTTGAAGAGCAAGACGTGCAAACGATGCTCACGGCGGTTGCTTCTACTCGCGGGGATATCGTTGCGTGAGCGCCCTTGTTGAGGAGTTTTGCAAAGAGGGCTTAGCGCTCGCTTCCATTACTACGCTTCAGATTGAAGAATCAAACCGTCACTTTTTAGCGATGCTTGGGCTTGCCCAGCAGACAGCGGCAGGTCTTGGGTTACAAGAGGTAATCCCCCACTTTAAAGAAGCAGAGATGCAGCACGCCTTTTCTAAGAGCGTTCCTGAGTACGTAATCGAAAGTGAAGTAAGACCACTTAAAGGCCGGGCCACCCCACTTCGGATAACTATTCGCAAAGAAGCACGCCCTGAAGGTGCTGCTATACTGATTCGGTTAAACGACATCTCAGAGCTGCGCAAGTATTCATACCTAATAAAATCGGTTGAAGATCTCCTTGAGTCCAACAAGCGTAAAGCAGACGAGGCTCAACGAAACTTCAAGGCTATCCTCGATGCACTGCCTCAACAATTTTTGACCGTAGACAGTCGCGGAGCAATTGGCCCTGAGCACTCAGCACAGATCGGAAAGATATTCCCTACTCCAGTTGCAGGCGCAGATTTCTGGCAACTTTCCGCCCTTCAAGAGGGGTATCGAGAGGTTGCGGATCTGGCATTTGCTGGAGTCGCTTGGGATACAGTAGCACAGCTGTTTCCACATCAATTCACCAGAAACGGTCGCCTGATTGAGGTAAAGTTTGTACCGATGTACTCAGAAGGAAGCCTGAGTTCACTAGTCGTTGCCTGTCAAGACGTGACTGAAGCCCGCTCGCTCATGGAGATAGTCGAACGGCAGAATAGACAATCAAAGGTTGTATTTGCAGTGCTCTCTGCGCGCGCCGAGTTCCTGGAACTTTTAGAAGTCGTTGAATCGCTCGAGAGTCACCTTGAGAACCCTACCCGGATGTCCGAGCTTGTACACACCCTCAAAGGTGGCTTTGCACTCTTTGAATGTGAAGAGCTCTCTGGTTTCTGTCATACTACGGAAACCGAGTGGGCAACACGGGGGTATGATGCTGCCAGCGGCCTGCTCTTTATGCAGGATATCCGACAACGCGTTGATTCGTTTCTGGCAGAGTATCGAGATTTTATCGGCATCGCTCGACGCGAAGAGCTACGTCGTCGAGAGATCCCTGTCGACAAAAACGCGCTTGCACAGCTCTGCCAACAGATTGAAGCTCTGCCACTGGACGCCTCGCAAAAAGCCCGTCTGATAGAGCAGCTCGAACAGGGCGCCTCGGTGCCACTGTGGAAGACTCTCGGATGGCTAGAGAGGATCTGGCAGGAAACGCTGCGCGATGTAGGGAAAGCTGGCACGCAGATCACTTGGAAAACCTCGATATCAACAGTGCGCGAACCGTACAAACGACTCTTTCAAAGCTTGCTACACGTTGTGCGCAACGCAGCCGTACACGGCATCGAATCGGTTGAAGAGCGAATGCGTCGCGGAAAGCCTGCCGAGGGCTCACTCGTAATCTCCGGCAGCAGCACCGATGACAGCTATACAATTACGATTGAAGATGATGGCGGTGGTGTTGATTTCACAGCCATTCAACGAACTGCGATAAATCGAGGAATCAACAAACCCACTGAGATGAAAGAGAATGAGCTTCTGCAGCTTATATTTTCACCAGCCTTCTCTGCTAAAACTGAGGCTGATGAGCTCTCGGGAAGAGGAATCGGCCTGGCAGTTGTGCGACAAGAAGCCCGCGCACTCGGAGGCGAGGTGGTAGTCACAACTAAAGCTGGCCAAGGAACCACATTTCATATCTCATTTAAGCGCCAACCCCCCTTTAAAGATCTATCGCTCTCACAACCCGCGCCGTAGCTCTCACTCGATTGCCTTATCAACTTGTTCTGGTATGTATTTGATTCCGTAAAAACTTGGCCATGTAATTAAGAAACACGTTCTCATCTGAGCCCCTGCGAACTTCAAGTCTTTATCGTTAATTCCTGCCGTGTACTCGTCCAAACATTCCGCCGCGATTGCTACCGACCTCAATCTTTCAATGCGGTCATAGAACCAAACCGGTGGCGG
>JBIKWG010000301.1:0-3206 GCA_044356425.1 Bdellovibrionota bacterium | reverse complement strand
ACAGTCTTTCTTTGATCGGCTTGTGAATGGTGGTTTGGGGTCATCATGAGGCAGTCTTCCTGGTTCAGCTTTGCGATAGTGCCTTCAGCACGTTACGACTCATACGAGATCGCATGTCATCTCTTCTCTTCTATCTTCTGACGTACGGCAGGAACCTCGTATGACGATGAGTGCCCTGCCTGCGGTGCTGTCCGGTTTCTGCGGGTACATGTGCCCTTAATAAACCGCACCACATAACTAGATAGATGCAGCGCTGTACAAAACCGCTTCCTGTACCTGAGGAGGCTCAAGAAGCAGTCTGAAAGCGATCGCTCGAAGGGGTCTCTGCTGGTGCGCACGTTGGCCTAATAGCTGCTGGATTTGTGCAGTATCTCCAGGTGTTTGCGCGTTCTTTAAGGGCTTTCGATTTTACGCAAGTTTCAGCAGCAGTCGGCCGATGTACACTGTGGATGGATTCATTAACAGAGGGAACTATAATTGCCGATCGGTACCGAATCGAGCGGCTTCTGGGCATGGGGGGTATGGGGCACGTCTACCTAGCCTCGCATCTGCGCATACCTGAGTTTCGAGTTGCTCTTAAGACGTTAGATCCTGCATTAACCTCAAAGGTTGAGAATAAAGAGAAGTTCCGTAATGAGGTCATCGCCGGATATCGCGTAAATCATCGAAATATCGTGCAGATGTATGAATATTTCGATCTTGGTGAGCAGCAAGCATTTGCCATGGAGTACGTTGAAGGGGCGACGCTTGCGCAGGTTATGGCCGAAGGCCCGTTGTCACCCGATGTTATCATCAGCTTCGTGAAGCAGATTGCCATGGGGCTCGAAGCTCTGCATCGCGTGGGTACGTATCATCGGGATCTCAAGCCAGAGAATGTGCTCGTTGGAAATGACGGTCGCCTGAAGCTCACAGACTTTGGAGTTGCGCGGATTCGCGGCGGAGTTGAGATAGAAATGGAAGGTCTGCTCGTTGGGACTCCAAATTATGTTCCTCCCGAGTACGTGGAGACTGGAGAGAGCGATCATCGCGGTGATATCTATGCTCTCGGAGTCATGGCCTATGAGATGTTTGTGGGGGCTGCTCCGTTTGTCTCTGTTACAAGGAACTCGCTCTTAAAAGAGCGACTGCAGCCCCATGGTCTGGATCTAGCAGCGCAGGCCCCCGATCTTCCTCAAGAGTTGGTGGCGATTGTAGAACGATGCTTGGCCGTTTCTCCGATTCAACGCTATCCGCGAGCAGCTGATCTTGCCGAAGACCTTAGCGCACTACAGCGCGCTTATGTGCTTGCAGATACCGCAGACTGCAGCGGGCAGGCTTCTGTTACCAAAATATTGTGGGAGGAATTTGTGAGTAGCTTCCGCAAGCAATTGCAAGAGAGAGAGAGAGGGGATCTAAGTGGGCAGCTTCTTAAGTAAACTTAATAAGCGTATTGCTGGTAGGCGAGGGGGCGCCTCGCAAAGCCAGGATATTATCCTGCGCAAAGATATGCCTGCCGTTCGGTCGACAAAGCGCGAGCACAAGCGACCTCAGACAACTATTCTTCTGACCTCCCGCGAGCCCTCGCCAGAGGGACTACTTGCTGAGTTGTTAGGATTACAGAAAAAGACCCATAGTACAGAGCGGCTGCGTAGTAAGCAGGGCGACGGCGACGCGGCGCTGTGGCAGACTCAGGCCGCGACCCGCACAGCTCAGTTGAATGCGCTTGTTCCGGTTGCTCGGCGTCTTCTGCAAGAGCTGATGCAGCCAGGAATTTCCGGGCGAGAGTTCGAAACGGTGGTAAAACGTGCTGTCTCTTTGGCAGCACATGAGCTCTCAGGCACGATGCTCATCACGAGTCGTGATACGCATGAGGCGACACTTGAACTAATCGCGCTTGTTGCCGGAAAAGGTCCGTTGAAGCCGCTCTTTGATGATCCTCTTGTTACAGATGTATATGTTGATGATTGGAATAGGGTGCGATGCAAGCGCCTCGGAAAATCGATTGATACGCCCTGTGTATTCCGTGCACCTTCAGACTACGATGCGTTCTGCAGTGGTTTAATTGAGCAATCGAATGAGCGACTAACCCCCGCTAGCCCACGCATTGACGTTGTTCTCGCAGATGACTGGCGCAGTCGGGTGAATATTGTTCATGGCTCTCTGCGGGGCGAGCAGCGACCAGGAATAGCAGTCCGTATTCCCCGGCTGCAATCAGCAACTATGTATGATCTTTTGCGCTCTCAGACGCTTCCAGCGGCTGTTGCAGCCTGGCTCTCAGAGTTCATGGCTTTCGGTGACGTTAGTGCCTTGGTTATTGGCCCAAGCGGCAGCGGAAAGACGACAGCCGCAACCGCTCTACTGAATGCAGTAGGATCGGATGAACGAGTCTTACTGCTAGAGCACCTTCCCGAACTTTATCCCGCATCGTGTCATATTGAGCGATTGATGCTTGCGCATCCTCGTGTTGAAGTCGGAGGCGTTGGGCTCGCTGATATCTTGGATGTTGTGCGAGCCCGAGCGCCACATCGCATCGTATTCGGTGAAATACGTGAGCGCGACCGTTTTGCGTTTCTAGAGCTTCTTGCAGACGGCTATTCAGGCTCAATCGCCACGATGTGCAGCGAAGATGCCAGAGAAGCTTTATCCCGTCTTGCACAAGGTCCTGAAGGTAATAGCAACAACCAACACTCTTCAAGTATGGTTTCTCGATTGATGAGACTAGTATTGCGTCTACAAAACCCCGATGGGCGACCGTGTTTGGCAGAGCTCTGCGAAGTGCTTCCTGCCGAGCATGGAGAGATTCGCGTGGTGCCGCTTGTCCGATACGAGGGAGAGGCTAGGGGTAAACGCGTATGGCGGAAACTTGTGCACTCGAGTGCGCTCTTTAACCTGATGGCTGAGCGTGGGGTGGAGATGCTGACCGGACCCTCGTTGCTGCCGCCTCTTGAAAAATCTGAAGGTATGAGTGATCAGGAGCGAGTGTGAAAGAGCGCGATTTCCTATCATCTCTTGCTCCGCCCGGTTTTCGAAGCGTAGCTACTGTTATCCCGAGTCTGTTGCGTGATGAGGATCGCATAGTAGGGAAGATTCGTAATCGGCATACCATAGAGTCGTTTGTTCAGCGAGCAGGGATTCCCATTCAGCCGGTTGTCTATCTTGGATTATCCATCGTTGCGAGCTTTTTCTTATTTACACAGATGTCGCCCCTCGGATCTTTAGCCGCAGTC
>JBIKWG010000083.1:0-11229 GCA_044356425.1 Bdellovibrionota bacterium | reverse complement strand
GCTATTGATGCAAAGCCAGTTCGGTCTAGTAGCTCAGGTAGATTAGTGAGCAGATCTCGCACTTCGTCTTTGCTATACGTCGGCCCTACTAGGTTGCTCATCCATGTTTACGGCACCATTTGTGCACACGGCTGTTCAAATACCTTTGATTGTCGAGCAATCAGGGCTCGTTGAAGCCGAGCTAGCAGGAGATCTGGTCCTTTAGACCATCGAAGAAATTAGGAACATGCAGCGTGATGGCGATGAGAATCAACACAGATGAAACTCACACTACTTCAGGCGCTGCAAAGAGGTCCCTCCAGAACCAGAGGGCATCCCTGTTCACCATTAACGTGGTACGCCAGTTGCGCGGGAGATGCCGTTCACATTGAGGGCCTGCCCACGAATCAGGATAGCGTACGGCTCGACAACAAACCGTTTCGTGAAAACTCTCTCACTATCAGATCAATCAACTCATCGACCTGCTGCTCAGAATAGTTAGGGTTCTGCGTGCGGGTCATGATACTCATCAGCAGCTCACTGCTATCTGTGGCATACAGATTCGATTCCACATAGGCAAACTCTCGCTCAATGATACGGTATGAGTCGTAATAGTACGTTGGCCAATAAGGCGAGTAAAAACCAGGGTGCGCACCAAACGGCGCACCCCAGAGTGGCCCCGGAGCCGCAACAGTATCAAGCTGCTTAGTCAGCCGAACCAAGCGCGTGATAAAAACGCCATCGGCGCCGGATTTACGTACCTCATCGACTACTTTCTTCTGCTCAACCTCTCCTGCTACACGCAAGATATCGTAGCTGGGCTGGGCTGGCAGCCCGCGCTGCGTCAACACCCGACTCAATCGGTCCTCATAGAAGCGGCGCACCCCCTCTTCAGCAGTTACGCCAAAAATCATAATTCGGGTCGGCTTCCTAAATTCCGGCCGCGCCCACGACTGAACAACACGGCTCGATGCACAGGCTGATAAAAGCGCAACACATATCGTTGCAACTGCCAAACGGCCAACGCTTATCCTCATAAAGATCCCCCCCCCCCCAAGCTGTAATGATTTCTCCTGCGCACATCCGCCACATCCGCCACATCTTCACGCCCGATTAATACAAATTCGTAGAGAAATCTGCACTTAGCATAGCACTCTTCGCAAAAAGTATCCGATTAAGAAAGAAGCGCTCTTCCCGCAAAAAATTCCGCCCTGAAAACTCATCGGCTATCTGCATCCAGCCGAACTAGGCCAGGAACGAAGTCTTCGTCGCGTGCAGAGCTGCGTCAGCTGTAACGATCACGTCTAAAGAGCTTAAGCCATGCCAGTCTATGTTTATGAGGGCCGTGATTTTGCGGGCCGTCGGATTACCGGCGAGCTCGAGGCTATTGACGTTCAGACAGTCTTCAATTTACTGAAGGGTCGAAACATTATCCCGACCGCTCGAAGTATTCGAAAGAAAGGAACGGGGCTCAATCGCGAGCTAAGCATTCCAGGGTTCGGCTCCGCGGTGAGCGGAAAAGACACCGTGCTTTTTACTCGTCAATTCGCCACGATGATAGACGCCGGCCTGCCGATAGTGCAGAGCCTGGAAATTCTTGTAAAGCAGAGTAATAAGCGGGCCGTAAAGATGGCCCTGACCGAGGTCAAAGAGACCGTAGAGACCGGAGGCTCTCTCTCTGAAGCGTTGCGCCGACAGCCCAAAGTATTCGACGACCTCTACGTAAATTTAATTGCTGCTGGCGAAGCTGGCGGAACACTCGACGAGATGCTTACCCGCATTGCCTATACGCTGGAAAAGAGTCTTAAGCTGAAGCGCGAGATCAAGACAGCCATGATCTACCCCTCGATGGTGATAGCAGTAGCTGCTGTTGTTACCTCGATCCTGCTTATCTTTGTCATCCCATCATTTAAGGACCTGTTTGAGGGGTCCGGGGCAAGCCTTCCCTGGCTTACTCAAAAAGTCATTGATGCTTCCAGCCTCTTTGTCTCACTCTGGCCGGCGTTGCTAGCACTTGCTCTCGCTACCGTGCTGCTCTTCAGATATGCACTTAAGAGTCCACGGGGGCAAAAACTTCTTCACCCTCTGGCGCTGAAGCTGCCTGTTTTTGGAGACATCGTTCGCAAGGTAAGCGTCGCTCGATTCTCACGCACGTTGGGCACGATGATCGCTGCGGGCGTTCCGATTCTAGAAGCTCTGCAGGTCTGCGCTAAAACAGCTGGAAACTGCGTAGTCGCCGAAGAAGTGCGGCGCTCGCGCATCTCAATATCTGAGGGACAAACCCTTGCTGGCCCACTCGGTACATCTAGGGTTTTTCCGCCGATGGTAGTGCAAATGATTGCCGTGGGTGAATCGACCGGAGCTCTCGACAAAATGCTGCAAAAGATTGCCGAATCTTACGAGGATGAAGTTGACAACGCCGTCGCGGCGATGAAGCAACTTATAGAGCCGACGATGATCGTCGTGCTTGGCGGACTGATCGGTGTTCTTGTCGTTGCGATGTATCTGCCGATCTTTCAGATGGGCAGTGTCCTGTAGCCGCAGCGCGGCTTTTCTGAGCCACCAGGAAACCTACTGACTGGCACTCCTCGTTATCACACTCAGCACTTTTTGCGCATCCCCAACACCCTTTTTACGATGCAAAAAACTGCAAGTGCTTGGTTCAAAAGCCGGTATGCTTTTTGCGCTTAACTTTTTCGCTCTGGCATCCGACTTGCATCTTAAGAGGGTAAGCTTCGGGCCATTGGTCACCCGCAGCCTTCTGCGCGCTCGCCGCACTTTAAGGTGAGCGAATGAGATTAAAGAGGTTTGGGCCAAGGAAGTCGTACGATTGGAGTGTTATTAATATGAAAAATGAGCAAGGTTTTACCCTTATTGAGCTGCTGGTGGTTGTCGCTATTATCGGAATCTTGGCAGCCATCGCTATCCCGCAATATTCAAGCTACAAAGACAATGCTTACAACGCAGCCGCGGCAAGCGACCTAAGAAACATTGCAGCTGCTGAAGAAGCCTACTTTGCAGAGAACAATTCTTACTTAGCGGTTAACTGCCAATCCGTGGCGGCGAATGCGGCATGCACAACCAGCCTGCCTGGCATGGCCTCAGGCTCGCGGGGCATATCGCTCACCGTAACGGCAAGCGGCTCAACTTTTACGGGGACAGCACGGCATGCTAGCGGTTCCAAGACATGCTCATGGGACAGCGCAGCAGGCGGACTTACCGGCTGCTCGTAAAACGGTCGTCCATGCTCATCGCGTATGAGCATGGAAAGTTGGCAACGTAGGCGCCAGAATACGGCCAGGGCAAGATGCCCTGGCCTTTTTTTATCGTTTTTTTCTGGTGCGCTGCGGGTTCCCCTTGAGCCGTTACCTAATACACCCTACACTTCCTGTGGTTATCACAAGAGGCCGCAGCAAAGTAGGCACGTTTATATTCGCGTTCGAGTCGAGATACCTAGGTAAGAACTGGGACTACCCGACGGGGTGCACACAGTGGGGTTAATCGCCACCCTACGTTGATGCCTAGCGGCCCTTGAGAGGGGATATTCAAAGGAGACTAAGATGAGGCAGATCATTTTACTACTCGGCCTTGCAGCGCTTCTCGTGAGCGCCGGATGCTCTGTTATTGAAGGGGGCTCCTCATCTTCACAGCAGCAGTCGGCATCACGTAGCGACAATCGCAGCCCGGCTGCCGTAGACCGCTCTATAGAAGGAATCGAAGTTACCTGGGAAGTTCCGGGTGAGCCCGTTGATGGATTTGTAATTCGATACGGACCATCACGATCGGATCTGTCAAAGGAGCTTAAAGTATCCGCTGACGATCTGCGGCAAGAATCAGATCCGGAATACGGTCCAGTTTATCGCTACTTCATAAAGGATGTGACACCCTCGACACCGCTCTTTGTTTCTATTGCGGCCTATAAAGGCGACCGAATTTCAAACTTTAGTGAGGTTCTAGCTGAACAGTAACAAGATTGATGTAACGACTAATCTGGAAACTGCTCCCACTTGAGTTCAGCAGCAAGAGCATCGCGAAACCACACCTCCTGTGCTTCTATTAAGTTAAAGTGATGCTCAACTTCCTCTAACGTTAGTGCTGCGGCACTTAAGCTCGAGCTTAAAACTAGGAAGTTACCGACCAAACTCACCTTAATTCCGATCAGCCCATCAGCAACTTCTAGTGCGGCTGCCAAGAGGTCCGATGCTCCGCGAATCGGCACGGTAAGGATGTTTACACCCATATATATGGTAGACTCTGAGCTGTTTTTTAGCCCTTCAAGTAATATCTCAAGCTCCTCCCCATCACGCAGCGGCAGCATCCAGCGTCGGATATCTGCGGCCTGCTCTTTAATGCATTTACTGGGATCGGCGCCACGACGAAGGATAAACTCTTCAACGATCCGTACGGGATCTTTGCCGCCAACAATTTTACGAATATTAAAGGCAGCAAACTTCTTTATCTTTCCAACGGTGCTCATGCAGCTCTCGCATTCCTTACTTGTGATACCGAATTCCCTTTAGCATGGTGAAGGCACGATAGCACTGCTCTACAACGACCAGCCGAGCTAACTGATGCGGAAGTGTTAGGTCCGATAACGATAAGACGTAGTCAGCTTGCTGTCTAACACTTTCGGCGAATCCATAGGCACCACCTATCAGGATGCACACGGAACGTGTTCCTGCCGTCATACGAGCCTCTACGAGCTCTGCAAACTTCTTAGAACTTAAGCGCTTACCTCGCTCATCAAGCGCCACTACAAAATCAAAGGCAGCTATCTTTTTCAGGATCTCCTTGGCCTCACGCTGCATTACCTCCTCGGGGTTAAGGGATTCTGGGGCGTCTAGCCCAAGCTCTGCCACAGAAACCTGAAAGCTGCCCTTAATGCGCTGCAGATACTCTGCCTCCCCGTCACGGATAAATGCCTGACGAACTTTCCCTACGCTAAGAATAACTATCTTCATGATGGGGTGCCTATCCGAGGTGATTTAAGCCCCCATTGTGCGACTGACTTCGGCCATCAGTCCATAGGAATCAAAGGCTTATAAGAAAAATCGAATTTTTTTAAAAAACAGCTCAAGTTCCTTTAGAGCCCAGTCGACAGCCATTATGCGGAAATTTGCAGCGAGCTACAAAACCATGAAGATCTCTGGCATCGGAAGCCTGTTTTCATCAACTATAGCACCCACAGCGAGCCAACAGCGGGCAGTGCCCGTAGAACAGGTGCGAGCTACGAGCGCTGTCGACTCACAGAGCGATGCAGTCGTCTTGTCTGCCAAGCTGCAAGAACAGCAGAAACAGAGTGAGAGCGCCAATGCTGACCGTGCCTCGCGACGCGAAAAAATTGACCAGCAAATCAAATCAGGAACCTACAAGCCTGACTCCAACAAAGTGGCCGAATCTCTGCTGCGCGACCTCATGTAAAGAGGCCACACAACGCTCTGCTGTTTGCGCTGTAGCGCCGCACTCAATGTGTCGATAAATCAGAGGACTAGCAGCTATCCTTAGACCAATGAGCTTGATTTTAATCGTTGAAGACTCTGCCTCGCTACGCACTGCGCTGTGCTCTATTCTTGAGCACGAAGGCTTCCCTGTTATGGGGGTCGCAAGCGCAGAGGATGGACTACGCGTGGTAAACTCTCAGGAGGTGGGCTGCATCGTGGCCGACTTTAAGCTGCCCGGCCAGGACGGTCTGCAATTTGTTCGCTTAGTACGAGAACAACATCCGACTCTTCCATTTGTTATGATGACCGCCTACGGGTCTGTGGATATCGCGGTTGAGGCGATGAAGCTCGGCGCAACTGATTTTATCTCAAAACCATTCGAGCCAGCACAGCTTGTTCCCATGATACGCGAGGTGCTCGAGCATCACCGCATCCTCTCACGGCGCTCACGCCACTCGCAGCGAAATAGCTCGACAATTCAAACTACCTCGCCTGAGCTTCAAAAGGTAATAACTCAGGCTCACCTGGCAGCGCGAGTCGACAGCTCCGTGCTGCTATATGGAGAGAGTGGAACAGGCAAAGAGGTCCTTGCGCGACTCATCCATGAGCATAGTCGGCGCAGCGCCAAGCCTTTCGTCGCCGTTAACTGCGGCGCGGTTCCAGAGCAGCTGCTAGAAAGCGAATTCTTCGGTCACGAAGCTGGGGCTTTCACCGGAGCAACACAGTCACGACCTGGAGTGTTTGAAATTGCGTCTGAGGGGACTGTATTTCTTGATGAAGTAGCTGAGATGCCGCCACACCTGCAGGTCAAATTATTGCGCGCCCTTCAGGAGCACGAAATCCGCCGATTAGGCGGGTCCCGCAACATAACCGCTTCACCCCGCATCATCGCTGCGACAAACAAACCACTCGACGAAGCGATCTCGTCGGGTGAGCTGCGCGAAGATTTCTACTACCGCCTGGCTGTAATCACGTTAACGTTGCCGCCATTGCGGGAGCGTAAGATGGATATAAGACCGATGGTATACAACACTATCGACTCAATGTGCGCCCACTCAGGGCGTAATGTGTTATCGATCAACCCTATAGCTCTTGAGATGCTCGAAAGCTATTCGTGGCCTGGTAATGTGCGTGAACTTGAAAATGTTATCGAGCGGGCCGTTGTTGTGGCACAAGAGGTAATTCAGCCAGAAGATCTCGGCATTCACGTTACCTTAAACCTCGACACACTGCGAGATGCAACTCGCACCTTAGAAGAGATAACACACAGCGCTACAAAGCTCGCTGAGGTTGAAGCAATCAAGCGAGCACTAACACTCACCGCCGGAAACAAAGCTAAGGCAGCCGAACTTCTTCAGGTCAGCTACAAAACCTTGCTGAATAAAGTAAAGGAGTACGCAATCAGCGCACATAGCGAGAGTTGATGAAGTGGTTGCAAATAGGGGCGGCTGGCGCTAAACCGCCTACGGCACAACTCCACAAGCGATTCGTGCTCCACCACCACCCAGTGGAGCAGGCGTATCAGAATAGTTATCACCACCGCCATGAATCATAATGCTGCGACCACGAATATCTGCAACGCGGAGCCCTTTAACAACGGCGCTCTTTGTAGCGGTGCCATCCGGGGATACAACAAGCACTGACAGGTCCCCCGCATGACCACCGCCGTGTGGACCGCCGTGCTTGCCGGTCTTATGCGGATCAAAGTGCGGACCAGCAGCCTGAGCAGCCGTCATCACCCCGTCTTTCTCTTTTGGCTCACACGAAGGGTTCTCATGCACATGAAAACCGCGATCGCCCGGTGGAAGATGAGCAACATCGGGGATTATTGAAAGTCCGTTGTCACTATCAACAAACGTAATCGTTCCAAGAGAGCTACCAACCCCCTGCGAGCTTACTGAGTTTATTGTGACAACCACCTTCTCTGGTGCTGCGGCTGCGCCTGAAGCCATAGCTACTAACAACGCACCAGTTCCGAGGATGATTTCTTTCACTAATCTCATGCTACTTACTCTCCGCAACAATTTGACGGAGCACATACGGCAAAATGCCGCCGTGCTTGAAGTACTCGACCTCTATGGCGGTATCAACTCGCAATCGCAACGCAACTTCTGCCTGAGAACCATCAGTGCGCGTAATGACGAGGGTCACCTCTTGCCCAGGTGTCACACCTTGCTCAGTGCCCTTTAAGGCGAACTCTTCATCACCGACAAGACCGAGAGTGGTGGCTGTGACTCCATTTATGAATTGGCACGGCAAAACTCCCATACCGATAAGATTGCTCCGATGTATGCGCTCAAAGCTTTCTGCAACGACTGCACGCACACCTAAGAGACTTGTCCCTTTGGCTGCCCAGTCACGCGAACTTCCAGTGCCATATTCGCTGCCAGCAAACACTATAAGAGGCGTCTGCGTTTCGGCGTATTTCACCGCCGCATCGAAGATTGAAAGCTTCTCTTTACTCGGCTGATGAATTGTTACACCGCCCTCAACTCCGGGCACCATAAGGTTTTTAATGCGGACATTAGCAAACGTGCCCCGAACCATCACATCGTGAGAGCCACGACGAGCGCCGTAGCTGTTAAAATCTTTAACCTCAACGCCGCGTGAGATCAGATAACGACCAGCAGGAGAATCTTTCTTAAACGAGCCGGCGGGGCTGATGTGGTCGGTAGTAACAGAATCTCCAAAGATCGCTAGTGCGCGCGCATTAACGATCGGCTGCACCGCTTTCGGTGAGAGCGAGAATCCCTCAAAGTACGGCGGCTCTTGTATATACGTTGACGTTGCATCCCACGCATAGGTTACACCGGTGGTCGCAGGAACGTTGTCCCACAGGGGATTTTCAGCAACAACGTTACTATACAGCTTTCGATAGTTTTCAGCGCTAAATGCCTGTGGCATCAAAGCCTGAACCTCTTCTGCTGAAGGCCATATATCCTTAAGATAGACCGGCGCCCCGCTTGAGTCAGTGCCAACTGCATCTTTTGCAAAATCCATCTTTACGCTGCCAGCCAGAGCATAAGCTACAACAAGTGGAGGACTCATCAGAAAGTTTGCTTTAATGCTTTGATGTACCCGCGCCTCAAAGTTTCGATTGCCTGAGAGGACAGCAGCACCAACGATATCATTCTTTGTAAGGCACTCCTCAATTTTTGCATCGAGTGGGCCTGAATTGCCGATACAGGTGGTGCAACCATATCCGACCACCTGAAAACCAAGCTTATCTAAGAACGGTTGCAGCCCGGTTTTTGTAAGGTAATCGCTGACTACCCGTGAGCCTGGAGCAAGAGAGGTCTTCACAAAAGGCTTAACCAACAAACCTCGCTCAACAGCCTTCTTAGCAAGCAACCCGGCCGCAAGCATTACACTTGGGTTTGATGTATTCGTACAGGAAGTTATCGCTGCAATCAGAACCTCACCGTGTCCAATTGACACCTCCTTTGATTCCCCGCCCTCACTTCCTACGCCAGTGCTTGGAACCGACACGGCAAACTTCTTATCGACATCCTCTACTTTTTTACCGTATCCGCCATCAGCCATCCCTTGAACGAGCAGATTGGCAAAGGTGCTCTTAACATCATCAAGAGCAATCTTGTCTTGCGGTCGCTTCGGACCAGCGATGCTCGGGCGAACAGCTGATAAATCAAGCTCGATAACTTGCGAATAGTCACACTGACCTTTCTGCGGGATGCCAAATAGCCCCTGCGCCTTAAAGTAATTTCGAAAGGTATCGACGCTCTCTGTGGGGCGCCCGGTGGCGATTAGGTACTCACATGTGCGCTCATCAACCGGAAAGAACCCCATTGTGGCTCCATACTCAGGCGCCATGTTTGCAATAGTTGCTCGATCAGTGACTCCAAGCGAGGTTGCGCCCTCGCCAAAGAACTCAACAAACTTACCAACCACCTTGGCTTTTCGCAGGACGTTGGTAATGTGCAGAACGAGATCAGTTGCCGTTACTCCCGCCGCAAGCGATCCTGAAAGGTGAAATCCAACGACATCGGGGGTCAGAAAATACACAGGCTGACCGAGCATAGCAGCCTCTGCCTCGATTCCACCAACGCCCCATCCAACTACGCCGAGACCGTTAATCATCGTGGTATGCGAATCAGTTCCAACCAAGGTATCCGGAAAATAAACACCATCACGCTCAATAACGCCGGGAGCCAAGTATTCAAGATTAACCTGGTGACAGATACCAAACCCTGGAGGCACAACACTGAAAGATTTAAAGGCCTGCTTACACCACTTCAAAAATTGATACCGAGAGCCGTTTCTCTCGAATTCAACCTCCATGTTCAGCTTTAGGGCATCACTGCGGTGTGAATAATCGACTTGCACCGAGTGATCAATGACGAGATCAACGGGCACGAGGGGTTCAATTATACCAGCATCTCGTCCCAGCTTGCTGACCGCCGCTCGCATTGCAGCGAGGTCAACACCAAGGGGAACGCCAGTAAAATCTTGCAGCAGAACGCGGGCCACTACGAATGGAATCTCAGCAGTGCGCTCTGCTGCTGGCTTCCACGCCGCTAGCTCTCGCACATTTCGCTCTTCAACCCGGGCGCCGTCGACGTTTCTCAGCACCGATTCAAGCACAATCCTGATAGAAACCGGCAATCGAGAGATGCCAGTAAAGCCCGCCTGCTCAAGCGCAGGGAGAGAGTAATACCTCCCTTTCTTAGCGGTTCCGGTATCGAACTCAAGCAGTGTGCCGAAGATATTGTGTGTCATAATTACCTAAGAGCAGGAGACAAAGTATACCCTACTGTTTTACACAGTGCGATATAAGATGCACAATCGATAAACGAGACGCTCAACTAAACAAATGAATCTTAATCATATCCTTTTTCTTGCGGCGCTGCTCAACCTTCTGGGCGATCTGTACAACATCGTTAAGTTTAGGCAGCACCTTCCGTCATGGATCCTGCCCGCAAACGTATTGGCCCTAGCGGCCTGTATCATCATGCGATTAGCCGTAGCCCCCTATGCAGGGGTTCTGTCGCTCGGCATCCTCCTTATTTACGTGGTCGCCGTAAAAACAATCGCCAAACCCGCCCATCAATCCCCCCGTGCAGCAACCCTCACCTCAAGATACACCAAGCTCCTGATCGCCTTAAACGCCATCTCTTTTGGCCACCAGATAGCCTCTAACGCGGTAACATCAGCAGCAGAACTCGTTGAGATCGGAGCGATGTACAGCCCACTTCTCGAAGCAGGTGAGTGGTGGCGCCTTTTTACGGCCCAATTCCTGCATTGGGGCGTTATGCACCTTCTCTTTAACATGCTCGGCCTTTGGTTGTTGGGACCACCCGTTGAAACCAGGCTAGGCGGGCCGCGTTTTATAGCAACCTACCTTCTCTGTGGAGCCGGAGGAATGCACATAGCATGGCTCCTCTCTTCGTTCTCGGTGGATGCCGAGCCAATGGTGATGTTGGGAGCCTCTGCCAGCGTTCTCTCACTGGTCGGAATCCAAGCTGCCCTGTCGCTAAAGGAGTACAGAATCACGGGCAGCGTTGCTGCCAAAGCTCAGCTCTCAAGTATGACCCAAATAGTGGTGCTGCAAGCGCTCTTCGATTCACTCGTTCCCGAGGTCAGCTCAACGGCACACTTGGGGGGTGCTGCCTGTGGATTTATCTTTGGGATGACTCTACAAAGCGCACCACCCTATTTTGACCCCAGAAACCGCTCTGCTAAATGTTGAGCCCCAACCTCGGCCTGCGTTAGAGCGCAAGTGCTGCCCTCTTTAAGATGCTGTGTGATTAATGCCTTCTCAGCTAGAAACTGTCGTGCTGCTCTCGCTCGG
>JBIKWG010000300.1:0-3219 GCA_044356425.1 Bdellovibrionota bacterium | reverse complement strand
CAACGGCAATTCGGCCGGTAGACAAACCCAATCTGCTGGGTATACTTTTCCACAACAACTCTTTATATCGCGTTTTCACAATCTGTCGCAAGCAACGCCGTAATGGACCGACTCTTATTCAGCGCCAAACTTAAGAGTCACTTAGCTCTCTGGACAGCTGTTATAGTACCACTCTTTGCCCTAACTCCGAGTGCGATATTTGCCAGAAATTTTGCCGACTTCAACTTAAGCCTTTTCGATCTCAGCAAGCAGCTTTTACCGCTCATTCCTTTAGTAATAGCCGCGAGCG
Organism: Bdellovibrionota bacterium; assembly: GCA_044356425.1. Lineage (GTDB taxonomy): Bacteria > Bdellovibrionota_C > UBA2361 > UBA2361 > OMII01 > OMII01. The sequence goes on along the minus strand of JBIKWG010000300.1, from coordinate 2,930 downwards.
TTATAACAGCGATCTTGCCCCTTCAAGCACTCATAGAGGTAACGCTGCTGTGGCTTGCTGTCGCGCTGTACGTGCAGGGCAATCTGCTGAATTGGAACTACGGTCGCTTTGACGGAACCGAGATCCCGTGGGAGGCACTGACAGTTCGTGGGTGGGTTGACCTGACTGTATGGCTCGGCACTGCCGTAATCTTTCTGCTGCTCCGAGACTCTCTGCGCAAAAATCTGGTGGTAATAGCTTGCGGCGTCGTGTTGTTACCGCTCTTCAACACAACGACCGCTGTCGTATCGAGCAGCGCCACACTAAAGGCTCCAATTGCTGAATCTCAAGCTACTACAAGCCCCTCTGCGACGTTTGCATTCTCGCGAGATAAAAATGTGCTGATGGTGCTTTTTGACGAGTTCTCGTCACGAGCTTTCTATACGATGCTTGAGATAGACCCCTCATTAAAGACCGAGCTTGCTGGATTCACATTTTATCGCGACCTGCTGGCGACGTTTCCTACAACCTACGCAGCCGTGCCGGCGATCCTAACCGGACAACCGATCCCCGATGGAGGCTCAATAGCTAAATACTTCGAAGCGGTGAGCCCCTCAGCGCTGCCGACTCAGCTCGCTGCCCAAGGCTGGGCATCTGACATCGCAACCTTCCATCCGTTTCGCAAACACTTAAAAGAGAGCCGAACGCAATCACTCAATCAAACTTACTTAAGCGATCGCTCTCTTGCTACCTGGCAAGAGGTGCTTAAGCTGCTCGATGTGTCACTCTTTAAGCATGCCCCACACCACCTCAAACGCCGCATCTTTAACGGTGATAAGTGGCTTCTTCAACATGACGGCAAGAAAAAAGTCGGAGTAAATCACTATGAATCACTGCGGTTTGTAGAGACACTTGAAGCCAACATTTCTGCGACGTCAGCAGCCCCTACTTTTAAATTCTTTCACCTTTTAATTCCGCACGCGCCCTACCATCTAAGTGCAGCATGCGAACTTGACGAACGAACGCGTCGAGAACAGCGCAAATACCTCAACAATGCTGCATGTGCGGTAGGGCTAATGCAGCGCATCATCGAGAAGCTTAAACAGCACGCTGTTTACGATAATACAACTATTGTCTTTCTCTCTGACCACGGTTCTCCGGTAACGTTCGATCCGCGCGCCTTTCCACACAAACCGCCCCCTATGGTTCACAGAGCCTTTCCGTTGCTGCTAGTAAAGCCCGCTGGTGACCACACGCCGGCTCTCGTGATAGACGAGCGCCCACTGTCGCACCTAGATATCTTGGGTCTTATCGGCGAGGTTGCTCAGCTTCCACTCGCTATTCCTAACGCGCCACGCCGCACCCCTGATGGCTCACGCCGCTTTAATAACTATCCTTGGGCCCATGAAAACTGGACATCCGACACCCTGCCCCCGATAACTGCATTCGACGTAAGAGACGACTCCTGGGACTACCGCAACTGGACTATCGTCTCTGACCCGCACTAAAGCTCTCTTTAGCAGGTGCTGGCTGTAGAACCTGCGGTGACTCTCAAATCAAACACATATATCAGTTGAAGCAGCTACTTAGGGTGAGCTGAATCATGCAACCTAGCGATCCGCCCCCTGTTAGTCTAACAAGCTCCTAACCCAACCTCACTTGAGTTACAGCCTAAAGTCACTGAAAATAGAGGGGATTACATAACAAAAAGAAAAGACGCGAGTATTATGGACTCCTGGATAAAACAAGCGATAACTGGCTTTTTACTGTTTCTGATCTGCTGCTGCATATTCCGACAGAAGCGGTACTGGCGCGAACTAACCACGAATAAACCTTCCGGCACTCTACGAGCTGGTTATGCCTTAGCTGTTTTCACGGTAGGCACCGCTCTCGTGGCCTCGCTCTGCTGGCAGACTGAGAGCATGTGGCAGCTGTTTCTGAGCATCCTGCTTATGACGCTAGTCTTCTGCGTTAAAATCACATTCTCACCAGCAGTAATCGCCCTCTCGCTTGCGGTCTGCACGTTCCAATTTTACACGAATAGCTCATTTCCCTTCTTTGAAGTGTGGACTGGATTCATTGGCGTTTTGACTTGGCGACTGCCTGAGGAAGTGCGCGTCGCTTACGCCTGCCTCTCTTTCACATGGGCTCTTATCGCTCTCCTATTTGGTGGGGCTCCACCAGAAGCTGCAGACGGCACACTGGCTGCTGATAATGTTACTGATACAATCGCTAACCTGCATGCCTAGTCGCTCAAAAAGCGCCAAACTGTGCAGTGAGTGATACTGAATGGTGAGAGCAGCTAACTAGGGTGCTGCATAACCTGATCAAGCGAGGCCGCGCCGCCCTGAGTCGGAACAGTGATGCCATCCTGCGTCTTCTTGTACACTACATGCAGACGATTTCCTGCAAGCAGCCGCTGCAACCCCTCTTCATATGCCTGACGAAAGATCCCTGAGCCGTCTGCTATCCGGCTGTCGAGAGCAATAGTGAATTGGCGCGGAGCATGCGACACATCACGCGCAACCGATACGTAACTCAATAGCGCTGCCGCTATCCCTGCGCGACGCTCGAGTGCCGTAGCTATCGTTTGTAGCGCTGTAAGCTGTGCCTGCTCAAAACAATTAAAGCAGGATTTTAACGCTTTAAAGCCAGCAAAATCGCCCTTTGCAACGAGTGTCACTGCCCGCCCATCAAACACTTCAACGCCATTCTCTTCGATTACTGCCGCAACCAAACCGAGCTGCCTCATTGCACCACGCTGACTCGCCATATGCTTTACAGCTAGCGAGAGCAATCGCCCAACTCCTAACCCCTGCGCCGCGCTCTCAAGCCCTGCACACAGGTCTTCGATAACGACACGCCGGCCAGTTTGTTGAACATACAGCTGCTCACCATCTGCAAGCCATTCATCAGCAACTTGAAATGTGCCGCCAGACTCAGCATTAAAG
>JBIKWG010000139.1:0-7673 GCA_044356425.1 Bdellovibrionota bacterium | reverse complement strand
AAAGCTTTCAACAATTCTCGCTCGAGTACGGCAGGCCGGTGCAGCTGCAGATTGAACCTGGAAGGTACTTCGTTGCAGAGAGCGGAACTTTACTAGCTGAAGTACAGAATATTAAAGAGACACCATCATATACGTTTGCACTGCTTAACACTGGATTCAATCACAACCCGCGCCCAGCGATGTACGGCAGCTACCATCCGCTTGAAGTCGTAACTCGTGATGGTCGCGAACAGGGAACGCTACAGAGCTACGTAGTCGCAGGCTACCTGTGCGAGTCAGGAGATGTTTTTACTCGCAGCGAAGATGGAAGCCTACTACCCCGAAAGCTACCTACTATGGCACTTGGTGACATCGTCGCAATGCGGCTCGTAGGAGCCTACAGCCACCCTATGAAGAGCGATTACAACTCAATGAACATGCCTGCATCGATTCTCGTTTCTTCCGATGGACAAGCGAGTGTCATAGAGCGTCGCGGAACTCTTGAAGATGTTATGCGACGGGAGGTGTGTGACGAGCAACCGCGGTAAGGTGCCTTAAAGGCAGTTGTGCAGGACAAAAGCACCGAAAGGCTCTACCTGGATGTTGCGCACAAGAGGTCGCAAAAAAGAGGTCTTACCCGACAAACTGGTAAGACCTCTCGCTCACGTAACGACAATTTTTAGAAACGGCGCAACCGTTACCGACAGCAGATTACACAACCTCGCAGCGGTAGCACCGATACGCTATGCGTCCTGAGGATTGATTACCTTAAAGAGAATAGCCGCCACTGCCGCTGCTGCCAGGTTTGCAACGAGAAATATCCAAATGTTCGCCGCAGCAGACAATCCCATGACCGTAATTCCAACAGCAACTGCAGGATTAAAAGCACCACCAGAGATGCCTCCTACCGCATATGCGCCAGCAGTAACAGTGCTTCCGATTGCTAACCCATAGAATGAGTTGTTAGCTGTCCCCTTTGCTGTCGCCACGTTCAGCACAACGTAAACCAGTGCGAATGTAAACAAAAATTCTGCCACAAGAGACTTCATTACATCTGGGGTCGCAGCGGTTGCTACCGCGTCAGGCTTAAGGAAGCCCACAACGAGCGCCGCAGAAATCGCGCCTAAAATTTGCACGAGTATGTAGCCAAAGGCGTCAGCAGCTGAAAGCTTCCCTCGAATGGTGACTCCAAGAGTAACAGCTGGGTTGTAATGTGCACCAGAGACATGTCCACCCGCAAACACGAGCGCCATAAGAACGAAACCAATCGCAACTGGAGCCATCACCCCGGCGCCAGCGCCAAGCACCGTGCACCCGATGGTAAGCACTAAAAAGAAGGTTCCAATAAATTCAGTCAGAAGTTTATTCATTTTTTCTCTATCTCCTTTAACGAGTTGTTACTACCGACAAAAGACAGCATCAACATAGCTACCGTTGTCGCTCATCATGGCACAAGCGGCAGTATGTCTGCCTGCCGCAGCTTTGGTCTATACCAAATACGGGATCATTGAGAGATCTAGCTGACCGCCCACGACTAGTTGCCTCGAAGCCTTCACAGCCGTTCATCTGGCATAGCGCGATTATCGTGCCCCACGGGTGCTTGTAGGTGGGCAACCAGGCTGTATAGGCGCATGCCGCAGAATTACATCGCTAGCGTGCAAGGGCGCCAGAATCTTTCTTACCTATTCGAGGGGAAGCGCTGTGATATTCGAGCACTCTACGTGCTTGGGCGCTCAGACGCACCAAAACTGTTTGTTGGACAGAGATTTACTGTTACTGCCAGCCTAGGAAACGCTCAAGAACCTTCCCCACAACGAATCAAGCGCTGCTTGATTCCACGCTTCACCTGAGAAAACCTCGGTTGCAAACGATCTGGTTGGCTCACAAAACAAGCGATACATCGGCTCTACCGTATCGGCCCACTGTCGATGAACAGATTCTTCCGTACGACCACGTTCCCTAATATCTCGGTGCAACCGACGCTTAAACCGTAGTTCGGCTGCGGCCTCCACGAATACCGAGTACGAAAGCAGCTCTCTTACTTCAGGAAAGCATAGGGTAAAGAGCCCCTCTATGATGATGAATCGATGCGGGGACAGCAGCTGCGTATTGTGCTTCCGAACGTGCGTTGAGAAATCATACTCTGGAACACCTATCGACTCACCGCGCTGTAGTGCCAAAAGGTGCTGAATAAAGAGCTCGCTATCTATCGATTGCGGATGATCCATATTCTGTTTCTCTCGCTCAGCAAGCGTTAGCTGCGCTCCGCACTTGTAGTAGCTATCAAGAGAAAGTATCACTGCGTCCGAGGCCTCATGCAGCCCCACAAGGGCATGTGCAAGGCTTGTCTTACCGCTTGCTGAACCTCCGGCAATACCTAGTATGCTCACCTTCATTCTTCCTACCTTTCTTGGTCAAGCCGCAGCGAGAGGCACTTCGCAGCACCCCCAGCTTTTATAAATTCAGAGAGCTCTACGGGATACGGAGTAAATCCACGATCAACAAGCATCGCATAGGTCGCTGAGCATCCCGCTGGAACTACGATATCTTTCCCCAAAACTACCGCATTACACACAAACTGAAGGGCATCAGCTTCAGGCACCCGCAGGAGCTCAACATGCTCCCCGATCTTTTTTACATCAGCCTCTGAAAAACCCCCCGGATAGATAAGAGCAAGCGCTGGTGTGAGGGGGCAGAAGCAGGTATCCAAATGATAAAAGCGCGGATCTCTTAGCTCAACCGCAACTATCTCACGGACACCTAGAAGGCTTGAAACCTCCTCATATACTGGGCGATCCGAGCGAAATCCGTACCCGCAAAACAGCCGCTCTCCTGCAAAAAGGGCATCACCCTCACCTTCAAAATCACCCGTGGTTACCCTATGAACAGTAAATCCATTTCGCTCAAACCACTCAGCAAAAAATCGCTCTTCTCCACGGCGCTCTGGATAGCGAAAACGTGATAGAACCACATCTTTTCCGCGCACAAGGCCAGCGTTTGCTGTAAAAACCATATCCGGAAGACCATCCTCATGGTGCACATACTCTAACCACGCACCGAGCCTAAAAAGATGCGCCTGAAGATTACTCCACTGCACTGAAGCCTTTGCTTTATCAGGTACAATGGTAGGGTCCATCCAAGGATTAATCTTATAACGCACATCGTAATCCCGAGGCTGACATACGAGCCACCTACCGTTTGGGAAGAGCTGGGTACGGTTTTGGTCAGATGGTAGGCAGCAATCAGTAGTCATATAGGTTACTCATCTGTCTAAAAACCTTGCTTAAACTTTCGATACAGCGATTCTGGAGCCAGGAAAGAGAATTCATAGCGCGAGAAATGCACCTTATCGCCATCCGTTAGCTCCCTGCCCGGTGGCTCTATCCTAACACCATTGACCGCCGTACCGTTGGTAGATCCAACATCGAACAAGGTATACCGACCATTACGGTAGCGAATTACAGCATGTCTAGCAGAGACCGAGAAGCCAGGAATCACGATATCATTCTCGGCATCACTACCAATGGTATACTCACGCACCTGAACCGTTCCACCCTCACCCCAGGTGGCTAGCGGGAACACAACATTATGTACAGTATTCTGAGCTGCTTCGCGTCCGCCCAGACCGGTTATCAGTTCAAGGGGGCGAAACAGCATAGTCTTTCGACGCTGCGGGGGCCGCCCGGCTGAAGCTCGTGAAGCGAGTTCGCCCTCAAGAACAGCCGAGCCAATCAGAAAAGGGTATCCCACAAAATCACGAAATGAAGCCTCAGTGTGCTCCCGAGCTAGCTGTTTCAGTTCGTTGTACAGTATTTTTCGCTTCCGCGAGACCATCTCACGAAATGTGGCCGCGGAAGGCTCATTCGTTGGAACAACGCATCCTGAATCCGAGGGCCACAGCCCTCTATTAAAAACTCTACTTAGCTTCTTCCACATGTTTGTACTAAGAATCAGACTACCTTGAATCTACAAAGAAACGGTAGTCCGCCTCCAACTTCCCACTACTGTATCGGTATTTTTTGGTGACGACTGATATGTATCGTTGCAAAATGGCTCTATGCCAGAGTCTCACTTCGAACCGTTACACAAGTCACTACTATGCATTGCCCATCGGGGCGCATCTGGCTATCTACCTGAAAACACCCTAGAAAGCTTCAACAAAGCGCTAGAGATCGGCAGCCCCTGGATAGAATTTGATGTTCGGGTTGTTGAAGGGGAACCGGTAATTTTTCACGATCAGTCGTTAACTCGGATGACGGGGGTATCGGGTGATATAGAGGAGCAAACGCTCGGATATGTTCGTTCTCTCACCGTCGCCGGAAAATATCGGATTCCACTTTTATCTGAGGCCCTTACACTCTTAAAAGACCGCGCCGTTGCGCAGATTGAGCTCAAAGGTCCGGGATCCGGCGCAGCCACAGCAGCCCTGTTGAAATCCTGCACCAACCAGACCTGGAGGTCAGAGATGACTCTAGTTTCTTCCTTTTCTGATAGCGAGCTGCGTCAGTTCCATTCACAGCTGCCTGACGTTCCCCTAGCGGTATTAGGTCGTGAGCTTACGCCAAAATTGATGTCGCTCGCTCATGAGCTCAAAGCTCTCTCGATCCACCTCAGCCATAAAAAAATCTCGCCTCAATGTGTTAAGGCAATCCATGCTGCTGGCTTCAAAATCTTTGCGTACACGGTTAACAGTGAGGCAGACATTCGAACCATGCACAGCCATGGAGTGGACGGTGTATTCACCGACTTTCCTGATCGTGTCCTCAAACACTTCCCTTAGAACGGGTTGTAGTTTCAAGCAGCCAATCAAGTGTCGCAACATAAGCCCTTCAAGCCTTACTCTCAAACACCAATGCCACCTATTATCACCCAGCTCAGGTGACCAATACAGTGCCCCAGCTCGCAATCACTCATGCCAGCGGCGCTCCTAGCCGCCACAAGTAGTAAGCCGTCACCCCCCCCGATCGATCTCGACGAACAATCTTTGGACCCTTCTCAAGAAGCTCTAGGGGGGAACTTGATTCTATGCCAACGTTGCGAAGCTCGCGCTTTCGCCTTCCTTTGTCGATTTTTTCTCGAGCAGCCACTCGCCGTCTATGTTGTCGACTTAGCAGAAGTAAGGAGGTCTCAAGGAATCGCTCAGATAGGTCTCCGACCAAAAGCCTCGCACACTGCGCATCGAGCCCGTTAATTGCCCCCTGCAATATGCAGCACTCTGCGTGTTCACGTAGCGACACAAATGACTCCGGGTTAAAGAGCAACTCCTCCCTACGAAAGAGGCCGATTCGAGCTTCAGAGCCACAAACACGCTGATGAACATACTCACGTAGGTCATCAATAAGCGTGGCGGGTATCGAGTATCGACTTCCTTCGATCTCAATACTCCTACTGGTTATATGAAGGTCACGGATACGAACGAATCTTAGACTTGATAGACGAATCCCACATCCATAAGCCAGTGCCGCAACTAACATCGGACCACCATTAAGCCGGCTTAGCAGTGCCTCTATAACCTCCGGAGAGAGCCTCTTTAGAGCCCCCAGCAATACACCCCGTTGCACAGCCCACTCCGTTGAGCTGGTATCAGCTTCTGAGAGCTTTGAAAGAACCGGTTTAATCGCCTGCTCAAACACCTGCAAATTATTGGGCTCAAATTGCAAAAGTTGTAGGCGTGGGGTCTCCCTACAATTCTTCTCTGAGCGTTGCTCTCTTCCTAATACCGGATCTCCTTCTGCCTCGCGATTTACTTTCGCCTGTCGATTTTCTTGCGCCTGTCGATTTTCTTGCATACCCCGAGCCTCCCGCTACTTTCACAGTAGTAGCAGTATAGAAATATACTAGAAACGGCACTCCGTCAACAGACCTTGAGCAGGAAATAATGCTGCCAGAAGCTGCGGATACATCATGTAAGATTGCGTCGCTCTAATCGGAGCGCTTGAGATACCTGCGCAATGCAGACACAAAACGCCAGGAGCGAGATGATTTTACTTCGGCCAACTCAGCCTCACTCTCTCCAACTCGAGAGGCCAGCGACACTGCCCATGCCTCTGATGCGGCTGAGCGTTTTGAGAGCTCGTCAACCATCGCCTGCAGCTTTCGCCCCTCCTCGCGCATGTCGTAACACATAGCACCAACTGAGTGGTATTGCTTGAGCACAAGATCAAGCTCCGCTTCACGGACACGTCGCGCTTCCTGTTCATGAGATAGCGCCATTGAAAAGCGCCTCTGAGACTCATTAAGATTATCCCTCAAAGAGCACTCTCGCTCTTCTAAGGTTTCAATTCGGTCATCAGCCGCCATCAGCGAATGCTTGTAATCCTGAACCGAGCTAAGAGTCGGCTGAGAGGCTCGCATCACACTACGAACAAGTCCATCACAACCAATAGGCATCCCTGTTACAACCAGACCTTCTCGGAGCACTGACGTCTCTTGACTCCCTTGGTCGGAGGTTACCTCAAAAACTTTTGCACCCCAGCCATCCCAGACTAAGGATCGCACCTGATGTGCATGCGCTAACACTAACCAACCGGGCGCAAAAGCAACCTCAAGCTGCTCATCGTAGATAGCTTGCCACCAGCCCTCAAGCTCTCGCTCCGAAGAATCAGATGCCTGATACAAGTCTTTCAGATGCCGCATCCAATCAACTCTCTGCTGCCGAGCTACCATGGGCTCCACAATAAGACGTGGGGCGGCGTGGTGCGGAAAAGTCATCAAGGGCTGAAAGTCAACGAAGCCAGCTCCAAACAGTGCCTGGCGTAACGACTCTAGGTGCGTGCCGACACCACGCACATGATCGGGAGATGGCTCTACGTGAGCGCCCCCTGGGGCGTGCAATGGATTGCCGAGAGAAAGCACCAGTGTGCCAGTAGTCTTTAGAACCCGCTTGCAAAGACTAAGGAGCTGCAACCCAGGCTCGTAGTATTCGGTTCTTACAAAGGTAGGATCAATGCAGATAACGAAATCAAATCTGTTGAAGTGCAGGACATCCTCAAGGTATCCGTGCACGATTTCAACATTTGACAGCCCTCGGCACCTGATTCGAGCGCACTCAACCACCTCGGGATCGATCTCTATTCCGACTACTTCGTAGCCCTGCTCTCCCAGATATCGAGTGAGAGCTCCTCCGCCGCACCCTACCTCTAGGATTCGCGCACCGCTGGGAATCTGCAATGACCGAACAAGCGCACTACGAAACGGCGTTGCATGGTACCAACCACCATGCTCAAGAGCGCCCCGGAGAAGTTCAGGCGATAACGCGGTGTGGTCATCACACGCCAAAAGCAGCTCTTTGAGAACAACAACATCTCCTAAGCCACGCGCCGGAAAAACCTCCTTTAATCCAGGAACACTGGGCACTGCCGGCATTGTGACGTCAGACGAAACCTCGCTGAACACCTCACCACCCTGCACTGCTTTGAAATCTCTGGCCACCATGACTGCGGAACTATAACCAGTTTCTTTTTTTGAAGAAATCGGGAAAAGCTGCAAACCGACGTTTTTTTAATGGGGCATTTTTTGAGCTAATTTATATCCGAATTATTTTGATAATTGTGCGGCAAAAGCTCATGCTCGCTTAGCAACAGCCCGTTACCTTTACTAGAGGAAAGCACTATCTCGTCTGCAACTTCACGGAGTGGAGCACGCAACTGTTTTTGAAGAAAATAAGGCATGGACAGCAACTCGAAACCGCACCA
>JBIKWG010000283.1:0-3597 GCA_044356425.1 Bdellovibrionota bacterium | reverse complement strand
AAAGTGCTCCCATCAACATCAACACCGACATGCCCCTCTGAAGAGGTGCCGCTTCTTGAAGACGCCCTGTGCGCACCCCCACCCCCTCTCGTATTTGCACCACGAACACCCCAGCAGATGGAGCTACTCATTCCCACGCTATCATTTCTTGTTGTAGACGATGTTCGATGCACCTGCGAGGTTATGATTACGCTACTTCGATCTCTTGGAGCAAAGTCCAGCAAACTGTTTAGCGCAACAACCCTGTTCGGTGCTATGCAGACTGTTCGCTGCCATACCATCGACGTAATAATTAGCGACCTCAACCTGCGCGTTGGCACAGGGCTTGACCTGTTTGAAGCTGTAAAGAACAGCCCTCAAGCCGGAAAAGTTGCGTTTATGCTCGTTACAAATGAGCCTGATGCGGACGAAATCAAGAGAGCCAAAGAAATGGGAGTCACGGCCGTCCTTCTAAAGCCCCTTAGCATGGCTAATCTGTCAGAGCATCTCGGATATGCGCTAAGGTAAAAGTTCCCGCGAGCGTCTCACGTTCCGATTAACCGGCTATAGCACCCCGATCGCATAACCCGTCAGATAAGAACTAACTGCTTCCGCGCGCAGCATCGACAACCATACCACTCATAGAGCCATTAACTACGGCAGCGTATTTAGGCGCTACCTCGGCTGCGGGAACTCCTTGACTTGAGTCCATCTTTAAAGCAACCAGAGTTTCACTCACCCAGCCTGGAGCTACTACGTTAATTCGGATATTCCTCGGCATCTCAAGCGCTGCCGCCCTGGCAAAACTCTCCAAGCCTGCATTCACGATGCTAAATGTCACTCCACCAGGAATAGGAAATCGGCTTAGCACTCCGCTTGTCAGTGTAAACGAGCCTCGGTCTCTTACATAATCAAGACCAAAACGGACGAGATTTATCTGCCCCATCAACTTATCGTGCAAGCTCTTTTCAAAATCTTCGTCACTGAGCGAAAGCAGTGGGCGGAAAACTGCCGAACCGGCGACACTCACAACGCCATCTACTTTGCCAACCTTCTTATACATCGCCTTAATTGATTCGTTGTCAGTTATATCAACTGCAACTTCAGAGCGAGAGCGGCTAGCGGGAATTACTTCATGCTTAACAGAAAGCGCATGACACACCGCCATTCCAATCGTTCCTGTTGCTCCGACCACGAGAATTTTCATAGAAACTCCTTCTATAGTGAGAGACAAAAATTGCACCAGAAGCTGGTGCTGAATATTTACTCACCGAATATCTTTTTTTACTTCGTTAAAACTCCGACGACAAGCTGCAAAAAGGCCCTTTACTGCTTACTTTCTGGCACCATAGGTTCCCGTATGACCGTTTCGCCGCGGACTCTATAGAGTTCCCAATCACTGAAGGATTGCACAACAGACCTCCACTGGCTTTGCTCGTTTGCTTCGATAAAGATACGCTTTGAATAGGTTGGATCATAGCACGAGGAAGCAACATCAGCAGCCTGCCATCCACCAGCAGGCATTACTACTATCGCCTTAGCAGCTGGAATCGAGCATAGGTTAGTTGCAAGCGCATTTGAAAGGCCGTTATAGTCTCGATAGCTCGGCAAAATTGCCCATACCGAGCGCCCATTTTCAATCACTATTACAGCGAAGAGAGCTACTGTAGCTACCTTGCCTCGCAATCCACTTACGCAGAAAACCGCTTCAAAAAAGATCGCAATCAGATACAATAATGCGGGACTGGCTTCGTACAGAAATCGTGCTCCGTAGCCGTGAAGACCGTGAACGCTTACAAAAAAGTGCGCGACTGCTAAGAGCACAAACGGTGCCGCCAAAACAAACAGAAACTGCCGGCGGGCAACTAGGGCACCAGCTCCTATAAGAGACAACGTTACTCCAACAAAGGGCAGTGATAGCAACATGGGGGCAAGATGCCACCCTATCATCGACTCTACATTGTCAACTCCAACCCGAAGGTTCTGCACAGACAACTGAAGTCCGTGGAGAAACGAGTGTGGCAAAGATAGGTAAGACCCAGTAATCTGTTTGCAATCCAATAGAAATACCGAACCAACGGCAACGGCTCCCAGTAAGAAGGCAATCCCCTCTCGCGATACAATCTGCTTGCGTTGCCAGACCAACACCGCCACCAACCAAGGAAAGAGCACCGCGACCGCCGTTACCTGCCGCATCGTCGCCGCTAGACACAGAAGAACCCCACCAAGCAGAGCCGCCACAACGGATCTCTTATCAAAGCTATAAACAACACAGGCTATCCCGCATGCAAGTAAGCCGAACACAGCGCCATGCATCATGTACTCTCCCGCCATTACAATTGAAAAAGGGCATATGGCGATCAACAAGGTACCGAGGAGAGCCGGTATCAAACCGAGAAAACGAGCAGCTAAGACCCCTGCTGCCAAAACACCAAGCGCTGAAAGCGTAGGGCTCGTAAGCCAGGGGATTCCAAGCTTAATGAATACCGCTATTAGTGCAGGCCACGTGTGAGATGCGTGTTGATAACACAACTCGCCGTTGATAATTGCAGCGCCATTTGTAAGGAAAGCTTCATACGGTTGCCCCGGCGGAAGTTGCGCACAGAGTCGCCCCGTTGCAAGAGTTTGGGCCTGTCGGTAGTAAACAGCGGAATCGGGAACATGAGGAACTCCAGCCAAAATGCCACGTGCGAAGTACTGAACAATCACGAAATGAAGCGCAGCTAACGGCAACAGATAAAGCACCAATCGCCGGTAGGGAGGCACCTTGCGGATTGACTGCTGCGAAGCCCAGAAACAAAACAGAGAACTCACCCTGCGGCCACAGCTGCTGAAAACACTCAGGCACGATACCCCCATAAGCAGGATCATCCCTCCTAAAATGGTCTCGAGTGCCGCATTTGCAATACGCGAAATATTGATCAGTGGGCTTTCAGTGGTGGTTCCAACAGCCACCTCACCTGATGAGAAGCTAAGAGCTATTGCGTTATTAATTGTACTATCGTGAAAGTTAACTGTTACAGATTTCCCACCCTGCCCGGCGAATAGCTGCTCCGCTATAGTGAAGTTTAGTTCACCGCGGCCTAGGACAGAGAGCTGCAACACCAGAGGACCCTCCTGATTCACGACATCAATAGGTAGCTCATCAGAATGGAAGATATCACTAGTCCAATCAGCAAAGGAGCGCTTGAAGCCAGGAAAGTTACCCCGCAGCGCCTGTCCTGTAAGCTCACGTCCCCACAGATAAAGCCCTGGCTTGTCGTGAATAATTTTTTCTGCACTACCCTCCTGCACGCTCAATCGGCTAATGTAGGTTTCCGCGGCTGTTCCCTTACGAAAACGGGCAGCAAGCGATAGCAATCCGTGAGTAGTAAAGCGACCTGAAACCGTTGTTCCCTGGCATGAAACCGAGATTGTAGATCCGTCGAGAGAGACTATCAGTGTGCTCTCTGGCCGCGTTAGCTGAGTAAGAGCTAGCAGGAGGCTGATGATAACGAGATGCACAAATACCGATTTCATGTGGGGCTCTCATCAACACCGGGCCAGACCATAAGCTTGGGGCACACAGATTTTCTGGCAGTGCTGGCTCAGTCGAGGCGAATAGTAAGTCGCAAGAAG
>JBIKWG010000082.1:0-11281 GCA_044356425.1 Bdellovibrionota bacterium | reverse complement strand
AGTTCTTCCTGGCCTGGCAGATCCTGCTCAAGGATAATCTGGTACGATAATCTTTTCAGCCAGGGACTACAGAGCCGACCTTCGACCGAACTACTGAATAGCCCAAATTAGTTGATCGCGCCGGACGTTTTTTATCGTTTAGCGTTATATATATAGCTACCCAAGAGCAGAAACGTAACCGAGCGATCAGATATGACCTGCATTTGCCCCGTTATATCGCTTGGTTGGGTTTGATGCACCGCATACTCAGTTAAAGCAAAAAAATATGCGAAAAAAATGTTCTGAGTTATGCAACATCAGAGCAACATTTTGTTATAACTCTTTATGAAACTGGGGCGCGCTAGTAGCGCCGATTAAGGAAAAGCGAAAAGACAATAAAGAATTAAGTGAATATAAAAGGGTTTATCATGTTAAAGAATGTTTCAACAAAGATTAAGAATGCTCACCTCTCTCTGTGTCAGCGTATCGGCGCAATGAAGGTGTGCCCAACCGAGAAGCAGGGGCGCGCAGTGCTCTTCGTAGCAGGTCTTGCGATTCTGGCACTGGGATTGTCTCACGAGGTAGTAGCGCAGACCGGTGGCGGAGCGCTCGGAACGAAGTACAACGATGTGCGAATCGCAAATGCAGTTAATGCAATCATGACATACCTCGAAGGAACCTTCGGAGCATTGATCATGGCCGCTGCAGGAATCGGCGCTATCATGTCAGCAGCATTCGGCCAGTTCAAGGCCGCGCTCTCTCTGATGGTGGTTGCGGTTGGTTCGTTTATCCTGCGCTCGCTCATGTCGACGTTCTTCAACGACGACGGAATCATGGAGTAAGCTTCTAAAGGGTGTTCTGCAGCATCAGAGGTGCTGCAGAGCCACAGAAGAACGAGCCACCAGGGAAACCTGGTGGCTTTTTTATTTTCTGCCAGGCCTGCCGACGTGAGAAGAACAAGCGCGTTGGCAAGGAAACCTACTGGCTACATTACGTGTGACCCACCGCAAAACTCTTACTTCTTACCTTCCACAGGGGGTGGCTCTGGCAGAGGTTCACTCAGGGTGGCTCCCGGCGAAAGCTTGGTTGTCACGAGCTTCATAAGAGACTTATCTGTTTCAGCGGAAATACGCCCCTTGAGTATGGTGCGGTGCTCAGGATTGCTCGGATCTAATTTGGCATACGCTAGCGTGCGTGCCAGCGGCTCTGGATGCTGCACCAGAAGTTTCAGCACCTCGCTTGAGCTATGCCAGCTGCTTTTCTTAAGGTAGCGCGCAGCTTCCAGATTAAAAAGATCCTCACCGCCAACTGTTGCGCGTCCAAGCAACACCAGTAGCACGGTATCAGCCGGGGGTTGCATCTGGAACCAGAGGGCAATAAAAGGGGCCCGCTTCTGTTGCTCAAGGGTTAATCCTGAAACGAGAGCCACTGTTTGCTCTCGTGTAAGGCGGTTCTGCTCAGATGAAAGCAGCAGCAGCAAAGCTCCATCACCTTCTCGTAAGAAGCGCGACTTAAGTTCTGCTGCAGCTTTTTGCCGCACAAGGGGTAACGGGAACTTAAGGAGATCAGCATAATGCGATACGCTTAGTGCGGCAGATGGAACTTGCTGAAGAAGCAGTAAAAGTCGAGCCGCCGACGGCACTCGCCCCCACCCTACTAAATCGTCAATATCAAACCAGCTGAGGACATTTCCTAGGTCGCCCCCGCGGTCTCTCATAGCCACCAACAGCTGATCTGCCAGCGCAGAGTTAGCCATAACCAGAGGCAGGGCTACGGCTAGCCGCTCTAACGTCGGTGCAACCTCACTAACCGACCCGATTAATGCGTCGTATGCTGCCGTGGTGGCGTTGCCGGCGATAAGTTGCGCAATCGCAATCGCGGCAGGCTCTGCCATTGAGGAGACGCCAAGCGTACGAAGCTTTTCAAATGCCTGTCCCTCCGGATCGCCCAGCGAACTCATCCTGGTAAGAGAGATCGCTTTGAGCCGCGCATCACCAACGGTTGGCGCGAGTTGTGCTGCAATCGCCACGATAATTGCCGGATGTAGTGAGCTGAGGGGTGCTAGGTCGGTCAACGACTCAGGAAGTCCAGGCGCCACCGTTAGGGCTACGATGGTTCTAATGTCAGAACGCGAGAATTCCTCTATCCACGGCTCTCGGTAGCAGACCTTCGCAATCGAGGAGTTCATGCCTTGCCGAGAGGCACCGCTGCGCACATCTTCCAAAATCGCATTGATAGCCGCCGGGTCTCGGTTTACAACCGCCATACGAGCCACACTTCTTATCCTTGCGCGATCTCCACTAGCGAGCGCTGCAATGTAGTCGGGGTTGCTTTGAGCGGCAAGCACCGGCACGTAGTAGGCAAGCTCGTTGTATACCTTTGGAAATCTCCATGCCAGCAGAGACAAAAATGCAACAGACCCTAGGCCCAGCGTAATCAGCGTTCGTCTGCTCGGAGCCAGCCTGCGGAATCCTTGCCCCCACTCTACGATGCTGCTCGTGTTGGAGGGCTCGCTTGCGAGCTGATTTGCGCCGGTCTGCGCTTCAGATAGATCAATCTGCGGGGCCCCGAGCGGTGCGGATGCTACGATTATCTTTCCGCGACTACCCCCTGCTGATGCTCCGCTAAGCGTTAGAATGGATGCGGTGGAAGAGAAAGCCGCGGCAATCGTTGCAAGGTCCGGGCGTTGGCGCGGAGAGGCTAGCAGAGCGCGCTCTATTACTTCAGTCTGAACTGCACTAGCCGTGCCTCGCATGATAGCCTTGAGGCAGCAACCTAATCCGTAGATATCTGTAGAGCGGGGTGGATCTTGCATCGGCTGGATCTCGGGGGCCACCGAGCTGTCAGTTCGCCCTAGCAGGGCGCCAATGCGCGGATCAAGCAGAAACAGCCCCTCTGCCGAGGTTGCAGCAACGGCAACGTTTGCGGGGGTAATATGCCCATGCACAAGTCCGCGCTGATCGAGCTCTTGCACTTGGGTTATCAGCTTGCGCGCCACAGTTATCGGGTCGCTTACAACAACGCTCGTAGTACTCGCAAGGTGATCCTGCAACGTCATCTGCACGAACGGACGGGTCAACAGAAGCTTATCATTGGCTGGAATTAATCTTACCGAAGTATTCCAGCCAGGTAAAAGAGAGAACCCCTCAAGCTCTGCCGCAACGTGTCGCAACATGTCGAAAGCCAACGCCCGTGAAAGTCGATACATTACTACCGTACCGTTAACGAGCAGCAGCGGCCGCACGTCCCACGCTTCCGAGCCAACCATCACGTTAACGCACACGCCACCCGGGGGGAAATGTTTTGCGAGTGCATCGAAAGCGGCACGCTCTTTTGCTGAGAGGTCGTCGGGCGCGGATAGCTTCACAGGACTCCTAGGGTGGCTCTCGTTAACATTAACTACTCTGCTGCGCGCTCTTGATCGGCGACGAGAGATTCAATCTGTTTCTGAACCTGTTCGAGGATCTCTTGATAAGAGAACTGCCCCACTAGCTCACCCCGTTTCTTCAGATTTACATGGTTTGGAGCGCACCAGAGACCAAGGTCTGCGTCATCGGTTTCACCGGGACCGTTCACCCGACAGCCCATAACGGCAATCGTTAGCTTTCTCTCAGCATACACTGTTGTCAGGTCTCTCACCCGCTGGGCTAGCTCTACAAAAGCCTCATTTTCAACTCGCGAGCATGATGGACAAGAGATTATGTTGAGACCTGCCTGTTCAAAACGTGGCACCGATCGGAAGCGGCCGGCATACACATCTTCTACGATTTTCTTTGCCAGTAAGACCTCTTGAAACTTCTCACTGTGTGGCAGCGTCAACGATACGCGCAGAGTGTCACCGATTCCTTGAGCAAGGAGATTCTCAAAAGCGACTCGCGTTTTAATCTCGCCCATCGGCAGCATTCCAGCTTCGGTAACACCAAGGTGCAGGGGTATCTCTGGGAACTCAAGTGCGAAGCGCCGGTTGATCTCCATTACGTCGTTGGGATCCGAGCTCTTCAACGAGACCACGTAGTTCGCAAACCCAAGGTCTTCCATATATCCGATGTGCTCGCGAGCAGATGCCAGGGCCACCTCAAGCGGATCTTCCTGCTCGCCTGCTTTAGCAGGGTCAAGCGACCCGAAGTTGACTCCGATTCGAACAGCAAGGTCGTGTTCACGAGCAACCGAAACGATGTACTTAACCTTCTCACTTACTGGGGTTTCTTTCTCGTGGTGATAGAGATGCCCCGGATTGTAGCGAATCTTCTGAACATAGGGAGCAACCTGTTTTGCTAGCTTGTAGCTCTCTTGGAGGTCAACCACTAGCCGTGCAGTGGTTCCCTTCCGTATCTCAGCCAACGCCTCAATATCACGCTTGCTGTCTATGGCGATGCGGATGATATCTGCGCCATGTTCCTGCAGCAGGGCAATCTGCCGCGAGGTAGCTTCGACATCCTGGGTCTTGGTTGCGCACATCGACTGCACCGAAATTGGGCCGTCACTGCCGATTACCAGGTCAGCAACCCTTACAGAGCGCGTTCTTCGCCGACGAATCTTACTTTTGGAGTCGATCGAGTGGAGAGTATTAACGTCGCTTGCTGTCATAAACCATTACGTAATTGTATGAGTTCGCTTTAAAGTGAAGGCTTACGCCGCCGCTCTGTGCGAGGCAGCTGCCAACAGCACTAGAATACGCGTTTAGACGGCTTGGAGCTATAGGGGGAAGGCGCTTCAGGGAACAGATTTTTTACCCTGACTAGTGCTTGAAAATGTTGTATCTTTCGATAGCTACGACCATTAAGGTAGAGTCCCGTAGGCTGTATTTCGGCACAGCGGCCACCGCAGGGGGCTAGAGCTTCCGCACTTAGGGTGTAGTAGCATCATGGCGTTATAGCGGCGTTATAGTCGTGTTATGAGGAGCGGCAACTTTTTTTCGAGGTTAGTGCGTTTTTTTTGAAGGGCAGTATGAGCGATATCGAAGATTTAGAGGGCATATTCTCTCGGATTACTGAGCAGTATGAAGAGCCGGTTCCGATTGGCGGTCGATGCGAGTCGCATATTTTCTATAGGGTCGAAGACCTCAGCGATAAAGACCTCGACATCTGCGCAGAGTATGTGGCTCAGCGCATCCGCAACGTGGTATCCCCGCAGCAGCCGCAGCTTTTTCTGAAGCTGCCTGGGGGGTATTCCTTTTTTGCAGAGCGGCTGTGCGCGATCTATTCAGAGCTTTACAATAAGGGCAAAGAGGTTCCGCTTGAGCAGTATCTTGAAAGCAAGATGTCTAACGGGCACGGTGAAAAATATCGGGGTTACAATTCGATATTGGTAACAGATGTAATTACCACCGCGCGGTCGAGCCTTGAAGCCCATACACGTGCAACTCTCAAAGGGATACCCGTACTGTGCTGGGCAACGCTCATTGACCGGACATTCGGCCCGGGCCCGGTGCCCGTTGTTTCAGCTTTTACTGGAGCCCCAGTTCGAGTTTTAACTCAGATCGGGTAGGTGCGGTAAGGCCGCATCGGGTTACTCCTTGTGTCGACAGCAGTTTTTGCTGTCGGCATTAGGATGCTTGCACCTGCTTGCCGTTTATGGCTGCTGTTATCGGCGCTTGAGGGGGATTACCTTACCCACACCGGCTGCCATACGGGGCATATCGCTAAAGGCGCTGTCTGCTGCCTCATCGCGCTCGTCGTCTAATATTTCGAGAGTTGAAAGAACGGTTGCGCTCTCTTCGGAAAGCTCTGCTACTGGGCGAACAACTTTGCTCTTCTTTATCAGAGTATCAAGCTCGTGATGGGCAGCTTGTCCGGCCTGAACACGGGCCTTTAATGACACAAGAGTAGTTGAAAGAGTGGAAGCTCGGATAAAATCACCCTTCTCTGCCGAGAGGATCAGCTCTCTCTGTGAACGCACGAGCTCACTTTCACTTGAGCGCCACAGACCTTGGAATTCACTCCGAAGAGCGAACACATCGTAGATCAATTTTTTTGTATTAGGCGAGTCTGCCGCCTCAGTTAGTTTACGCAGTAGAAGGCTGTTTACCTCGCGCCACTCTGTTACCTGAGAACCTGACAGGTCTGGGGATTGAGAATCCAGCTTTGAAAATGAGCTGGAACCCGCGGTGTTGTACAACCGCAAAGCTCGGCGACTCTTCTGTACGAGCGCCATAACACGAGAACGAAACGACTCTGATTCCATATCCACACAGAGAACTTAAAACCGGCCATTCGTTTACCAATCGTAGCCCTCTAAATCAACGAAAAAATCAGCAAAATGAAGAGTTTATTTGCGGCGCTACGTATTGACTCAGCCATCAAAAATTGAATGACTAGTTGATAGAGCTTACCATATAGCTGAGCTGCAACTGAGAAATAAGCGACTTTTAATAAGTTACCCGAGGTCGTGCAGATCAAGGGCCTTCCAGCGCTCTTTGATCGAGGCATACAGCGCAGAAAACGTGTTGTCTTCGATAGAGAGACGGATTCGTCTCATAAGATCTAGATAATGAGTAAGGTTATGAATGCTCGCAAGTTGTGGACCAAGCATCTCACCTACCTTGAAGAGGTGATGAATGTACGCTTTCGAGTAGTTTCGACAGGCTAAACACGAGCATCCTGCATCAAGCGGCGACGTATCCTCGGCAAATCGCGAGTTCTTAATGTTGATGAAAGGAGGACTTTCCTCAACAAAAATCCGCCCAAAGCGCCCCGACCGAGTGGGCATCACGCAGTCGAACATATCAACGCCATGAGAGACCGCTTCAACGACATCCTCAGGGGTCCCGACTCCCATCAAGTAGTGCACATGCCCTTGCGGAAGTTGCGCTACATGGTAGCTCAAAACCTCATACATCTTATCTTTAGCTTCACCAACGCTTAAGCCTCCGATGGCGTAACCATCAAATGGAAGGGCTCCGATCTGCTCTGCAGCAAGGGTGCGCAGATCTTTAATACAACCCCCCTGCGTGATGCCGAAAAGACACATCTCTGGGTCTGTGCGCGCCTCAAGTGATCGCATGGCCCAGCGGTGGGTCATGTGAAGCGACTTTTCAAACGCAGCGCGGTCTAAGTCGCTCGCCGGGCACTCATCGAATGCCATCGCAATGCTAACTCCCATCGTTTGCTGAATCTGTATCGACTTTTCGGGGCTTAAGAACTGCTTGGAACCGTCTATGTGAGAACGAAATTCAACCCCTGCCTCAGTGAGCGTCCGAATGCTCTTAAGAGAAAATACCTGATAACCACCAGAATCACTGAGAATAGGCCCCTTCCAGCCGGTAAAGCGGTGGATTCCACCGAGCTTTTGAATTCGCTCATGACCCGGCTTCAGCCAGAGGTGGTAGGTGTTCACCAGCATCACTTCAGCGCCTGTCTCTGCGAGACGCTCAATATCAACACCCTTAACCGATCCGCGAGTGCCGACTGGCATAAAGGTCGGAGTTTGAAACGTGCCGTTGCGCGTAGAAAACGACCCGCGACGAGCCTCTCCAGATTTTTTAATGAGTGTGTAACGAGTTGTCATACGATTACCATACCATCACCGTAACTTAAGAAGCGAAACCCGTTTTTAAGGCCATATTCATATGCTTTATTCAAGAGAGCGCGTCCAATCAGCGCCTCTACTAGCAGGAGATGGGTCGTCCCGGGTTGGTGAAAATTGGTTATCAAACAATCCAGCGCCTGAAAGCGATATCCAGGCTGAATAAACAGTTCAGTTGCACACTGATAAGCGCTGGCATGTGCAGCGTTCGCCTGAAAGGCACTCTCAATGGCGCGCACCACCGTCGTACCTACTGCAAATACTCGGCCCTTGCCCTCTGCCCTTGTTTGATGGATGGCGCGGAGAGTCTCGACTGGAACCTCAAGCCGCTCACTCGATGGAGGTCGCAACTCTCCGTTGAGAAGCACTGGCAGAAAGCTTGCGCTGCCTACGTGCAGCGTGACCGTTGCAACGCAACATCCGGCTCCTCTTAAACTCTCCATCAGTGCCGGGCTAAAATGAAGCGATGCGGTTGGTGCGGCTACGGATCCAGCTTCACGAGCAAACATACTCTGATAATCGATGAGATCCTGCT
Organism: Bdellovibrionota bacterium; assembly: GCA_044356425.1. GTDB lineage: Bacteria > Bdellovibrionota_C > UBA2361 > UBA2361 > OMII01 > OMII01. The sequence goes on along the minus strand of JBIKWG010000082.1, from coordinate 3,243 downwards.
CATCGCTTATGCCCCCGCGAATGTAGGGTGGAATGGGCATAATGCCGTGTTTAAAAAGAGCTGCTTGAATCCCTTCGGGATCCTCGCTCTCGAAACGCACAAGTGCTCTGTCGGGGTGCGGATACTCCAGGACGTGCCCGCGCAGAGTGCTGTTCAAAATAACTGTTCCGATACCTCGTATCTTCTTGAGCGGCCGGCCTATGCAGATCCAGGTATCTTGCTCTTTAGTGCGCTCCAAGAGCAGCAGCTCTACCGGAGTTTGTGCCGTATTGGCAAGTGTGCCGAACATTCGCGCTGGAATGACTTTAGTGTCGTTGAAGAGCAGTAGGTCACTGGGCCGAACTAGCTGTGGCAGGTCAGCAAAGGTTGCTTCGCGCACGCTATCCGCAGCACGGTCGATGACTAACATGCGTGCGCTCTCGGGCGGATGCACCGGACGTTGTGCTATGCGCTCTTCTGGCAGTACGTACGAATATGGGGTGCTACTGTTCACGATACCTGCGTTAACTACTTCTTAAACGCATCCAAAATATTTATCGGCAGTGGAAAAAGGATAGTTGAGTTGTTCTCGGTCGCAATCTGCCGCAAGGTCTCAAGGTAGCGAAGCTGAAGCGCGGAACTTTCTCGGGCCATAATAGTAGCCGCGTCAGTCAGCTTCTCTGCCGCCTGAAACTCGCCCTCGGCCTGGATAATCTTAGCTCTTCGCTCACGCTCAGCTTCTGCCTGGCGTGCCATCGCGCGCTGCATCTCTTGCGGCAGATCGATATCTTTCAGCTCAACCAGTGAAACTTTAACGCCCCATGGGTCGGTTCGGCGATCAATAATCTCTTGGATCCGATGGTTCACCTCATCACGTTTTGAGAGCAGATCGTCAAGCTCGGCTTCGCCACAGACACTCCTCAGGGTAGTCTGAGCAATCTGACTCGTCGCATACAGATAGTTCTCAACGGCCAAAACCGCCCTACTTGGGTCTACTACGCGGAAGTAAAGCACCGCCGTGACCTTCACAGAGACGTTATCTCGGGTGATGATGTCTTGTGCTGGAATCTCCATGGCAATGACGCGTTGATCAACCCGCGTAAGCTCGTCGATAAAAGGCAGTATGAAGTTGAGTCCTGGCTCCTTTTGGCCACGGTATACACCGAACCGTAGGATTACTCCCCGCTCATATGAGCGGATCTTGTACGCACTAAAAAATAGAAGCCCTAGACCAGCAATCGCAGCAAGAACTACAAATCCCATAGCTACCCTTTTATCCTCGGAAACGGCTAATTCCCTAGCCTCCGCTTGAATCCTGAATTAAACGCTCAACAAGAAGCGTCAGCTCCTCTTGTACGGCAACGACCCGAACGGCTTCACCCCTAAGGATAATGCCACGCTCACAGGCAGCATTCCACAGCTCTCCGCGAATGAATACTGAGCCGCGCGAAGATATGTTTTCGTTCGCAAGGCCGACTGCTCCTATCATCGAAAGCCCGATTGGGTCTGGGCCCAGTCCCTGGCTGCGCTTCCGGCCCAAAAACCAGGCGCATACACAAACCATTACCACCCCAACTACTAGACTCTGTATCACGGTGCACAGTTCCAAAAAAGGAGTAGGACGACTAGCGCGTTGAGATAATTGGCAAAAGTCCCTTTAAGTGTTGCCAGAATGCCTTCTTAGTCTCTGCATTGGCCCCAACCTCTGCCACGGCGTACGTACTAAGAACCCATAATCCTCCAACCTTGGAAATATCGGGGGATGGTGTGCTCGTGCCAAAAACGAGCACAACTCGCGCAGCACCGCCCTGCTTTAGCTTTGACACAGCCTGCCGCGCAGCATCTAAGGTTGAAACAACAACAACGTGATAGTCCGATGGCTGAATGCGCAACCCCTTCTCGGCGATAGCCGACAGCAGCTCTTGCTCTGAAGTGCTTAGCTCAGTGGCTGAAACAACATAAAAGATGCATTTTGTTGCCACTGCGAGCGATGTTGTATGGCCGTTGCTCTGCGGGCATAGGTCCTCATTGTTCACCGAGACAGCAGGGGGAGGCCGCCGCACTACATCGCGCGGAATTCCGTAAGGATAAAGCGCCATCACTTTATCTAGCAGGATGTCTGGTGCAATCTGTTTATGGTCTGACAATGTTCCCCCTTCGTCACGTACAGCTAGAGCTTTGCAATCGCGTCAAAGATACGAGCAGCTACACGAGTCTTATACGTCGTAGCTACCTCCTCTTCGTGACCTGCTCGGCTCACAATCCAGACACGATTAGTATTCTGGTCAAATGAGTCAGAAGCTAAATTTCCAACCATCAGGTCAGCATTTTTCTGCGACATTTTTCGGCGAACCTCGCTGAGCAACGCGTCGATATCCCCGGTCTCAACGGCAAAGCCGACCAATGTCGGAGAGCGAGCAGCGCCCTTTCGTTCGCCAATACTGCCTAGAATATCAGGATTCTTCTCCAAGGTGATGTGTGATGGTAGATCGCCCTTCTTTATCTTGTGCTCACCGACCTCTTGCGGCCTGCAATCTGCAACTGCGGCTGCCATGATAACGAGATCAGCCGCAGGCTCTGCGCCCTCACCGAAAGTGTGCGCAGAGACAGCATTTTGCATCTCAAGGGCCGATGTAACTCCAATGCAGCGCACATCGCGCGGAACTTTAAGCGAACCGGCGATAGGTCCATGAATAAGTGTAACGAGCGCCCCTCTGCGAAACGCCTCGCTCGCAAGCGCAATACCCATCTTCCCTGATGAGCGGTTTGAAATAAATCGAACTGGATCGATCGCCTCGCGCGTGGGTCCGGTTGATATCACAACCCGACGTCCGGCAAAGTCTTGCTCAGTGAGGGCTCGGCGGATGTGGAAGAATATCTCGCGGTGATGTGCGAGCCGCCCGCGCCCCTTCCAGCCGCAGGCGAGCGCCCCGCTGTCAGGGTCCACAAAAGATACGCCCCTGCCTTTGAGTGCCTGGATGTTCGCTTGCGTCTGCGGATGGTCAAACATGTTAACATTCATCGCGGGCGCGCACAGTATCGGCGCCTTCGTTGCAAGCGCCACTGCAAGGAGCGGAGATTCAGCGAAGCCAAAAGTTAGCTTTGCTAAGAAATCAGCAGATGCGGGCGCAACAACCAAGAGGTCCGCCCAATCAGCAAGGGCGATGTGCCCTATGGCGCCTGGTTGCGTTTCGTCCCAGAAAGAGCGCGTAACTGGTTGTCCTGTGAGTGACTCGAATGTCAGCGGCGTGATAAACTTCTCGG
>JBIKWG010000150.1:0-7260 GCA_044356425.1 Bdellovibrionota bacterium | reverse complement strand
CCTCATTATGGGAAGAGAGCGCCAGATCTTTGCCAAACAGAGCGAGTTCTATGCAGTCTTTAAGGACGTTAAAGGGCTCTCAGAAGGGGCCCCTGTGCGACTAGGCGGGATCCCGATCGGTCGCGTAAAAAGCGTAACATTCTCAAAAGACCGTGGAGATACGCGAGTCCACGTTACTCTGCTTATTAACGACATGTACCTCGACCGCATTCGACCCGATTCGCAGGCATCGATCGACACCCAGGGGCTTCTCGGGGATCGGTTCGTTAGCATTAGCCCGGGGCAGGTAGCCGGCCAAGTGCCAACAGGAGCTTTGTTGCCCTCGACCGAGATCTCGGATTTCGGGGCGATTATGGGCCGCGCACAGGTCGCCATAGAGAACACAACGCAGATCACCGAGCGCATCAACCGCTCTCTTGAGGGTCTCTCGCCCGATACGTTTACCGACATCGCTTCGGCTTCAAAGAGTATGGCCGAGGTCTTTAGGGCCATTAAGAATGAAAACGGCTTTATTCACCGTTTGATATACTCGGACAACGAAGGCAAAAAGCTCATGGATGGCCTGACAAAAACCTCCTCTGATGTCAGCAGCCTTATCTCAGAGATCAAAAATGGTCAGGGATTAATTCACGCCCTGATCTATGAAGAGAAAGGGAAGCAATCGGTAGAGGCGCTCGTGAAGGCAATTCAGAGCATCACCGTTGCGAGCGATAACCTGTCGGGGATTCTCGGCGAGGCACATCAGGGTAAGGGCTTGTTGCACGATCTCATCTATACAGAGGTGGCCCCTGGGGTTGTTTCTAGTAAAGTTGAAGAGGTGCTAACCGCTCTTGCTGAAGCAGCACGCAATTTAAAAGCAACATCTGATGCACTTGCTCAAGGCCAAGGAACGCTCGGTGCTCTAATCGTTGATCCGAAGCTCTATGATAACCTAGTTGAGGTTACAGATGGAGCAAAGCGAAGCTTTATCTTGCGCCAGGCCGTTCGCAGCTCGCTGAAGCCCTAGACTGTCCAAGTTTTTACTACAGCACTGCGGCGGCTTTAGCCTACCGTGCGGCAGTGCATGCTGCGCGCTTTAAGGATGAGAGGTCTGCGCAGGCGGCAGAGACAACCAACCCTCAGAGGCGGCAACACAGAAAGCAAAGAAGAAAAAAGGAAGGGGAAGAAGAAGATGGACGTAAAGACCTTTTCGAAAAAATTTCTGCACGTGAATTCATCTTAAAAAGAACACCCCGGCCCTCTTGTCGTTTAGCTCTTTATCAGAGTTTCAGCGACTTTAAGGGCCGGGGAGTTTTGTTGTCCCACAGCACCAGACTTAAAGCCTTGTAGGGCTTTATGTCTGGCTTGCTATACTACGGCTGCTTCACCGGCGGCGCCACCGGCGCAACCGGGAGGTTGGGGGGGCACACATCGCGCTCCCTGTCCCGGAGTGCTCCCGGGAGCTTAACCGCTGTGTAGGGGGCCGCGAAGGCCACCGCCCCGTCGCGTAGACCCCCGACCACCTTGCCGACTTTGTCGGCATTACTCGGGGTTTCCTTGTCAAAATAATATTCAGCGGACGTGATCGTCCGCTGATTGTTTTGACACGTGACCTGCCAGCGTGCGCCCGTGCGCACGCTTTCCCAAAAACCAACCCGCACTCCCGCCGTTTCGGCGGGTAGGAGGGGGTTCAGGTTGTGAACACTCTTCTTGTACGGCACGGCTTTCGCCGTGCCGACGGTGAGAGCCCCCTGCGCATCGTGCGCGCAGAGGGTGGTGGTGGTGACGAAGCTGACCGCCAAGGCGGCCAGCAGAAGGTTTTTTTTCATTTTTGTATTTTGCGCTTATGCGCTCTCAGCAGCCCTTAAGCTAGCCACTCAAAGCGCACAAGCACACTACAAAGAAAAAAACTCATCAGATCATGTGCAGTAAAACAGAGAAAAAACCCTTTCCGTTTCACATCTTCTTCTTCTACCCGTATGGAGAGCAGTGCGTATGCACGGCCTGTATGATTGCATGCATTACAGCAAGCAGCGGGACCTAACAGCGCTTCCCGTAGAAGGGGGTTATGCGTGCTGAGTAAATATAGATATCCTAAGGAGCCAAAAAAAACGGCGGTTACTCAGTTTTTTTTCAGAGAGGCTGTCCATAGCAAATTTATTTTCAAAATCTGACTCTTCCCTACAGAAACCGACTCGGCGGCTTTGCTTAAGGACCCCAACCCGCGTAGCTTAAAAGAGTATTACCGCGAGGTGCATGCCTATGTCTCTTTCATCGACCGCTACTACCTTCACCGCCGCGCAGGGTGAATTGCAGACACCAGAAGCGAAGCGCACCCAAGCTATTGCGGCTTTTTACGCCGAGCTCGAACGCTGTCGTTCATTTGAGACAATTAAGCTTACCCCCTACAGACCCGTAACAACTCCCGAAACTAAAAGCTTCGACAGTGCACCACCGAAGCTAACAAACAAAAACCCGTCGCCTAAAGCACTAGAGATAGAGTTCAAAGGGACAGAGAATAGAGAAATAGAGACGAAATGGACAGCGGTAGAGGCAGAAGTAAAGAAGGCCAAAAAGCAAGAGCCCCGCAATGAAAATCCGCCCAAACAAAAAACCTTCTTTGACAGGGCTCGTGTAATCGCGCTGATAGCGATCGGCACTATTATTGCCAGCTTCTATGGCTCACAGCGGCTTAAGCGAGCAGCGAGCGCTGGAGGCGAAACACAGCAGCCTAAGGTCAGTGCAGCTGCTTTAACACCTCAGGCCAACACCTCACCATCGGCGGATAAAAAGAGTGAGACAGATCCACAGAGCAAAGCAGTTAAAGGTGCATCTGAGCAGCGCACCCCTGCGCCCACTCTAGGTCCAGTCACTGCACCAGTTACTACATCAGAGCCGCTAGCGTTCCTCGCAAGCGCAGTGAGTTTTTCAAACGAGAAAACGGCTGCCCCGGTCCGTGCGCCGCTGTTGCGCCCTGCGCCCCCCGCTGTGACACCAAAGGGTTCTGAAACCGCTTTGGCTGCGGCCCCAAAAGCTGCCGCATCATCCTCACAGTCACCATCGTCAACGGCAACACCGTCAACGGCATCATCTTCAACAGCACCACAAGCACCAGCTGTTAATCCGAGCACGAACGGTGTAGCTGCGGCAGCCGGACCGGTATCTGAGGCGGCAACTTCAGCAGCCTCTCCAAACCCATTTGTAAACCTATCAAAAGCTGAGCTCGCAGAGCTTATCTCGGTATACAGCTCTCGCGGTCATCAAGAGCTTAAGCTTACCACCGAATCAGAAGAGGGCTTTATCCGGGGCGTGGAGCTAGCAAAAAAGGATGGAATTGATCTAATCCGCGCTGCAGTTGAGTATAAGAAGCTCCTTGCAGCAGACAAGGGCCCACCCCCCAAAGCAGAAGCGACTCCCTTGCCTGCTGCTGCTAATGCAGCGTCGGCTACATCTTCGGGATCAGCAGCAGCGCCCACTTCAGCTGCCGCAACAGTTCAAGCTGCCACACCGGCAAAGAACCCTTATGAGTCGCTCTCTGCACCAGAGCTAGAAGCAATGCTTACGAAATATGGAAGCCTTGCTCATCAGCAGCTAAAACTAACCACTGAGAGCGAAGTTGGCTGGAAACATGCCTGCGAGCTCGCTGCTAAAGAGAAGGTCGACCTTAAGCTTGTAGCTGAGGCACTTACTAAGGCCCGTCAACGAGAGCCCAAAGCTGGTGCGACCACTTTGGCGCCACTGCGAGTTGCAGTAAACTTAGAAAAGATGTCTGCGCCCGAGTTATCGGCGCTGCTGCAAAGCTACCGCACGCGCGCGATGAATGAGCTCAACGTTAAGGAAGAGAGCCAAGCCACCTGGGACAGGGCTACAAAGCTCGCTGAGGATGACGGCATTCGGCTCGATCAGCTGATTGACCGAGTCAATCAAACATCCAACAAACAGAGCAGCTCCGCAAAGGCTCCAGCCGCAGGCTCATCAAATGTGTTACCTAAGGCAGCAACGGTTACTTCGGTAGCAGCAAAGCCACGAGGCGAGTTAAACCACAAAGCTGTCCTCAATGACTTCGGTCGCAACACCGGCAGCACGCTGCGGGTGGGCACTAGCGCCATCGCAAATACTCCAGCAAAGATGAGCACCGCTCAATTGCACGCCGCTGTCACCCAATACGGCATATGCGCGCGCGAGACAATTCAGGCCGAAAAAGGGGCAGATTACGAAGTATCGTTTGATGAGGCGATGGATGTCGGTTCACGGCTTGCAGCTAAAGATGGGGTAGATCTGGCCGCCTGCTACAAAGAATACATGGCGCGTCCTGATCGCGGAGCAGCGCAAGCAGCCGATCCAAAAACGGTAGCAGCAGATGCAGTGCGCGCTGATGTAGCCGGCAACGCCCGCTCTCTTGAGAAGAAGATACGAATGCAGACTCCCGAAGTTGAAACTGCCCCACCCGACACAGAGCAGCAAGAGATTTATACCTCTTACTCGCTTGGCCGACGTCGCGAAGCTCTGGTTGTGGAGAATTCGGTAGTGGGGATGCGACGCGAGCGTAAATTTCTCTGGTTATTTCCGATGAAAGATAAAGTAACGGTGAGGCCAGGAATGACGAAGGCAGAGTTTGAGAGCAGGCTTGCATGGCTAAAGCAGTCTGCACACGAGTTTAACGTTAAGGCTGGCTTAGCCTCCCCACAACCTCTACAGATGCAAGTTAATCAACAACCGACCAAACCGGTTGGAAGCGGATTTACAATAAGCGAGAATCAACAAACCGGCACTCCGGGCCGAAATGGCTAGGAGCCGTCTCATGGCCGGCTAATCTTACAGAAAGCAGAGGGTGGCGTAACAAGAGCAGGCGCAGCCGGACAAAAAACGCAGAGGCCGCGGTAGTAGGTCTGTGTCAATATATATCTGCTTTCCTGAGGCCACCTAACTACAGGCCAAAGGGGCATTAGAGCCAATTGAGAGCTTTATCAGCTCTGCGCAGTTTAGATAAACAAGGCGCCTGTTTGGTTTACGTGCCAGTGGTCCTTACACTAGCGATGTCAGCTACGTAGCGTTTAAAGTGCGCACCGCGATCTTCAAAATCGGTAAACTCATCAAAGCTAGCGCAGCCCGGGGTTAACAGCACGATCGCGCGCTCTTCATCTGCAACTGCCTGCAGTGCTGCGAGGGTGCCCTCACGCATCGTTGGCGCGACTACGCAACGAACCCCCGCTGCCGTGCAGAATCCAGCCAATAGTTCACCATCTTTTCCAAAGCACACAACCGGCAGTAGTGCTGATGCACCTAATTCTTGCAAACGCGCAGTTAGGGGTTCCCAAGAGCCAGCCTTTGAATATCCTCCGATCATCAGCACAAGCCGATGGTGAGGAAACTGCTGCCTAATAGTCGTAAGTGCAGCTACTGCTGCGGCAACTGTTGTTGATTTAGAATCGTTAATTACTAACCGCTTGTCGTCTCGATGCACCACCTCAAGGCGGTGTTCGAGGGGTATAAATGAGAGTAAGCTGGCCTGAATCGATTCTGGCGCCACCCCGATGCTCAGAGCAGCTAGAACAGCAGCGGCCATGTTGTAGCGGTTGTGTGGACCCAGCAGCTTACTTGCTGAGGTATCAAACTCGTACTGCTTACCGGCAAAGCACACCGTAAGCACGCCGTGTGGCGCTGATGCATACGAAATAGCCGCCCACTCTGAGGCGATGCTCTGTAGGTCGTTGATACTCTTCTCACCAAAGACAGCGAGCCGCCCCCGACTGCGACGCGCTTGCGCCATCACCAACGCATCATCCGCATTTGCAATCGCTACATCGTCGGCCGACTGCAGGGTAAAGGCTTGCCCTTTAGCAGCCGCATAGTTATCGAGCGAGCCGTGACGCTCAAGATGGTTCTCACTTAGATTAAGCAGCACGCTCACCGCTGGCTTAAGCACCGTGCACGCCTCAAGCTGATAGCTAGATGCTTCAACAACTAGGGTCGACCGCTGACTTGATGGTGAAAGAAGCTCCCGGTTAGCGATAACTGGTGTGCCGACATTACCGCACAGATACGACGCTATCCCCGCCTCACACAGCATATGGTGAACGAGAGATACGGTGGTGCTCTTTCCGTTACTGCCTGTAACAACCACTGCCCGCCCACCGTGCAGCTCAACCCCTAACTCAAGCTCTGAAACATACGGCACGTTACGCTGTACGATCGCCGAAACAACCTTAGAATTGAGCGCAACACCAGGACTCACTACCGCAAGGGCCACGTTCTGAAGGTACTCAGTGATCTGCTCACCATCTACACCGAAGTGGAGCTCAACGTTAAGCTCGGATAATCCTGGCAGCTCTGCTGCAAACTTTGATGTAGCACAGAAGCTCTGGCGCGACTGCCTTTCAGCTATGACAACTCGATGGCCACTGCGCGCCAGAAAGCGCGCGGTCTCGACTCCACTTACCCCAAGCCCAACCACCATGATGGCGCGACCGGCGTCTTTAATCTTAGCTAGCTGCTGTGTAAAACTCATATCCACCTTCCACTCACTGCAGCAGCCTACTACCGTAGCTTTAAAGAGGTCAGAGCAACGATTGCTAGCACGATTGAGACGATCCAGAAGCGAACGATGATCTTCGGCTCAGCCCAGCCAACAAGCTCAAAATGGTGGTGAATCGGTGCCATCCTAAAGACCCGCTTCTTCGTCATCTTGTAGTAGTAGCGTTGAATAACAACCGAAGCAGCCTCAAGTACAAATACGCCTCCTGCCACCACTAAGATTAACTCTTGCTTGACCAATACAGCTATAAATCCGAGCGTGCCACCAAGGGCCATAGAGCCCGTATCTCCCATAAAGACCTGTGCCGGAAAGGTGTTGTACCAGAGAAAGCCGAGGCCTGCTGCGAAGATGCTCGAAAGAACTATCGAAAGCTCCCCTGCTCCACTGACAAAGTGCAATCCGAGGTAGTCAGCAGCTTTTGCATTACCGGCGAGGTAGGCAAAAACAGCGTACGTGCAGGCAACCGTCATAACTGGGCCGATTGCTAATCCATCGAGGCCGTCTGTGAAATTAACTGCATTTGATGTTGCTGCCAAAACAAAGGAAGTAAAGAGAACAAAACCGACTACCCCAAGGGGCAAGACAAGATCCTTCGTAAACGGAATAGTAAGGTCAGTAGAGAAGCCCGTCACCGAGAGTGCTGCTGCCACCAACACACCGAGCCCGAATTGTCCGATCAACTTACCACGCTCAGAGAGCCCCTTAGAGTCTTGCTTCGTGATCTTCTTCCAATCATCAACGAAGCC
>JBIKWG010000265.1:0-4070 GCA_044356425.1 Bdellovibrionota bacterium | reverse complement strand
AATAAACAACGTCAGCCACACCTTCATATTTGCAAGATCAGCAAACAGCAGCGTAGATACAACCACAGCTACAACAACCACCATGCCACCCATGGTCGGAGTACCCCGTTTACCCTCGTGCCCTTTCGGGCCATCATCACGAATGGGCTGCCCTTTTACCCCACGATTCTGCATCCAACGGATAAAATACGGTTGCAGTGAAAGCACAAACACGAAGGCGAAGAGAAAAGCCCCCATAGCGCGAAAGGTCTGGTATTTAAAAACGTTAAGCCAACTAAGGTAGTCTTGTAGGTGGTGTAGGTAGTACAGCACGGTCGCTCTCTTTACTCTGTATCGCTCTGTTTGCTTTATCTGCTTTCCCAATCTCTATTGCTAGCTAAATCACACGATCTTTTGCTCTAGATCGCTTGCGCAAGATCTCTGGCTACACTAGCACTAGAGCCTACGTACGGTCGAGATCGATATCCGGATGGTGGCTGATGCTGCTCGAGGAAAACCGCCCTGTAGCGACACCTCCCGATCCCCCTGTGGTGCAGGTGACCTCTCTAAATGCGCGAACTAAGAGCTCGCGCGGCCTCTTCTTGATCCGAGAAGTATACCCTCTCTGACCCGAGGATCTGATAGGTCTCGTGCCCTTTCCCTGCAATAAGAACCGTATCACCGGCCTCTGCGCTGTGCACCGCTGTTGTGATGGCGTGACGCCTGTCCTGCTCTACATAGTGGGGCGTAACGCCAGAAGAGAGGACATCAGCGATGATCGCCAGCGGTTCCTCCGTGCGGGGATTATCAGATGTTACCACAACCCGATCGGCGCCCGTGGCCGCAACACGTGCCATCTCAGGGCGCTTCCCCCGGTCACGGTCACCGCCACAACCAAATACTACCCATAACCTGCCAGCGGTTGAAGGGCGCAGCGCTGCAATTGCTCGCTCTAAGGCATCGGGAGTGTGAGCATAATCAACAAAGACCCGAACAGAGCCTTCCCCCACCCGTTCAAGCCGCCCCGGAACCTGTGGCACTAGCTGCGCAGCCTTGACGACTCGCTCTGGTTCATACCCCAGAGCACATAGAGCCGTGAATGCAGCTACCACATTCTCAGCATTGTGCCGTCCGGTAAATGGGGCGAGCATCCTCAGCTCTTTTTTAAGCTCTCCCTCCCCAGGGCTAGCCCCGTCGCGCGGCGCCCGCACCAACAGGTCGATCGCCATACCTGATTCAACTTCGTTAACAGCGCGGATAGCAACCGCAGCACTTGTGTCAGAACCGAACGACCAATCAACCAGACCACGCTGCCTGGCCTCTGTTAACATCCGCTCTCCATAAGGGTCATCTGCGTTGATTACCGCAGCTTTAGTGCGCTTGGTTCCATGCCCCAGCAGGTGAAACAGGTGGCTCTTGGCTGCAAAGTAGCGCTCAAAGGTGCCGTGATAATCAAGGTGGTCGCGGGTCAGGTTGGTAAACACACCAACATCAAACTCAACATCTTCAACGCGCGCTTGATCAAGAGCGTGCGAGGATGTCTCCATCACCGCTGCAGTGACCCCTGCTTGGCGGGCCTCCTGCAACACACGGTGCAGCGAGATCGGATCAGGGCTTGTAAGAGCCCCTTCAACCGCTGCGCCACCAGACCACTCCCACCCTAATGTTCCGATGCGAAGCGCCCGTTCACCGAGAGCGTTTAGCATGTGGTAGATTATCCAATTCGTAGTGGTCTTTCCGTTTGTTCCGGTGATACCGATAACCTTCATCCTGTGTGACGGATCACCAGCAAAGAGTGCCGCCAAGCGACTCAGCGCAGAGCGCGAATGTGCCACTACGATGCCGGGCCTGCCCTGCAGTACGGTTGGGTCCTGCACCACGGCCGCAACGGCTCCACGCGCAAAGGCATCGTCAACAAAGGCATGCCCATCAACAGCATTTCCAGGGACGGCAACAAAGATTGCACCAGACACAACTGCGGCGCTCGAAGCAGCCACACAGGTTGGCGCAATCTGCCCGGCTCCCTCACCAACGCAGATGCCAGATATATCAGAAGCCAGTGAAGATAACGTGCAAACGACGGTCATGAGAGAAGTTGTAGCTCACTTTGGTGAGAAGAACCAAGGGATAAGCTGCCAGAATGAGGGGCCCTATCTTTTAGTATACGAAGCCGGCAACAGCGCCTCCTTCCCCCCATCAACTGCGGCTTCGGGCTTCACCATGGGCGAGCGCTCTGCAGCGACCCCTAGCTGATTACGGGTCGCAATAAACTTCACCGACCGATCCATAATCCGTTGAAAAACCGGAGCAGCAAGGGTCCCGCCATAGATGCTCTTGGCCCGAGGCTCATCCATAATAACCATCGTAGTAAAGGTGCGATTCACACCAAGCGCTGCGCCATCGACAAAACCAACGAATGAAGCCACGTACGTGCCTGGCATGTAGCCACGACCGGTTGGAGAAGCCTTCTGAGCGGTGCCAGTCTTGCCACCGACCACCAACCCTTCGATCTTTGCCTTACCACCAGTGCCGTGTTCATCCTCAACAACACCCACCATCATATCTCGGGCCGCCGCAGCAGCCCTTTCGGATACAACCCGACGCCCCTTAGGCACCCCACGCTCATCAATAACCACAGACAGTGTTGGAAGAACCCCACCGTTTGCAAGGGCCGAAACAGCCCGCACCACCTGCAGGGGCGTTACAGCTACACCCTGACCAAACGAATGCGTGGCCACATCAACCTTACTCCACCCTGAGACGTTTCTCAGGATGCCAGCCGACTCACCGGCCAAGCCGAGATCCGTTGACTGTCCGAATCCAAAAGTACGTAGATATGAATAGAGCTTCTCTTGGCCGAGCCGCACACCGACCTTGGTCATCCCAATGTTAGAGGAACGCACTACCACATCAAAAAAAGACACTACCCCCGACGGATGAACATCCTTTATCGTGTGGGTCGAAAATGGATACCGTCCATTCTCACAGTTTACCATCTCACGCGAAGAGACCACCCCAGCATCGATCGCAGCTGCGGCAACGATCGGCTTCATAACCGAGCCTGGCTCAAAAACTGCTTCCACAAGCAGGTTCTTGAGGGCGTTCTTTGAATCAGATGCGGGGTTGTTAAAATTGTGACTTGGCGATTGGCTAAGCGCCAAGATCTCGCCTGTTTCGGCATCGACCATAACAGCCATCGCCGCCTTTGAGTTTGAGAAGGCCCGGCCGACCTCAAGCTCTTCATCCATTATAATCTGCAGGTCTGCATCGATAGAGAGCCGAAGAGCCTCACCCTTCGGGAGCTCAAAACCCTCACCACTCTCATCACTAGCAACCTGAATGATATTCCCGAACGCATCGCGTGTAGCGCGGGTCTTAACGTGATCTTCGTGCAGCTTCTTCTCAAAGAGGCTCTCAATCCCTGAAAGCCCAACACCATCCACACCAACCTTGCCGATTAACGAGCTAGCGGCTGCGTTGTAGGGATAGAAACGCCGCGACTCAAGCACCGTTCCAACTCCGGCAAGCTTTAAATCAGAAACCTTTGAAGATTGAAACCTCGGAACCTGCCGCTTCAACCACACGAATGGCTGCTTAGAATTCAGCTTCTCTCGCACGAGAGAGGGTTTGACATCGAGCACTGCCGCCAGCTGCTCTGCAACCACCTCTTTATCTCTGACCTGCTTCGGTCGGACGTACACCGACTCGGCTGGAACCGAAACCGCGAGCAGCTTTCCGTTACGATCTAAGACCGGCCCCCGCTCTGAGGCTATCTCTACCTCAGCTACATGCTGCTTGAGAGCCCAATCCTGCCAACGCTCAACATCTGAGACCTGCAGGCTGTACATCCGACACAGCAGCCCACTGGTCCACAGCAAAGCAAACACGCCAATCAAACGCAGTCGCCACGGACGCTCTTGAGCGAGTGGGCTTACGGTGGCAGATGAACGTTTGGAGGGTGAATAATCAGTTCCGATGATGGTGTTTCGCCCAGCTACTCCGCTAACGCCAGCTGTGTCGCCGCCAGATATACGACCTTGACCTCGGGAGGGATTGCTCTGTGTAACAGTTGAGCCCTTTACCACACTGTT
>JBIKWG010000081.1:0-11399 GCA_044356425.1 Bdellovibrionota bacterium | reverse complement strand
GGTACGGGTACGTTCACGTTCATGTGCACGTGCATGTTCACGTCCGGAAACGCCAGTTATACCCACTCGATTCCACGATGAGCCGATTAAAAAGTGCATGACTTCCCTCTGTAAGAGCAGCGCCCCTGCGAAAAAATTACCTTTGCGCCGTCCCTCTTGCAGTACCTGTAACGCCAGCGCTATCAACCGCCAATGTGCGCTTCTCTTTTCCGAACCGAGACACACCGCTAAGTTCTAATACCTCTTTGGCGGCTGTTCTCAAATCACGCAACCTGCCTCCAGCCTCTCGACCTTCTATGCTACGCCTCAAAGCGGCTAGCTGTTCTGCGCGCCGCCCTTCCGCCTCTGGCGGAAAGAGCGTGGCGAGATGCTTCTGCATAAAGTACAAATTCAAACCAGTGTATGCAGTAAGCTTATCCCACTCGCCTCTGCCCGGCTTAACCTCCTGAAGCGCTCTAACTGTCAACCCGAGCGCTACTAAGCCGCGATCTACATACCCCTCAAAGGGGGCACCTGAGCGCCACACCGCAAGCTGCTCAATAAAATTAAAAGCTTGGTTGACCCGCTCCTTGGCAACAGAATCCAACTCTAATTGCGGAGCAAAGCCAACTGGGTTTCGAACATCGCCACTGCTGCCTTCACCAAAGGCACTTGGGCACCGTAGAGCAGCGAAAACATCTGGCTTTGCAAGCATCCGATTAGCAACCTTGAAGCTTTGAAGCCAGCGCTGCTGAGAGTAGGAGCTAAGCTGGGGAAAGACCCCATCCGGTGCAACTTGCTTGCGAAGCCTGTGAACCTCTGCAACGAGTATCGATGGGGTCCAGCTGGGGTTGAGATAATGCGCCAGACGCTCCGCACGAGCGTGCTCTCCTTTACCCGAATAAGCATCACCTCTGTTGAACAATATAGACAGATCAGTCGCCCAGCTAGATGGATACTCGGCAGCCTTGAAGAGCCCCTGCACCCAGAGCAAATTATTCAGCGTGTGCCTTGTAAGACCTCGTAGCGGCTCAAGCTGGTCTTTTAAAACGCCCCCTACTTCCGGACGAGCAACCGACTCTAGGGCGCTAAACACAGCCTGTCCCTGACGAAACCAGCTAATCAAATGGTCCCTTCGCGCAGGGACTGCATCGGCAGCTCCCTTTACATCCCGATAAGACGCAGGAGGGAGCTGTAAAATCATTGGAACGGAACTTAACATCTGCGGCACCTCTATCCACTCGATACAAAAAGCTTCCAGAGAACCTGAGCTCTCACAAAAACCCAACGCTATACCGTAGCGGGTGCCGCTTTTAAACCGCCAGCATCCTGCGATAACTGCACAGTGAGTTGGGCTACTAGGAATCTCTAACCGAACAACTGCTGAAGGCAGGGAAATAGCACGCTAAAGGGGTGGCTTTAAAGTGGCCTTAAAACATTATTTGCAACGACTCAGGGCTAAGCACCCGTCCCTGCTGTGCCTAAGAACACCCCGCGAGGTAGAGAGCGGCCGTTGAACACGATTACGGGGACCATTTGCGCCTCGTAACGGCCTGCGACTACCAGACATTTTACTAGCCGAGTAAAGAGTTACGGAGATGGGGCGACGAACATTGGCGGCGCCCGTCAACTGTTCGCAAAGTAATAAACACCTATAAACGCCCTCGCATAACTCGTTTTAGTTCTTTAAGGGGCGTTAGAGTCGTTTTAATTACGTAGCGCCGGATTCGCCAAACAAGGCTTTTGAGCTACCTCAATTATCAAAGCCAAAGCTAGCCGGTGCTGTCTCAGGCAATCCATTACCCTTCTGGTATAGGCAGGAGCATCATCGTCAAAAAATGATGGTAGCTACAGAAAAGCCGCTACCTAAGTGTCCAACCGTTGAAACTAGCGACAGGTATCAGAGTGGCTAGGCAGCGAGCGAGTGCCCTGAAGCGCCCTGGCGTACAATCGTCTGATCTTTGAGGCATCTCTCTCTATATGCGGAGCTATGATTAAGTGCGTGGCTCGCAATGACATTAGCCTCAAGGCCCACCTCCTTCATGGTCTGCAGATGACTTCGATAGAGACTAACCGTGGTCGCATACGATCGCCTTGAGCAAGCCGTGATGAATGACGGACACGCTATTACCACCTTCGGCAGAGCGATGCTTTGATTGAGGAGCGTACCATGTGCCCTCTGTAACTGAAGACGTTTCCTACTAAGAGTATTTAATATCTTTGCACGATAAGACGAACTAACAGCAGCAACTAAAAGCCGCTGACTTGATCTCTCAACCAGCGCTTCAATAAACTGATAGAGACTGCGGGCTTTCTTATCAACGCCTACAATCTCTATTGATTCATTATGCATGTTGCAGTGCGGGCTATAAGTGCCGGACTTTTGCGCTGTAATAGTTAGCGCGGTGTCACCGGATTTGGCCAGCAGGGAGGCAGGATCAAACTGATATGTATTTCCTGATGGATGAACGGTGTAAAGCGCATCCGTGGGAAGATCAGCGAAGCTGAAGTGGCCCGTCTCATCAGCAACATCACTTCGAATAAGCAGTGAAGCGTTCGAGTTGATAATTCGTGCAAGATAGACTGCAACCTGCCTTCGGACTAGCGGCCTATCTGAACTAAGGACAACTCCTGCAATCACGCTTGTAGCACCGGTAGGAGTAGCCCTTGGACTAGGCGTTGGGGTTGCTGTAGCTGTTAGGGTGGGCGTACTCGTCAGAGTCGGCGTATTGGTTACAGTAGGGGTGACAGTTGGAGTAGGTGTGCGCGTTGGTGTGTTCGTGGGGGTAGCTGTTGCCGTAAACGTGGCGGTAGACGTGGCCGTAGGCGTTGGGGTGGGCGTTGGCGGCAGCTGGCACATAGAAGAGCAACCATCGCCGTTCGTTATATTACCGTCGTCACATTGCTCGGAGCCAACTACCAACCCGTCTCCGCATATTGACTGACAAATATTAGGCTCTCCACTGCAACTCCATCCAGACTCAACCGCACACGTGGCACTACAGCCATCACCGCTAGTAGTATTGTGGTCATCGCAAGATTCGGCTGTGCGAACGAGCCCATCACCACAGACCGCACCGCAGCTACTTGGATTGCCGAAGCAGCTATATCCACTTTCTACGCTACACACGGCGCTGCACCCATCGCCACTGATCGTATTGTGGTCATCGCACGACTCGGCTCCACCTACCAGTCCATCGCCACACACGGTGGTGCAGCTACTTGGCTCTCCTGAACAGTTCCAACTAAACTCAACGTCACAAGAGGCATTACAACCATCACCAGAAATCTGATTGCTGTCATCACAAGACTCGGCTGCCCTTAGCATTCCGTCACCACGCATGGTTGTGCAGATACTTGGGGCACCTGCACACATGTACCCGGTCTCAACAGTGCAGGTCGGGCTACAGCCATCGCCGAATGTTAGATTACTGTCGTCGCAGGCTTCTCCGCCTGAAACAGCTCCATCACCGCAGCTTTGAGCAAACGCTTCCCATGAGGAGAAGGAAAGCAACAAGGTCACCACCCAGACGCTGAAAATCAACAGATGGCGATACGTATGTCTGCTATTTGCGCTCGCATCTGTCATAGGCATTCTCTGCAGGACTCCGCCTGGCCCATGCAGGCATCCATTCCAACGGTGCCCACATTTATCAGGAAATATCGAAAGATTACAGCACAGCGACCGAGGAGCCGCTCCCCTCTTAGGCAGATGAGATAGTAGCCCAGCTAAAGGGTGGGCAGAGCCAGCTAGCGCGCGCCTTCTGCGCCCCCAACACCGGTTATTCGGCTTGCAGCTAGGCTAGCATTAAGATAAAGGTCTGACAGCAGCGAAGATCAGGCAAGCAGGGCTCAAACAATGTCAATCAATACATTTACTCTTCCACCTCCCGATTTTTCATCTCAATCATCCTACCTGCAATTCTGTCGCAGTGCGGTGCAATTGTTTCTAGAGTCTGAAATATCTCCTCCCGAAACACCCACCTTTCCAACACATATTGCGGCCATCGAGAAAGGTGGGGAGATGGTCATTAAGACACCATGGGGTGGTGTTGATATAGTTGAGCGGCGAGATCCTCACATTCAGAAATTTCTGGCAGTTAAAGCGGGTTGTTTTCTGGCCTACGAGAAACATGCGGAAAAAGTAGAGACCCTATTCGGCAAAGAGGGATACGGAGTATTAGTTTATCGACCAGAGAGAGAGCTACAGCTTGTAGCAGAAGTGGTTCAGCCAGGCTTTCAGAAAACGCTAAACCCTGGCCAAGAACACTGCTTAATAGCCCTTACCGACCTCTTAGTGCTCGAGCACTCAGAAGACTACAAGGGCATGGACAACGACCTTATATTCATCTACACGCCCTAAAGACTGCATCACCGCAATACAAGGACTCACCAGAAACCTCCCTGCATTTGCCAGTCCCACCAGCTTTTGGAATATTTCAGCAGCATCGTAAGGTAAAGGAGCTATCTAAGCTGAGGAGCGCGCCAACAGTCGATTCAATCCCGCTGAACCTCGGATATCCCATGTTGGTTCATGCAGAAAGTTCCTTCAGTAATAAATGACAATTAGCCACGGTTGGATAGATTTCGGAAGGCTATACGCGTGACCATAATCGTCAAAAGCCAGTTAGAATACCACGGTCGATGAGAGGCGTAGATGGGGATGCTTCTTGCAAAGGGCGGCAAAACCAATGCATCAAACATCAAGACTCTCTGTCAGGCGCAGAATCTTCCTTTAGCTGAAGCTGAGTTTGAAAAAGAGGCGGTCCACTTCGCCCGAGAAAGCTTGCACTACGGTGAGAATCAATCGTGCCTCAAATGAGGGCTTTTCCCCAGAGCAGAAGCGTCCTTTACCCACTCTTCCTAATACTCCACTGGGAACGGATCCAAGCTTCTCCACAGATACCAGGTAGCAACGGTACGCCACGGCCGCCACTGATTCCCTGCTTCTTCGATCTCACTCTTAGATGCCTTTTTACCGCCGCGGTAATGCCGCTCGACTGCGCGAATGAGCCCGATATCTTGTACCGGCCAAACATCGGGGCGGTGCAGATGAAAGATTAGGAACATCTCGGCTGTCCATCGCCCAATCCCCCGTACACTGCATAGAGCCTCAAGCAGCGCTTCATCATCTAATGAACGAAAGCTGCGAGGCTTCACTGTGCCATCGATAAAGTGCCGCGACAGGTCATGAATATACGACACCTTCTGCCGAGACAGCCCGCACCCCTGCAAAGTTGCAGCGGAACGACGCAATACAACATCTGGCGAGACCTCGCCTACGCATACCTCAAAGCGATCCCACACTGACTGCGCCGCTTTGACTGAGATCTGTTGTCCAACTATGGCGCGTAGCAGAGTCTCAAAAGCTGAGCCCCGCGAACGCAGCCGAACGTCTTTATAGCTTGCTATGAGCCCACGCATAACTGGATCGTGAGCGCCAAGCGCGCTACAGGCTTCTTTCCAATAAGAGGGAACGGGAGAGCGAGACATCGAGCGTTGTACCTATAGAATAAGCACCAATCGTCTGCTGAATCTTGACGATGTGCAAGTAGCGGCATGCTTCTCAGACTCGCCACTCTTCCATATCTGCAGGTACAAAATCTGCAGATACAAACTTTGGGCTGAGTAGTTTATCGAAGCCCCGCTGCTAAAACATCTCGATTCTGTTGACGAGGACCTCAATCCCGCTCTCGGCGGCTTAACGACGCCAACGGCAGCTCTGACTATACGGCGAAACCAGACCCATCCCGCTGCTATCAGCGCTTAGCAAGCAGATCACGAATCTCAACCAAAATCTCTTGGTCTTTTGTGAGCGGCGCAGGCGCAGCAGGCACAACAGCCTCCGCCCTCTTAGTGCGCATAACAAAGCCCAGAAATTTCACAATGAAGAAAAAGAGCGCTGCTGCTACGATCAGGAAGTTTACCACATCCCCAAGAAACAGCCCGTAGGGAACCTTCTTCTCATTAATTACCAATTCCCATGTTGTATAGCTCTGATCACCGGGCATGAGTGCAGCAATAAGCGGCATGATGATGCTCTTTACGAGAGAGTCAACTATCTTGCCAAAGGCTCCGCCGATAATCACCCCCACTGCGAGATCAACAACATTGCCTTTGAAAGCAAATGACTTGAACTCTTCAAACAGCGAAGCAGCTTTATCTCCCACATTCATAGAAAAAGTCTCCTGATGCAAAGCTATTAGAGAGTTACTTTAAGGGCCGTGATGGTAATTACATCGTTAGGCACGCGGTCCTCTGCGGGCTGATTGATGTAGTAGTCTTTTACAGAAAGCACCAGGCTCAAGAACGAGTTTAGTGCTGCCTCGACACCCACTTCAGCATTTATCAGGTACTGACTGCTATCCTCAGTGCTAACCAGATACTCGACAAACTCAAAGAGCTTTGAGGTTGCGCTTAGTGACCACTCAAGGCGATTTGCTACGCGAGCAGCCAAGAAATCATCGTCTACATCGCCGAGCTTTTCAAAGATATAAGATGGGCCGGCCTCAAGACTAATCTTTAAATCTTCGTCACGAACGATATAAGCACCAGCCGACGGGCTAAGAATAGCCCGATACTTAAGATCTGCAATCTCATCGTGCGCAAACGATACGCCACCACCTGCAAACCAGGTTTCATCAACTATTCGTTTGTAATCTACTAACGAACGGATGTTGTTCTTGTTCTCTTTACGAGGATCGTTTGCATTATCTGCGGCACTTCCATAGTTGAAGTCAGTCTGAAATCGCCAAGCGTTGCTCTGATAGTCCCGAGCAACTAAGCCACCAATATTGACGTTGGTAGTCTTGGTATTTCCTTCGGTATAGTTGAGTCCAAACAAGAGGCTCTTGTCCCAGATAGCTGGGTCTTTGGCCGGTAGGTCACAGTTAGGCGCAGCAGCTGCAGCGGCTGGCTTTACGGAGAGACCCCCAAGATTCTTTGCCGCATCCTGAGCACCAGCGGTTTGAAGAGCCGAAAACCCACATACCAACACTCCACCGAACGCCACTGCTTTATTAATAAAGGTCTTGGTAGACATATCTTCCTCTGCCCAAAAAATTGCCCGAAAATACGAAATGATTCCGCAGCACCGAGCGCACATAAACAGCCGCACAGGAACAGGATCACCGCTTTCTTATTGCCGTGTTTTTACAGCAATTGCAACAGAAGAGTCTGCTAAGGAGAGATTATTTGATAGCTAGTGCCGGCACTCCAATGGACGTCGCACTACTCACCGACTGTCCAGAGCTTGTCTTCCTTGGTGACGAACATCTTTCTCATCTCTTCGAGATTGAAGGGTCGAGAGCCGATACGTCCAAGGACGCTCACCTGATGGCCGGTTTCATCAACTGCGCGATCGCGATCGAGAGGCTTTGAGATGCTGCGAGCTGGCCCGGCTGTCTTTCTGCGCGCAATCACCATCGGCTTGACCTCTGGCGTGAATCCATAAAATCCTGGAACCCTCTCAGGGTCAGTGAGCTGCAATATCACCAAACCATTTTCGCCATCAGCAACGTACCCGATAAGACTCGCATTTGTAGTTGCAACTTTTACATCCCACGCATCAGAGATAGCCCCATCTGCCGTGTACTTCATATGAACAACCGGAGACTCCGGCTTCTCAACATCCACAATCACCACCCCTTCTCGGCCCGCGCCGATGTACGCGTAATTGCGAGCAACATAAACACTGCGCGCATCTGCTAGCGGAACCAGAGCGCCCTGAACTCTTCGCGGGCGATCAGGAAAAGTTATATCAATGACGTGTAATCCATCCGCATCGGTCACAAAAGCATAACGAAACTGAATCGCCACCCCCGTTGGCATACGCGCTGACCACGAGGCTTCAACTCGCGGACTAAGTGGGTCATCAAGGCTGACGACAATGACTTTATCTTCTGTGCCGATAAAGGCGCGCGCACCTGCAAGTGTGATGGTGCGCGCGCCATTCAAAATACCATCCGGATTCCAGGTTACTGCACGCTCAAGAAAATTATTGCGCGGCTCTCCGTCCTGAAGGGTATCAACATTTACGACGATCAACCCCTCTTCACTATCTGAGATAAATGCGTAGTGATAAATGGCGTGCATCGGCTGCTCAAGATTTTCTGGAAGCTGCTCTTTGAACGGTGCAACCGGCATATTTGTTGGAAGCGCCAACCCAGTTGCATTCTTCGAGGGCACGTGAATATTTTGGCCCAACGGTGATACAGGACTCGTGGTGATTCGCTCTGAGAAGCCCTTGTTAGAGATATTGGCTACATCATAGACTCGCAACCCATCTCTACCTGCTGCGGTGTAAAGATACTCACCGCGGAGCTGCACTGAAGCAGTCGTACCACCCGCGCCATGGTGCTGATGGCTCTCTTCAAGCTCTAGCCCACGCTCTTGGTGCGCTCTAAAATAGTCAGGGTATGCATATCGATGAAGGTAGCTTCCAATCACCGCCTGAGGCTCGTCCCACTCTGTTACCTTAACAGCCTCAATACCCTCGTCACCAGTACCTACCCAAACGTAGTGCCCCATAAAGTTTACGAAGTTTGTACCCAGCAACATCAACTGCGCCATAATCGCATTGTTGTCGTTTTCGCGAGATACGTGACAATCTTTACAGTCCTTGGTTTCTTTGGTGCGAACGGTATGCGGAAAGTGCGGGGCAAAAGCCTGTGAGCTGTATCCTGCTGAGGACGTCGGCGGCTGTTGTATATAGATCTGCTGACGATTTGCATCCGTTGAGCTTAAAATCAACGCACTAGAAGAGCGCACCGGCGCTATTTTTCCACCTTTTGCTGGGCCGTGCTTACCAAGCTGATACATATCATCGCGCGCAACTTGCGGATTGTATGAGGCCCAGTTTCGAGTCTCTTTACCCTCATAGTGATTCGAATCCTTCTTCCAATTCGCTTGGATGGGGAGGTGGCAACCAGCACACGCAGTTGTCCAGGCACTATGACAGGCGAAGCACGTCATCTCACTGTTTGGATGCGCAAGATTACCCTCGAAGGCTGCGTTGGCACCCTGCGCTGCCGAAGCTACTCCGTACGAGACCGAGCCTTCTGGTATCTTTGTAACGAGCTTGGCTTTAGCAGCTTTCGCGTTGTAATCCTTGCTCTGCGGATCAACACTATCCTTGACCTGTTTAACCCGCCATTCCAGCCCCTGCGTTACAAGCGATCGCTGATAGAGGTCTTCGCCTTTCCAGATAAACTGTCGCTCTCCCCAGGGTGTGCGCTTAAGAGCCAGATCGTGCCCCCCAGCTGGCGCAGCAGGCCCAGAAGTAGAAAGAGTCGCTCGCGATTGAAGAGTGCCGTGACAATCGTTGCAACCTATCTCAACCGCCTGGGCCACCTCTCCATATATATTACCATCTCCGTGGACATCTTGGCCAAAGTGACAATCCACACACTGCATGCCGAAATCGACGTGAATGTCCTGCAGGTGCACCGCTTTTTTGAATTTTTCAGGGTCCTCAAAAGAGACCTTCTTGCCATCTTTATCCAACAGATTACCTTTGCGGTCGCGCTTAAACACAGCTCGGAAATTCCAGCCGTGCCCGTGATAATCAGCAAACTGCGTAGTCTTTAACTGCGGGTTAAGATCACTTACTCGCTTTAAAAAATCGATATCAGTCCATTTGCCGCGCATGGCAGCTTCTTCAGGATTGTGCTCAAGAGAGGCAAACTTCTCTGCATCTGTGGGATACTTCTGTTTTTCTGGCCACATGAATGGAGCATCACTCTCATAATCCCACATAGTGTAGCCGATATAAGTATTCACAAACATGTTCGGCTGATGCATGTGACACACCATACACTGGCTCGTTGGGATAGCGCGCGTAAAGACGTGCTTGAGTGGATGACCCTCTTCGTCCTTGGGGATAGTTGGATCAACGCTCTGCGACTTTCCTTCGTGACCAAACTTTGCATAGGGCCCCGAGTGTCGTGGATCTCGATCATTTGCATATACGGCATGACACGCCGTACAGCCACTGCTTCGATAATCGCCCGGATGATCATTTGTGCCCAAAAAGCTGAGATGCGGATCGTTTAATCTAGTCTTGTGTATGTTTATCACCGGCACTGCGATGCGACTGCCAGTGCCAGGACCTCTATTGCTCTGGCGAATATCTGGCTTGCCTGATTCCTCGAGCGGATTTGGAACTCCAACTTCAGCAAACTGGCTCTTTATCGAGATCCCTCCGCGCTCAAACACCCTAAAGATATCTGCAGGAGGCAACACTTCCCAGGTTGGCATCGGTAGCAGCCGCTCAAGAACACCGCGCGCCTTCATCTCTTGCGACAGCGGCCTACCATCATGAACAATGCTTGCTGGCTGACCATCTCGCGTATACGACTCACCAAGGAGATAGCGTTTATAAGGCAAGATTCCGTTGTTGTACGACGCTCCGCCCCACAACATCGCGGAGGTTGTCATAAGGCTCTTCTGCGTCGCTGTCGTAATCTGAGAATGGCATCCACCACACGCTTCAGGTGCAGCCCGAAGATCGCCCGGATTGATAAAGCGCACAAACTCAACTCGCTCTTTCAGCAAGTTTGAGTACGAATGCTTCGGATTTCCTGATGTTGGCCAGTTTGCAACATGCTCGGGAAGAACGTGAGCGCGTCTTTTTGCCGCATCATATAGAGGATCTTCCCTACGCAAGCTAGGCGCACGAACGCTTGCATCGCCACCGTGACAGTGGGAGCACCCGAGCACTACAGCAGGACTTTCGTGCATTGTGGGCGCATCAGTCTTTGTATGGCAATCAAGACAGCCAACACTAGCAGCCTGCATCTCTGCTGCTGTGATGCCAGGCCTCACCACTTGCAATAGTGGCTCCTCTGCAAGCAGACCAGTCGCAAGGAAGCAGCCAACTGCAAGCAGCATTTGAGGCAGCAATCTCGACACCATATTCACCCTCATTCTGCTCTTACGTGCCATACGAATTTGCCGCTTAATACTGAAGAATAAGATTTGTAAACGCGTCGTAGTTTGTCTTGTTACCAAAAAGGTTTTCATACCCCGTTGCCGGCAAAAGACACGCCGTGCCAACTCGAATCTGCACGTTGTTATTCAGAAATGGGCGGTATAAAACGCCAAGCGAAACGTCGTAGCCGATATTTCGACTAACAGAACCATCTTGCCGCAGCGCCTCGAGCGTTGCTACTTCGTCAAACTGCAGGAAACTTGCGTTGGAGATAAGCTTTAACTCGGGCAGCAGCTCAACATCGAGTCCGACATTGTACAAACGAAGACCAGGGTTAACAAAGTTTGATTGACCCAGCTCTTTTCCAGCACGCAGGTTTGGCAGCAAACTGTTACGGTTTACCAGCGCCACACCACCACCGCCGATGAGCGGCACACCCTGCCGTTGCCAGAATGAGAGGTCTCCTCCTGCAAAATTTGGATTATCAAAG
>JBIKWG010000298.1:0-3289 GCA_044356425.1 Bdellovibrionota bacterium | reverse complement strand
ATTTGGTCGTTGTTAACGTCTGCAAGCTGTGCGTCTTTAAAGTTGCCTGATACGGTTCCTACGGTGACGGTTTCTGGTTCCGTCGGCGTTGACGACGACGGATTCGACGGCACTGAGACGGGAGCACTTGATGAAGTTTCGGTTTCTGCCAGCGATTTCTTTGAAGGTGGAAACACGAACTTCTTGAAGGCCTTCGCCATCGAGGCTGACCTGGTTGGATCGAGCCCGACGTTGCTCAGAACCGAAGCGAGATCGTCGCGGTTGAGCAGGTCAAAATCTCCGAGCTTCGCCTTACGTGCTACCTTACTAAACTCACTGGCAAGCTTCTTGTATTCAGCCGTTATCTGAGCGCGACCCCCTGATGATGTTGAAGAGCGACCGGCGCTTTCAGCAAGCGTGATGACTTTGCCGACTATCTTATCTAGCTTCTTAAGAGTCTCTTCAGAGGCTGTAACAAACCCCGCGGCATTTCCGAGATTTTGATAGGCTTGGGTGAGTGTTCGATTGCCGGCATCGAGAGTTAGGTCTACCTGGTCGGTTGAGCTGTATTTTACTTCGCTGTCGGAAGTATTAGACGATGCAGCTCCACTCATCCGCGAGAAGCGGGCGACAAAGGAGGAGTTGATGACCGAACTAATACTAAAACTAGACATCTGGGTACTTCCTGTACTACCAAATGGATAGTCGGCATAAAAAAACACCTTCTTAACGATAGAAATCTTAATAAAAAAAGAAGCATATCAGCTGGTTAATAAGTTTGAGGTAAGTCCTCACCGGATTGCATTAAAATGCTGTCTTAATTTGCGGGCGATTTAAGTGCCTGGATGGGGGGCTTAAAACCCCAAAAAATCATCCATGTTGTAGCAGCCAGCTGCTTGAGCAGCCAGCCACTCTGCTGCCTGCACGGCACCCAGGGCATAGCCGTCTCGATTGCGGGCGCTGTGGCAGAGGGTGATGGTGTCTGCCGCTGAATCAAACCCTAAGGTGTGTGAAAAGTTGACCGGTCCGCCGCGCGTTGATGAGAAGTGGATCTCGTGTGGCAAGATTGCTCGATCGAGCTTCTCTTCAACAACAGCTGTTTTGCGCTCAATGTTTTGTAAGAGTAGGTGCTGCATCGTCTTTGCTGTTCCTGATGGTGAGTCTGTCTTGCGGTGGTGATGCAGTTCAGTGGCCCATACGTCGTACTCATCGTATCGATTTACAAGCTTCGCTGCCGCTTCAACAAGCCTGAAATAGATGTTTACGCCGATAGAAAAATTTGAAGACCACAACACTTTGCCGTTGTGCTTGAGGGTGAGCTCTTTGACCACCTCAAGCTTCTCATACCAGCCGGTTGTTCCTATCACAGTAGGCACATTGAGCGAGAGAAGCTGCGTGAGGTTAGGCAGCATCGTGTGCGGGGTAGTGAACTCAATTGCAACATCAACGCCCTTCACAGCGTCAGCATCGAGAGCGCGCGCCGTGGCTTTGGGGTGTTTGGGGTCGATGATTGCAGCGATCTCATGATTACGCTGCGCCAGCGCGAGGGCGGCGCTCTGACCCATGCCACCGAAGCCTATAAGAGCTATCTTCATACTACCTCCTCAAGAATCCCTTTGCGTACAGCAGCTCTGCCGTTAAGAGTGCGCCCCCAGCTGCGCCACGAATCGTATTGTGTGAAAGGGTGCTAAAGCGAAAATCTAGCACCGGACAATCTCGCAGCCGTCCCAGACAAAATCCCATGCCGTGCTCTAGGTCGCGGTCAAGCCGTGTTTGTGGACGCAGCTCGTCAGTAAGGTAGGTCAACGTCTGTCTCGGCGCTGAGGGCAGGTTGAGGCCACTAATATCTGGCTGCCATGAGATCCAGCGCGCCAGCACCTCATCACGTGAAGGCTTCTTGTCAAAGCCAACAGATACGACCGCATAGTGTCCATCCTCTGTAGGAACGCGATTGCAGTGCGCTGAGATCGGAAAAGAGAGCGGTGTAATTGCGCCGTTTGAGTAGCTGCCCAACACCTTCAGCGGCTCTCGTTCGCTTTTCTCCTCTTCACCGGGAAGCGGGATGATGTTGTCGAGGATCTCAGGAACCTCAGAGAGGCTCTTACCCGAGCCAGAGATCGCTTGGTAAGTGGTGACAAACGCCGCTTTAAGCCCAAAGGAAGAGAGTGGGGCCAGCGCTGGCACATAGCTCTGAATGCTGCAGTTTGGCTTTACAACGATAAAGCCGCGTGTTGTTCCGAGGCGTTGCTTCTGGCTTTCGATTAGCTGTAAGTGCTCGGGATTTACCTCGGGTATTATCATCGGCACATCAGCAGTCCAGCGGTGCGCGGAGTTGTTAGAGATAACGGGCACCTCTGCTTTCGCATACGCATTTTCAAGATCTTGAGTCTCTTGCTTGCTCATATCGACTGCACAGAAAACGAAGTCGCACTGGTCAGAGATGGTTGCAACATCGTGCACGTGCAGCACCTGCATAGCCTTGAGTCGCTCGGGCAGTGGCGACGCCATCTTCCACCGTCTGCTGAGTGCCTCTTCAAATGTTTTGCCGGCAGATCGCTCAGAAGCTGCGAGCGCAGAGATCTCAAAGTGCGGGTGGTCTGTTAGAAGTGAGATCAGCCGCTGTCCGACTGTTCCTGTTGCTCCGAGGATTGCGACCTGTAGCTTACTCATTGCGGCTCCCATGTAAATGTTTGAGCGTTATCTTGCTCTCTTTGCTGTGTGGCCAATGCTTTGGCGGCGGTGTGACTGTTTAGACTCCGAAGAATTCTTTATGCAGCAGGGCAGTTGCTTTATCTGCAGAGCTATCACAGGTGACGATGTTTAAGTTAATTTTTAGGTTGCTCATAGAAAGCATGTTGATCGGCAGGTCATTCTTCTCAAACACCTGCAAGGCGCGGCCGAGCACACTTGCTTGGCTTAACTCAGAGCCGACCAGGCTGATGATGGTTTGCTTTTCGCACAGGCTTACCTCACCAAGTAACGCAAGATCTGCAAGCAGCAAATCGAGCGTTTCAGGACCCTTTTCGATGCTAAACGATACACTTACCTCTGACGTTGAAATGAGATCTATCCCGACCTCATGTGAAGCAAGCACTTGCCCGAGCTTTGCAATAAAGCCGTGGGCTAACAACATCTGCGGAGTAGAGATGCGGATCAATGAGACCCCTGACTTTGAAGCGATCGATTTAAAGGGCTTCTCTGAGAGCGCCGATGCCGTTGTCACTACTGTGCCCGAATGGGCTGGGTTAAATGTGTTTACGATTCGAATCGGGATACCTGCGTTAACCGCTGGACGAACTGAGAAAGGGTG
>JBIKWG010000080.1:0-11475 GCA_044356425.1 Bdellovibrionota bacterium | reverse complement strand
TAATCCAGTCGTTCTGAAGAAGCAGATCTTTTCCCAACTACGACTACTACTTAAGAATGCTTCGGTAACATCCGAATGTGAGGCATCCGACAACCCCTTCGGTAACATGCTAATTTGAGGAATCACGGAAAGCCCGTGCGACTATCGCCCACAGGCAGAATCTGTAGTTTTTAGACACCCGCATGCTACAGCGCATCGTATCTGCTACCTCTGCTTTATTCACCCTTTATTCTATTACCTGCAAGACGGTTAGAGCGGCAACAAAACGCTCTCGATGCGCCATGCAGAGCAGGTAAACAAGAGCTAGCTACTGCACCTAGTGCCACAACCGCACCAGCACCCCTCTTCAAAATGCAGCCGAGGAAGAAGGCCCCTATCTAAGGCGTACTATCCGAGAGCAACGACTGCTCTCATGTGCTGTAATGAAGCATTAGTCTCTCTTACTAGATCACCAAGAAGATCTGCCTGCTTTCGTACAGATAAATCAGATGTGCCGCCGTGAGAGGTGCGACGATTGACTACGTTCTCCATATTGATGGCATCGAAGATATCTTCGCTAAAAAACGGAGAGAAACCCTGAAACTCCGCCACCGATAATTCCGCTAGAGACTTTGAGTGCGTTATGCAGTACCGCACCAGTTTACCCACCACTTCATGGGCCTCACGAAACGGGACTCCCTTCTTAGCCAAGTAGTCGGCAGCATCCGTTGCGTTAATAAATCCGGACTCTGTCTGGGCTCTCATCCGCTGCTTGCGCACCACTAGCGTACGGATCATATCAGCCATAATGCGCAGCGAGCCGCTGATGGTATCGAAGACGTCAAAGAGCCCCTCTTTGTCCTCCTGCATGTCTTTGTTGTAGGTGAGAGGAAGCCCCTTGAGTGTGGTGAGAATACCGAGTAGCGAACCGTAGACACGCCCAGTCTTACCACGAATCAGCTCGGCAAAATCAGCGTTTTTTTTCTGCGGCATAATACTGCTTCCCGTTGACAGCGAATCATCCAGCTCTATGAAGGCAAACTCTGCTGTGCTCCACAGGATAATCTCTTCTGAAAGGCGCGAAAGGTGCATCTGAATCAGACTCGCGCAGGAAAGAAATTCGACAACAAAATCTCGGTCGCTGACGGCATCCATACTGTTCTCGTATACGCCATCAAACCTCAGCAGCTCGGCTACTCGGTGTCGGTTAATCGGAAACGTAGTGCCCGCAAGCGCCCCTGCACCGAGGGGCAGAATATTAACGCGACTCCACATCCCCAGCAGCCGCCCAACGTCCCGCTGAAACATCTGAGCATACGCCAAGAGGTGATGCGAGAAGAGCACAGGCTGGGCTGGTTGCAGATGGGTGTACCCCGGCATAATAACGTCGATTGACTCTGCTGCACGAGCCATAAGAACCTCTTGCAGGGATCTCAGCAGCTCAACGATCTCGACTATAGCGTTACGCACAAAGAGGTGAAAATCTGTTGCTACCTGATCATTTCTGCTGCGCGCGGTGTGTAGCTTCCCGGCCACAGAACCGATCGCCTCTGTCAGATAGCGCTCAACATTCATGTGGATATCTTCATCAGAGACGCGAAATTCTATCTCGCCGCGCTCAAAGCGCATGCGAACCGCTTTAAGACCCGCGCAGATCGTATCAGCTTCATCTGTTGTAATGATTCCCACCTCACCTAACATGGTGGCGTGAGCAATGCTGCCCTGAATATCAAAAGGCGCAAGTCGACAGTCAAAGTGAATTGAGGCGCCAAACTCTTCTGCAAATGAATTGCCGCTGCCTGAAAATCTGCCACCCCACAATTTGCTCATGCTGCCATCCGCTGTTCTGAACTAGGCTACTGCCAAAACGTAGCTATCTTGAGGGTATTTATCAAGGTAGGCATATACCGCGCAGCCGCTACGTTACAAAACATCCCACGGGAACACTCCGCGCACAAACATTGATTGCGCGAGCGCTATTGAATCGTCATCAGTATTGCGATGCAGAGCCTTTAAATTGGCTGCGACACGATTTTTAGCCTCATAGGTAAAGATACGCGCGATACGGCGCTCATCGACAGTAGCCCCCTCGCCCTTCTCGGTAATCATACTTGAAACCCGAGAGAGCACACACATACCCACGAAGAGCTCCATAGCAACGTCGGCCAACCGCTTACTTACGAGCTGTTGACCTATAATTCCCTTTCCATAGCGCTTAAGCACACTCTCAACGGCTTGCGAGAAGTGGGCAACCCCCTGCTCACACACGCGCGCCTCGTTGCGCAGGGCTGTGTGAACACCGGTAAAAGCTGCTCGCCCAAGGGGTGTATATTGTCCCATTTTTTTCGTAGCATACGACGAAAGAACGCCGAAGCCCTTAATTGGGTCGTTGAATATGCCTCCGAGCCCCTTGGCTACACCACGTAAGGCATCACCAGCATCCTTCATCCCTGAAAGCGCCACGTAGAGTCGAAGAATCTCATTTGTGCCCTCAAAGATCCGGTTGATCCGAGAGTCACGTACCACACGCTCATACGGAAACTCTCTCATAAATCCATTTCCTCCGGCTATCTGCAGCGCCTCATCTGCCACCATCCAGAGCGCCTCGGACACAAACACCTTACTCATTGCGGCCTCAACCGAGAAATCCTCAACCCCTGAATCGATCAGATGCCCGACCACGCTGACGATGCTCTCTGCCGCAAAACACACCGTTGTCATAGACGCGATCTTCGATTGAATCAGCTGAAACTCAGAGATGCTCTTTCCAAACTGTTTACGCTGCGCTGCCTGCGCCAGCGAAAGCTCTATCAGCCGCTTCATCGCACCCACACAACCGCCACCAAGCCCCGTGCGACCGTTATTCAATACAGCCATTGCAACTTTAAAGCCCTTACCTTCCTCTCCTAAGAGGCATTCTGCTGGAACGCGCACGTTATCGAACCTTACGGTGGTGGTGCAGGATGCGCGAATACCCATCTTGTCCTCTTTAGGACCAGACGAAACGCCGTCAAACGAGCGTTCAACGATAAACGCAGTGATCTTACCAGCCTCAGATTCAGTGCGAGCGAATACCGTAAAAAAGTCTGCCGTGCCGCCATTTGTGATCCAGATCTTCTCGCCGTTAAGAGTCCACGTGCCATCAGAGTTCTTAACAGCGTGTGTCTTTATGGATGCTGCATCCGAGCCAGCACCCGATTCAGTTAGGCAGAACGCTGCCAGAAGTTCACCGGTCGCCAGCCGTGGAAGGTACTTTGCTTTCTGCTCATCTGACCCAAACAACAGAAGTGCCTTCATCCCGATTGAGCTGTGGGCTCCGATTGTCAGCGACGTAGAAGCATCGTAGCGGCTCGTTTGCTGCAACACGCGCGAGTAGGCGCTGTTTGATAGCCCAAGACCTTCGTACTCACTGGGGATAATTAACGAGAAGAGCCCAAGCGCTTTGAGCTCTTCAACATACTCTTCAGGTTGTGAGCCACGCTGGTCGAGCTCTCGAAATAGATCGCCCTTGCTCCCCATAAAGCGGTCAATTGACTCAAGCACCATCTGCAGCGTTTCACGCTCTTCTGGTTTAATGGTGGGAAAGGGAAAAAGTAAGCCCTCGCTGATATCGCCTAAGAAAAGCGCTTTGGCCGGGCTTGTTGCTGATCTCTCTTTCATTCCACTTGACATACCTTGGCTACACCTTCTCTAGTAAAAATCTCTTCGCCTTCTCAAATGTACTACCGCGCTGCGCAGGTGCACTGTGACCACCCTTCGACCACAGCACCGTAGCACGGGGCCACTGTTCTCGCAGGAGCGCAATTTGCTCTTTAGGGATAAGGTGGTCTCCCTTGCCTCCAACAACCATGATACGCTCTGGAGTAGTTGCTGGCGCTCGGCTGAGCGGGCTGTGGTCATTGAATAGATCCCGCAGAAACGCCTTCGTTACTCCTGCTGATCGGCCGTGGTAGCGTGTCTCTGTGTCTTTGAGCAGCCGCCACGCCATATCTCCCATTGATGCAAGCGGCACAAGCAGAAGGGTTCGATCAAGCGCATCCAGGGACGCCCACAGCGCAGCCACATAGGCACCCAGACTCATCCCAACCGCGGCAATCCTCACCGATCCGCGACTCCGCAGATAGTTCGCTAGCATGCGCAGATCTGCAATTGCATGCGACATCGCTAACAGAGTGCGCACAGCATCAGCGCTCGGAAAAAGTGGTGTATGCTCAGCGACTCCTACCGGTAGACGACGACCATGGAACGGCAATTCGATTAGCGCCACATTACACCCCAACGTAAAGAAGAGGCCTGGAACAAACGCCAGTGAGTTCACCCTCTGGTCACCCATGGTCCAACCATGAACCGCAACTATTGTTTGGCGCGAAGCGTCCTTCGCGTGATGCTCCCAATAACGCACATGCAGCGCTTGATTCTCTATCACCTCTGCATACGCTGGGTCGTACGACGTTGCCATACACGGAAAGGGTGAGGAAAAGTGCAGGTCCATGACCTCTCCTTCCGGAAATCCGTGGATTGGAGTTATCGTTGGCTCAATCGGGCGGGGCACGTCAGCTAGCAGCTGCTGCGCTGTGCCGTCCGAGCGCATACGCAGGAGTCGCTCGTGGCTCTGCAGTAATGTATCAAGGGTCAGATTAGGGGCAAACGAGTCCAGCGAAACTGATTCTAGGCTTCTCCCGAGGCGAGCAATTAGCCGATCAAGCCCCTCACCCCCTATAAGGGTCAGACGCTCAACATCACTAAGCCGTGCGTCAACCTTTCCGTTGAGTACACAGTAATCGCTCCTGCTGGAATCGTGAACTTTGCCCAAGATGCCTTCCGTTCGGGTTTGTAGCGAACGCAAGCAACCTCCGCCAAAGCGGCTGCCGCTTCCAAACCACTACAATTAACGTGCATTTTTATGATGTATCGGGATGTTAAAAGGATTGTTTAAGCAACTGCGTTTGTTTTTAACGCTAAAAAGGTGCGGTCGGTAGCTACCTTAAGGCCACCTACCCCGTCAGACGGCTAACCTAGCGCTTACGTGCTAGGTGCGAAAACGTAGTGATATCTGCCACGAGCGCCTATGTAGGCGTTCGGGAGCTCTCTGGAGCTAGCCTAATGACTCTCTCCGCACACTGCTCTGAACTTTTGGGGCACCAACGAGCCGCTGATGCAGCGGATTTACCATTGGGGTGCTATAAAGCTCCCGCAGACCTATAAATTGCCGCTGCTGCCCCGGGATGGCAGCCTGCGGAGCTGGCGGTCTCGTAAACTGAACCGACCTAAACTGCTCCGTTGACTCAGCGCAGCCAGTAGGGCTAATTGAAAGGCCGACTTTAAGTTGGTTCCCTGCCACCAGATCTACTCCTAAACATCTCTGCTCCCATTTGCAGCACTTGAGCGCAGCGGACCTTTGAGACTTCGTGTAGCATAGCGTGCTGCCCTGCATCCCCGTCTATTAAGGTATTAGTCGATAAGGGCAGTCTGTGCTCTAAAGACGTGAAAAAAGCAGCCGCGCTCGTCTTGTAGCCAAGTAGCCCCCGTACAGGTCACTCACGAGGTGTTATAACTTGGCCGTCTAAGTTTCTTTATATGGCCAGCTAGCGTAATCATACTGAGACCAGCTTGCTTAATGAATGAGCCGCTGCTACCGGTTAGAAAGCGAGCGACGGGACTATCTTCTTTGGAGTTTCAGTAGAAGAAGGCCGATATAGACAGGGGTGGTGGAAGAAACGGGTCCTCACACCACACGAGGGAGTAAATGCAGATGCAGGCGATATTGGAGAGCAAAAAACAAAGCCAGGAACAGGTTCAGCAGCACGTATCATCTGGTGTCTTGAGATACTTCTATAAACATAGAGATTGGCTCACCCCCTATTCTGATTTTTCAAAGTGGCAAACACTGACAAATTGGCAATTGAGCCTTAACTGTCTGCGGGCTCATCTAAATGCCCTAACCGAGAAGGGTTCTTTAGTTAGCGCGAGAGCAAAAAGCTTATCGCCGGAACTTGTCATTAAGAAGCCCGACGGCACCCTCACTTTGCCAGTCAGCTCAAGAGCTAATCAGATCAGTCACTATATTCCCTCGGTCGGCCTGCTTCAGTCTTCTCCTTTAATTATCCCTGACAAGACGTTGACGACATGGGCGATTGCTGAAGTAGCCCGAATTGAAAAAGCGCTAAGCGACGAAGAGGTACGGACTACCCTGCAAACGACGAGCGTACCGCCAGATAAGAAGAGACAATCCTTCATTACCGCCACAGCTCAGAGGTTGGAAACCCGCCTCAATAACCGCTATAATTTCCAATCTTCCGTTTACCGCTTCGTAGTGGAAGAATCGCTGAAGGCCGCACGTGGCGAGCATCCACACGATCAGACCTCGCTCGTCGAGTTCCTAGGGGCCTGTATTGACCGACTCAATGTGATATCGAAATCCGACTCACAAGAGGGCTTCCGAACACCTTCATTTATCCGTTAAGTCCGCCGGCCCTTGAGGCCTACTAGCGTAATCTGTTACACCTTGCAGTGGCGATACCTGAACCACCAAAGTTTGCCCCTTCACCTCAAGGAGCTGCAAGCGTGCGGATACTGCTGCATACTCGTGCAAATAGCTCTCAAGAGCACCCTTACACCAAACAGTCGCCCCATCGAGTGCCACATCCTCAAAGCTGTGCCCCTGAAGCTGCAAACGCGTCAGCCGCAGATCCGCTGCGCTATTCTTGATTGAAAGAGTGGCAGCCACGTTCCCCTCAACACCACGAGCAAGCCGCGATGCAAGAACAGCCGACGCAACACCGAACGACCCTACATCACTAAGACGAAATGCAAAGCGAGCCGTAATTTCGTTACCAACGAGTGAGAGCGCCACCTGATTGCGCAGATGTGGTGGCGCAAGGTCACTCCAGGGAAGCGCAGCAACCTCTTCCTTAGAGAGTGCGACAGACACAGCGCTCCCTTGAGCCAGAGCCCTCTTCAGCTCTAAAAGCTTCTCGGTAACTGTGACAATATCCCTCTGCGGCACAGCGATCGCCTCAAGAGGACGCAGCGTATCCGTCGTGTAGTGATCGATGGCACTGCGCATTGAGCGAAAGATTACGTACCCAATTACGGAGGCCGTAAAAAACGCGATTACCAGCGCTACTAGGCAGCCTGGACCTAGACAACCGAGCTTAACGCGACCAGCTTGTGAACGTGCGATACTATTCATGGAACTGCTGAAAAAGAGTATGCCTACAACCTGTTGAGGTAATCACGTAATCTCTAGAGCTGCAAGTAGCTCCTCGCGCGATACGCTATTTTTCAGGATGTTTCTACTCTTTACATCTCCTAGCACCTCAGCCTGCGCCTGCTCTTTACGGCGTAGGTTCCAATGAACTATCTCATCCACCTTACACCCCAACAGCGAGATTATGTTGACCGTACCCTGCTGGCCGATACGGTGGATTCGGTCAACCGATTGCATCCAGTGTTCTGCATTCCAGGTTTTATCGATATACACTGCTGTCTGAGCGGCCGTGAGCGTTATACCAACTCCGCCAGCAGCTGGCACCGCAATCAGAATACGTGGAGAGTCGCTCTGCTGAAACGCGCGCACTGTTGCCTCACGTTCAGCTGGGGATATCTCTCCACTAAACTGTGCCGTACCGAGGTCTTTGTAGCGCTCTGCAAGCTCGCGCACATTTCCGAGGTAGTTAGTCCAGACAACTATCTTCTGTCCGCCCTCTCTCACGACCTCATCGACGATCTCATCGAGCTCAAGAAACTTAGCCGGCTCACCCTTCCACTCAGGGTCAATCAAACGGGGGTTCGACGCGACCTGTACAGCTCGCAGGTACTCTTCAAGAATATTTGTAATCTCACGCACAAACTGCTCGCCGCTGCTGGCGCGCATGCGCAGAATTAACCCCTCACGTATCTCATCGTACCGATCGCGCTGGTTGCCGGTTAACTCTACCTCCCGCACTAAAAAAGTCTTAGCTGGAAGATGCACAACCTTCTCTTTGCGACGACGTAGCATGAGCTCGTGTACGCGCAGCACAGCCTCTTGCACGGCCTCCTGATTGAAGCTCTTTACTGCATACTCACTGAATTCGTTACCAAGCTCCGCTATCGAAGAGAGCCACTTGTAGTAGCTTTTACCGAAGCGCTTTCCGCCATCTAGCAGCCGCAGTTGGGCCCATAGGTCAGTCACGTCTTTTGGTGTTGGCGTCCCGCTTAGCAGCACCCGCCGTTCCGCCTTTGGTGCAATCGAGCTCAGCGCCTTAAAAGTCTTTGAGGTTGGATTCTTAACCCGCTGCGACTCATCGAGACACAGCAACGTTTTGCGTTCAGAGGCCAGCCGCTCAAGCTCAGGGGTAATGTAATCAAGCCGCACCCCCTCGTAATTGACGATCAACACCTGATAGTCGACCGAACGGTCGTTAAGCAACCGCAGTGCCCACGATTTGTCATCGCGGTCACCAGTCAACGTCAATGAACGTAAGCTACTAAACCACTGCGCGGCTTCTCGAGCCCAGTTGCGCGTAAGCGAGTTAGGACAAATAACAAGAAGCAGCTCAAACTTTTGCTGCGCAACGAGAGCAGAGAAATACGAAAGCACGGAGAGGGTCTTTCCCAAACCCATGTCGTCGCCAAGAAAGGCATACGGAGTCTTAAGCAACCACTCTACGGCTACGCGCTGGTGCGGGAAAAGCCGCTCAGCCGCCGCTCGCTCAAGCCCTGTAATCGCATCAGCAGCGATATCGCTGCTCGATGTGTAGTACGCACAGTGTGTTCGCGCCTGCACACGCTCTTCAATATCTCTCTGCAAGGCGAGAAACGACTTAGAGGCTGGAATCTGTGCGCACCCCAAGGTAGCTAGTGCATGCACTACCTCTTGCACACACGCAATAAGCTGCGAGTCGGGTATCTCTACGGTAACCGCTACACTTTCACTGGGATATGCTGCATCAAGCAACTCAGCCAGTCGGGTGGTCAGCACCACACGTGTTGCATCAGTTGGCGGAAGGTTAATCACTAACGCCCCACGCCCACTCGGCAATACGCGCCACACCAGCGGCAGCTCCAAGACCTCTGCCACATCGTCGTTGAGCGGCCCCTGGCAGCTAGCAAACTGACTCTTCAGCTCATCTCTCCGCAGCGCAAGCTCTTGCTCTACCTCTTCGGTCAGGTAGATTGGAAACGGAATCGATGTGCGCCGCGCCGCGAAAGCAAGCAGTCCCACCTCATCAAGTACAAACGGCGCATCGCTTTTCTTCCGTGACGCCCCCGGAAACGCGGCAGTAAACTGTTCAGCCGTAAAGAAGCAGGGTCGGTAGGTTACGCCACTATGTGCGCCATGCTGCTTGGTAATAAATGGCGTCAGCAGCGCAGCAGAGAGGGCATCCGCGGTCTTGGGCATACTCCCAGCAAGCAGCTGCTGCCTAACCACCGCCGATGAAGCAAGGGTCTCACCTGCCTGCGCGTCAATTGCAAAAGCAAGCCCCTTATCGCGTAGCTCTTTCAGCAGAGCTGCAAGCTGCACCACCGGAAACGAGAAGCTCTGCTCAAAGCGAGCAAACAGTGCCGCCGGATTCTTATCAAGGATCTTAAAAACCTTAGAATTAAATCGAGGAACAAGTCGTAATCGCTGCTTCCCAGGTTGCAGCCGCACCACAAGGTCAAAGGTGGTCGCGGCTAGCGCATCTTCGCTGACACAGAAAGGATTATCTCTTACAACTGAATGTGCTTGCGAAGGTGCCAATGCAGCAACCGTTGACTGACTCGAGAGCCCATTTAAGATGCGGTTAGCTGGAAACGATGTAAGTGTACAAAAACTCTCAAGGCTTGCTAGCGGAATACTCCAACTCTTATCGTCAGCATGATATCGATAGCCAGAGATGCCCTTTATGGAAGTTACTCGCTCGGGAGCGTAGGCAAAGTCCACTCGCAGGCGGTTGCCTTCGCGCATCACTGACGCTGCTGGACCACTATCTAGTCGCCATTTTGGAATCGATCGAGCTTTACGTTTAGGAGGCATAGTACGCAGCCTATACTTACACACTTCTTCGTTGGGGAAAATGTAAGCAAGCACCCCACAGTCTAGTCAAGATACCCCCAGGATGGCAGCCACGGGCTGCTCCTCATCGGGTTCCATATATTCGCAATCTGATTACTTTTGGTGCGTAAAAAATCGTATATTCCCAATGGCCCCCGATTTGGTACGCTCAGGCTTAGTAAACAGTCATGTCAACCCTTATCCTAGACTCCATTACCAAGTCCTTTGGCGCTACACCCGTACTACGCGGGATCTCACTCAACGTTGAAGCCGGGGAGCTCTTCTTCGTTCTTGGTCCCTCTGGATGTGGAAAGTCTACGCTGCTAAGGATTATTGCCGGGCTTGAGCGGGCCAACTCGGGTCGCATACTGCTCTCTGGAACCGAGATATCTCAGGTGCCACCGCATCGACGTGGATTCGGTATGGTTTTTCAGAGCTATGCTCTGTGGCCCCACATGAGTGTTAAGCGCAACGTAGGGTTTGGCCTTGAACACTCACCCCTCTCGCGGACAGAGCGGGCGCATCGGATTCATGAGGTGCTCGAACTGGTACAGATGACCGAATTCGGCGAACGGTATCCTCATGAGCTCTCGGGCGGACAGCAGCAGCGCATAGCGCTTGCTCGAGCCCTTGCCATCCGACCCTCGCT
This sequence comes from Bdellovibrionota bacterium, assembly GCA_044356425.1. Taxonomy (GTDB): domain Bacteria; phylum Bdellovibrionota_C; class UBA2361; order UBA2361; family OMII01; genus OMII01. The sequence continues at coordinate 826 of JBIKWG010000080.1, read as the reverse complement.
GCTGCTGCTCGATGAACCTCTCTCTAATCTTGATCCGCGCCTACGTGAAGAGATACGAACCGAGATAAAGCTACTGCAGCAGAAGCTCGGCATGACAATGATCTACGTGACCCATGATCAAGAAGATGCGCTAACACTCGCTTCTCGGGTAGCGCTCCTTCGTGAGGGCAGCGTGGTGCAGATTGGAACCCCACAGCAGCTCTACGAACAGCCGGCTACCGATTTCTGCGCGACGTTCCTGGGTCAAACAAACCTTTTTTCATGCGAGCTTCTTGAGCGAAAAGCAGACGGCACTGGGGTATTTCGCCTCCCGCAGCTTACCGCCGCGCCTGCCGTGGCAGCCTACGTAAGCGATGCAGCAGTCGTATCGAGTCGACCACTAGCGCTGTCGGTTCGCCCAGAAGTGATTCGAATTTCAACAGACACGACGCACGGAATCCCAGCCACAGTCACAGACATCACTTACCGCGGTGGTTTCATCGATCTGCGCTTGCAAGCAGCCTCCTGCGAAGCAGCGCCGACACGCATAGAGGTTAGGCTAGTTTCTGCTCAGATCCCCTTTAAAGACTTTCCGCTTTCCATCGGCACACAGTTACACGCCAGCTGGAGCCCCGAACACGCCACTATCGTAACGAGGCTCTAGAGGACCTATGCCGCCCCGCCCGTTTCGCATTAAGCCGATTGAACTACAGCTAGTCGCAGCTGCCCTTTGTATCGCCGTGATAACTTACTGGGGCTGCTCGCGTCTCTTTTTTTACTTAGACCGAGTGCCCGCAACACTGCCGCTGCCAGAAATTAGCGAAGAGACAGAGGCTGCGGTGACAAA
>JBIKWG010000079.1:0-11479 GCA_044356425.1 Bdellovibrionota bacterium | reverse complement strand
CATCGAGCTTTTCATCAGATAACTCAAGCTGCCAACTGTTATCACGACACACACTTGGATACGAACAGATCTCCCCGTTAGAGGTAAGTGGCGTGACTGTGGCCACCTGTGGATTGAGTGCATGACTTCGCAGCCGATCAAGATAATCACGGTTAACAAACGCATCGCTATTTAGGATCAACACGTCACGATCGGGATGCAACAAGAAGCCGCGATTGACTGTCTTAATGAAACCGAGGTTTCGACGGTTCTTGAGAAAAGTGAAGAGCCCCTTACTTGCAAGATACTCAAGCTGGTCGTTTAACGCGCGGTTTGGTCCGCAATCAGAGATGACAACCACCTCGTGGGGCGTGTTGTTGTGTGCCGTAACCGCGCTGTAAACGGCTCGCAGCGTCTCTGCATAGCCATCATACACAGGGATAACAACGTCAACTAACGGCTCTGCTAATTTTGACTGATTCGCCCTGGCTAACGCTAGGAGATACCACTCTTTCTCAGTTGGTGGTTGAACAGCTGGCACCTTTCCATACTTTTGCCACAGCGAAGAGTCATCCGAGGCTGAATGCGACGACCGATTGCGCCACGCCTGATAGGCCGGCAAATTTGAGAACAAAACCCCAAACCACTTAAAAGCGAAATCTCGCGCGCGTCGCTTACTCTTCTGAGGTATAGGTAGTGCGCGGTAGGTGCGTTCAACGAGTCGTAGTAGGTCAGAGGCCGACATTCCGAAGAATCTAAGCCACTCCCCTGATCAAGTAAAGCCCCGACAATCTTAGGTACAAAGCCTACCTAGCCATCTCTAGACGCCTTGCTTTCATCCACAAGCTCTCAAGATCGTAGTGATCACGCATCGGCTCATAGAAGACGTGCACTACCACCTCACCGCAATCGATGACGACCCACTGGCCATCCTCGTATCCTTCAACAGCCAGAGGCCTAGCGCCTGCATGATAGAGCTCTTCAACGACGCGATTCGTAATTCCCTGAACCTGCCGGTCTGAGCGGCCAGTAGCAATAACGAAATAATCTGCAACATCCGATAGTGAACGCACGTCAAGCACAGAGATATCTTTTCCCTTGACGTCCTCACAGCCACCCACGACCCGCTTCACTATCCGTAATGACTCTGCATCGTCCTTTACTGCATACGCGAGGTTGTTTTTCATACTGTGGGTGGTGCTCCATACATAGGTTGTTTCAAAGGATATTGAATCGCTCCTTTAGTGCTTCGCACCAAAGAATAATCAGCCGATAGTGAGATAAAACAACGACGGGAAAGGTCAGTGGTGAGCAGATAAAAAGAGGCGCAAGAGACCGTGAGCTCTGCGAGCAGTGTCAGTGCAGATTGTATGCAAAGGTTAAAAACCGTGGGGCCTCCACTCATTCTTAAGACACTTTAAGTATATCACGTAGGATTTAGGACAACAAACAATAAATTACTCCCCCGTATCTGATTCTAGCTACCACCCAAGTCAGCAGCGCCTCCAGAAAAAGCTACAAATCATGAATAAATCGGGACAGCTAGTGCCACCAATCACCTTACCCCTTGAACACAGAACTATTGTAAGACTCTCAGTCAAGGCGGCACGCCAGTGTGGATAGCTGTGTACGTTATCTTGTATCTGCAGTTGAGCTATATCTACAGAGGCCCAACTGGATAGAAGCGCTACTCGCACACACTCAAAAAACGGGGGGCCAAAAAAGGGGGCTATGACATCTGAGCTACCTACCCGGTCAAAGAACCCTAAAGAGGAGACCCTTTACGGATTGCGCGGCATTCCCATCATATACGTCCTCGTCTCACATGTAGGGAATGCAGGGTTGCCGCTCTTTCCAATTCCCCACAATGCGATCGGCAAAGTAGGTGTGTGGATTTTCTTCACACTAAGCGCCTTCCTGCTGACTAGCAACTTAGTGCATAGGCTGCGCACATCGCAATCGCGTCTACGCGATATTGTAGGATTTACCATCCATAGAGCATTTCGCATCTACCCGCTCTATACGTTCGTGCTACTCCTGCACATACCTTTAGCAGGCCTCTCATATCAGGATGCTCTGAAGCATCTCCTTTTAATTGAGGGGCGCGAGGAGCTGTGGGCAATTCCCGTTGAGTTTACCTACTACCTCTGCATCCCGCTGATCGCGATGGGCTTTGTATGGTGCACTGGACGTGGAGATCGCGTTGCTACGATGCTATTTTTGGCCGCTCTACCAACACTGGCGATACTCTCAACTGCAACCTGCGAGCCGTCATCAATATTTTCTAACGACCTAGCTCTTACTCCGAAACTTACCCCCTTCTTGTTCGGAAGCCTTCTTGCGCTGCTAGTTGACCGTCGACGCACGACAAGAACAGCATTCACATTTGTAAAGCCAACTATTGTATCTGGCTTTGCACTGACTGCTTTGGTTATGACTACTTTAATCTACCGAGATGTTCATACCAAGAATCTCTATACCAATTTAACCCCCTGGCTGTCTCTTGCACTTTCCTTCTCTGCCTCTGGCCTTCTGTTCTCTGCCCTGTACGACCCTTACTTGCGGGCCATCCTCCGCTTTCGGCCGCTGGGCATCATCGGTAAGATCAGCTTTAGCTTGTACCTACTCCACATGTTTTTTATCAGCGCTGTATCAAGCTTTTCTGGCATCCCAGCTGCCCTGCAAAGCTGGTTATGCATACTGTCTGCGATGCCAGCCAGCCTGATTTCATTTTATCTAATCGAAAGACCAGGAATTCACTTCGGCCGATACCTAGCCAATCGCGTGACTAATCCACACACATCCCACTCTAGGCGGACCCTCGACAGGGCGCCATTGAAGACGTAGCTGACACTCTAGTAATTGGATAACTTCGTCTGCATTTAAAATGGTGAGTCTGAACGGCCCCCCCCAAGTAGCACCAGCAGGATGCGGAGACTAACTTACCAGGTGGAACCAATGAAGGAGAGGCCCACTGACGAGCAAATCATAGAGATTCTCAAATATGACGGCGCCACGAGTACACCAGCCCCATAAAAATACCGAAAAGAAATAGAGGCTCTTCTTTGCAGGGGACCACTAGAATTACGCGAATGTTCACCAACGCTTAGAACCACCCCAAGCCGGCTGATTAAAATAGCTAGATTACCTTCTTGTAACCCTGAAACTTTTTAACCAACCAGCCACCTGCTGCCACACCGGGCTTCTCAATATAACGAGCGGTGAAATCAGAGGCGATGAGCGTTGCGGCCAAACTAACGCAAACATAGAAGGCTAGCGATCGCCCCGGAAAATGCGACACAAGACATCTCATAATCACGAGGTGCCAGATGTAAAAACTATATGACAAGTCGCTCACCCACGAAAACAGCCGCACCAGAAGCGAGCTAGGGCCTGTACTATGCGAAGCTGCTATGAGCAAAGGAAGAAACAGACAGCTAAAGAGAAGCGATCGAATATACACATACAGATAAGGATCAATGCCCACTCGCTGCGCGGTGGGAAGAAGGTAGGGTAACGCACCGAATGCGACGATAGAACTAATAACTAAACTAGGCGAAACAGAAACACTCCTTAGTCGATAACCGAGAAAACCAATACTGAATAAGATAAGGGTGGAAGGAAGCTGAGTAAGCCCCATGAAGTAGGCCCAGGAATCCGGAGCACCGCCTGCAGTCCACAAGCCATACCGTTCAATTAGCAGGTAGCGAAATACTACATACGCCACGAGCCAATTTACTAAGCTAAGAACGACCAGTCGCAGATTGCTAACTTTCCGCACAGCCAGAAAGATAAATGGTGCGACGATATAGAATTGAATCTCTGTTGCCAACGACCATAGCACGCCATTTATTGACCCGTGATAGCCGCGGAAAAATGAATGTACACCAAAGATATGGCTAACCAAGTCACCAACAGAGAGGTACTGCCTTACATTTTGATTAAGAATGAGCACTGTCGCTAGGCTGACTAGGTAAAGAGGATAGATGCGAAAAAATCGCTTCGTCCAGAAAATCCCAAATTTTTTTGCCGCTGAAAGACTATACGCCGTGCCACTAAAACTTTTATCCAGCGCGGCGTATATAAGGTAACCGGAAAGCGTAAAGAAAAGATGTACACCAAAATTCCCTTGAGACAGCGTGGGCACTAGTCGACTAGTTGAACCAGCCATGAATTCTGTAAAGCAGTGATATATAAAAACCATAAGTGCTGCGCATGCGCGCAACACATCGAGCATCGGGACGTGCGCTGTAGGTTGAGAACCACTACGCTCATCACGGCTCAGTGATTTCGCCACGTCATTCTCTTGGACCAGTTTACTGTGGGCAATCACGAAAGCTCCCCTAGGAGGATACATTCAATCGATAAACTTCAGGGCCTCGCAAACAGAGCTCATAGTAGTTTTCGAGAAGCGATGGATAGGCTTTTTCCTTTCGACAAACCGCAAGATCTTCCGGTCTCGCGGGAGGACTCATCGCTATCAAAAGATCATTCATCCGTCCAGGCTCTGCCGCCATCGAAAGAGGCCACAGCTCGCCCCACTTTGAATCACGAATACGATTTGCCGGCGCGCCGAGATCGAAACTTACCGGATAAAGCCCATACTGAAAGGCGAGCGAAAGGGTATACGAAAACGTTTCGGGCAACACAGAGATAAACAGCGCTACATCAGCACCACTCGTGGCGATAAGCTCGCCCACTGTTTCTTCGTCATACTTGCCCGTATATCGAAAATTCGGGTAGGTGTAGATCTCCTGGTCTGCTACTGCATAAAAACCGATCAGATGGAATTCAATCGGCAACTTCCTTTTGTACGCATCCTGAATTAAGGCCTTTAAAACCTTTGCTCCTTTTAGCTCATAGAAAGCTCCGAACAGGGCAACTACTCGCTTGTCACCTTGCAACTGCTTTACAACGTGTAAACCACTACGCAACATTTCAGGGTGTGGCTTGACAGTAAACTCGAGCGCGGGGAAATACCGCTTTAACCGCGTTTCTACGTCGCGATCAGGCACAAATATACGACGAGCCTTGGACAGGAATGCTGCATGCATCGCTCGCCACGCACCCACGTTGGTAACATCCGCCGGCGAGCCGTTTTTCCGTACGCAAGAGTTGCACGTTTCAACTTCTGGTTCGCCGCAATACTTACCTGATTCATTAAGCAGGAAGATTCGTGGACAAAACGAAAAATAATCGTGAACTGATACATCAAAAGAAATGCCGAGATTCTTCGCAACACTAGGTAGGGCTTTATAGAACTCGTTGCTGTACCCCACCAGGTGATGAATATGAATGTGTGCGACTTGCAACCCTCGCAGAGCATCAGCTAGCTCAGCTACCTCGGTGTAGTGGAACCTCAGATTCGGAAGGAAAAGCGAATCTTTATCGCCAACTCCGCCAATCTCGCAATACTCAGGGTTATTAACAACCGGCTTCAACGTAAAAACAGCAACGCCTTCCTCATCAAGCCACTTTGCCATGTCGCGAACATGCTTATCAGCGCCCCCGCCCCAGGTGTGGAACACCTTCAGGACCGCCGGCTGCGGGGGCGACCCCGCCAGCAGCCTTGCTACATCAAGATTGCGTCGCAACAAAGCGGCGGGTTCGGCTGCAAGGTAGCTTTGAATCCCTTGGTTGTATCCGGGATGGAGCTCTTCCATTACTCGTGTTGCTCGCTCGATCGCCTTGAGCTTGCGCTCAGAGAAGCTTACTCCGCCAGCATGCCGGACGAAAACATCTCCTGCCAGCTTATGAATGAAACCTGCATTAGTAGCGCGGACGCAAAAGTCATTCTCCTCGCCGTACCCCTTTCCGAACGCCTCAGCATCGAATAGTCCAACCTTAGATAGTGCCTCTCGGGTTATATACATGCAGAAGCCAACCCCCGTTGGAACTTCAACGGTTTGTCCCTCATTAACCTTTGCCGCTAGCTCGTCCAATTCTTGATCGCCAGTTTCCAGCATCCACGAATTATTCCTGCACAGAAGTGGATAGCTGCAGATCTCTCCGTTGTTTGTTAGCGGTGTGACCGTAGCGATGTTTGACTTCAGCGCATGATTTCGCAGGCGATCAAGGTAATCACCAAAAACGAGGGCATCCGCATTTAAAATAAGAACATCCCTATCTGGATGCAGAGAGAAACCACGATTGACCGTTTGTACAAACCCAAGATTTGTTTCGTTTGTAATGAGGGTGAAGAGCCCTTGCGAACTCAGGCGCCGCAACTGTTCATTGAGAGCCTCATTAGGCCCTCTATCATTTATGACGATTATCTCCTGAGGAGTCTTATTTGGCGCGATAATCGCATTGTATATGGCGCGCAGCGTCTCGCCATAGCCGTCATACACTGGAATCACTACATCGACTAATGCCTCGTCTCTGCTCGAACGATTTGAACGAGCATGCTTGATGGCAAGCAGATACCAGTCGCTGTCAGAAGGTGCTTGAATGTCTGGAAATCTGCCGCAGCGACTCCACAGAAGGTCATCAGTTAGAGCATGATCGATTGATGTATTTCCTTGCCCGCACACCTGCGCAGGCACTGGGGGCTGTTTACCTTGGTTAGACCAACGGTGATAAGCAGGTAGCGGCGAAAAGAACCAACCGGCGCGTTTAAACGCCAGGTCTCGAGCTCGCCGCTTCGTAGGCAAGGCCAGCGGCGCCATGTGATATATTCGTTCAATTGTACGAAGCACGGCTGTTCTCATATCGGGCTACAGATTAAGCCACATACTAAGCTGCGTAAAGTCGGTTATTTCCTATCGAATGCTACTGCAACTCAAACACCCTCTTGGCCATTACCTCTATCAGATCGTCAATTCCCGCGCCGACAACACTTGAAATAGCGATAACCTCGTATCCCCGATCTTGAAACACCTTACGATAGTGCTCAACGCGCTCAGCAGAAGAAACCGCATCAACTTTAGTAAGCACAACGATCTGCGGCCGAGCAGAGAGCTCCGTTGAAAAAGAAGCCAACTCTCCGTTGATGGTATCAAATAGGACCTCTAAATCTGCCTCCGCGCCGTCTTCAGTTAGCTGGGTAAGATTCAAAAGGTGCGCGATTATCTTGGTTCGTTCGACGTGCTTAAGAAACCGGATGCCCAGACCTCGCCCCTCACTAGCCCCCGGGATCAAGCCAGGAATATCGGCAACTACGAAGCTGCGTCCACCCTTGGCCTGCACCACACCTAAGTTTGGCACGAGCGTTGTAAAGGGATAGTCAGCGATCTTGGGCCGCGCAGCTGAAATGCGAGAGATGAGAGTTGATTTTCCTGCATTTGGAAACCCGACTAGGCCAACATCTGCAACCAACTTTAGCGATAGCTGATATGCACCTGACTCGCCCTGCTCGCCAGGTTGTGCATATTCCGGAGCCTGATTCGTTGAGGTCTTAAAGAAAGAGTTTCCCTTGCCACCACGACCACCCTTAGCGACGATAAACTCTCGCCCTGCTTCAGCAAGATCGACCACGAGGTCTCCTGGCTCATTCTGGTCAAGCTTGTAAGCCAGGACCTGCGTTCCAACCGGCAGCTTAATTACGATGTCATCGCCGGCTCGACCATCTTTTCGGCTTCCACCTCCAGCCTGGCCGTCCTGAGCTTCCCACTTCGCTTGAAATTTAAAATCCAGCAGGGTGTGAACATTGGGATCAGCGCGCAGTATCACCGATCCACCACGACCCCCATTTCCGCCATCTGGCCCACCGAGCGGAACGAACTTCTCTCGACGAAAATGGCGCGAGCCAGGCCCACCTTTGCCAGCACGTACCTCTATAACTGCTTCATCGATAAACTTCATAGTACCCCAACTTCTGGTTGTAGAACGGCAGTGTTACAATCCGGCAATAAAAAAAGGAGTGGGCGCTGTAGCACACCGCACTCCTTTTCTATTGCATAAAAGCTTCTGCGCACCGGCCTCTTTCTCTGAACCAGGAATCCTGGTTGACCTGAGGCCCTACTTCACTACGTCGTCAGCCAACCCTAGGCTGTTGCCTTACAGAGGCTTAACGCAGACGTACTGACGCAGGCCTTGCTTAAACTCAACAACGCCATCAACAAGGGCAAAGAGTGTGTAATCACGCCCTGTTCCAACGTTAGCTCCAGCGTGGAATGTGCTTCCGCGCTGACGCACAAGAATGCTACCTGCATTAACTACTTCACCGCCGAACCTCTTAACTCCGAGACGCTTACCTGCGCTATCGCGTCCGTTTCTGGTACTTCCTACCGCTTTTTTATGAGCCATGAATCACCTATGCGAAAACTAATACGATGACTAAAAAACGCCCCTACTACAGAGCCACGTTCTCTATGAGAATCTCGCTCTTGTTCTGGCGATGTCCCTGCTTCTTCGTGTAGCCACCCTTAAGCCGCTTCTTGAAGATTATAACCTTCTTGTCGCGCTTGTGAGCGAGGATACGCCCAGTTACTGTCACTCCGAGGGTCTTTGCATCGCCAGCGAGGACTTTTAGTTCAACTCCACCGGTCTTGCCAGCCAACAACACGTCAGAAAACGTGATAGTGTCACCAGGCGTACCCTCAACCTCATCGATTGAGATACGCGCACCTGGACTGACCTTAAACTGCTTTCCAGCTGTGCGAACTACTGCGAATACCTTAGGCTCTGTTGAGCTGTTTGAATCTTGTTTCTTCTCGTTAGCCATAATGCCTACACCTTTATGCCTGCCAACCACAAATGCCTACCGATTGGTAGGCCTACCACTTTTGGTGGCTTGAGCTTCTGTCTGCGCGCCTAAAAAAGAGATTTGGCGATTACCAACTCACAGGGTGTCACCAAATAAGGTCTTTGCACGAAGATTACTCCTCAAAGACCACTCGATTACTCCTCAAAGACCACTCCATGAAGATAACCTCTTGGCTATAACCACCTGAAAGCACTAGACTCAGAAGTACAGACGGGTAAAGATACCGATCTAGCCCATGAAAAGCAAGGAGATGACCTATATCATGTCGTCTTTCATTCTTGCTATACTGCAAAAAGTTTTCAGCGGGGGGCAAAGAGCATCCGCTAGAAATATCAACGAGAAGAGACTGATTCAAAGCCAAAGGAAGCATGCGAGGAGAAGGATTCGTAATTGCGGTGATAGAGGATGAGGACCTCATCAGAAAAAGTCTGGTGATGAACCTTGAGCTTGAAGGCTTTCGGGTGCTCACCGCAAACGACGGAGAAGAGGGGTTAGCGCTGGTTAATGAGAAGAAGCCTGACCTGATCATCATGGACGTCATGATGCCTCGCAAAGATGGTCTCCAAACCTGCCGCGAGCTGCGCATCGCCGGCATATCCACGCCACTAATATTGCTAACAGCGCGTAGCAGTGAGGTAGATAAGGTCTTAGGGCTTGACCTTGGCGCTGACGATTATCTAGCAAAACCCTTTGGAATGCTTGAGCTTATTGCGCGGGTAAAATCACTGCTGCGACGCATTCAGCGCATGAGCGTTATAGACGAAGTGCGCTTCTCTGACGTTGTGGTTGACTTCAAAGCCTACAAAGCTCAGAGGGCCCAAGAGTCGCTTGATCTATCTGCCAGAGAGTATCGACTCTTACGCTACCTGGTAGCCAAGCAGGGCAACGTAGTTTCCCGAGATGAGCTGCTTGATGAGGTCTGGGGTTACAACTCCTACCCCACCACCCGCACCGTGGACAACCACATCGCCCGTCTGCGCCAAAAGATAGAATCCAACTGCGATGAGCCGCGTCATATACTGACAGTGCACGGAGTAGGCTACAAATTTGTAGCTTAACGGGCCTAGGCAAAGGCTAAAAGCTCGGTGCTGCCACCTAAATTCAAGACCTTAGGCCAGCATACCGACCCTTGTCATAGTTTCTTTTAAAATTTGTAACAAATTTGCACCGTTTTTCATGCAGCTGAATCTTAATGCATGAAGACGGTGATTGGCCGTCCGGTTTGTCGGGTTTTCCGAACAGGTTTGAGGGTGGGCGCTATGGATGGTCCCCATCATACGTGAAGGGTTTTACAAAGCCGGAAGCTTTCTAGTGGTAGCCGTTTCTCTTATCAACAAGGACCCTCACAATGAACGATAAAAACTTCTCTTCTTCTATCAACAACTCCACATTCGAAATCCTAGAGTGTCGCGATGTGTCAGCACGTTTCGGTGATTACATTGACAACGAGCTACCAGCCCCAGAGCGCCAGGCGGTCGAATCTCATTTAGACAAATGCGCCGATTGCACAGCATTCTTCGCTTCATACAACCACGTCATTCAGAGTGCTGCAGAGCTGCGCGAACCAGAGCAACCCCTCGCTGTGGACGTACAAAATCGTTTAAGAAAAGCCCTCAACGAAAGATTGGGAATTAGCTTGCCGTTTATTGCTTAAAGGAAGCTCCGCTTCACCGCCAAGCTACGGCTCGTTGAAAAGCTTAACTATCGGAGCTGCTTAAGCACCCCTTGAATTGGCTAGTCGCCCGATCTACACCGGGAACTTTGATATTCTGGGGGTAAGGGAAGCACTCTGCCAACATAGGCCCACCCCTTCTGGGTGGGCTCACGCAATTTTACCCAATAAATCCCCAAAAACCTGGTCACGAGAAGACGATTAGTAGTAATAACCCCTTCAACCAGCGGGCTCGCAGCCCTCGGATTTTCAGCTCTTCTACGAAACAACCTGCAGAAGAATTCTCTGACCAACTGCTGCCAACCTAGCGTGTTTGAGCGTGAGGACATTAACGTGCCATACCAAATCAGAGAGCTATGTAAGGTCAGCCGAAATGTTGATTCACACACCGAACGAGCAAATTCGACACGCAGCTGTTTAATAAGAGCAGCTCGCTTGGTGGCTCTTTTATCCCTGGCCGTTTTGACTACAGGCGTGCCCCCCGCTGAGCGCTCAGGTCTCTTTGCTTGGCACTACGAATTCTAGCTCTGCACAAGACGCATTCTTAATTAGACAACGGCTTACCGCCGTATCTGCACCCGCAGTGGGAGCAATTCAAACAAGCACCGGTCGAGCACATCTGCTCGGACGATTCAGGCGCAGTAATTCGTCGATCCTGCTCCAAATCCAACGCCAGGGACAGTCAGTCTTGACCTTCTCAGAAGCAAATCATTCGAGCAGTCGTGGTCCTGCTCAAAGCCTGCGATTCGCAGCCCCACTAAGTCGACAGATACGATTTCTTACCGGCTTTGATCTATCAGGAGACGGGTTTGACGATGTAGCTGTTATCGACAATGCCAACGGACGCCTACGTTGGATTGTGGTTGAAAACCCTCTACTGCCGTCTCGAAAAGTATCACGCCCCTTCATGTTGGGCGGCTTAGATGATCGAGCAGAGTGGTTCTATGACAAAGACAATTCGCTGCACTTTGCTGCTCTAGCTCATAGCCCCAACTCTTCTTCAATCTAACTATCAACCTACAGCCCAACAACAAGAAAGAGCCAACAAATCCGCAGTAGCTTACGTTCTCAAATCAGCAGAGCAATTCCGATTCGACTAACTAAGAGCCGCAACAATTTCA